>DASTRG010000105.1:0-7847 GCA_035761325.1 Rhizomicrobium sp. | reverse complement strand
AATCCCGTGCGGCAGGTTGAACTCATTCACCCCGCTGCCCTTTTTCTCGCTGCCGACCTCGGCCAGGAAGCGGCCGTTCCTGTCGTACTTCACCACCCGGTTGTTGCAGTAGCCGTCGGAGACGAAGATGTTGTCCTGCATATCGAAGGCCACGTCGGTAGGCCGGCAGAACGTGTATTTCTCGTCCGGCGGCAGCGGACCCTTGGGGGTGGCGACAGGACCTTCGGCGGCGTCGGGGCGGTGACCGAGCACCATCAGCACCTTTGTGCCGGTGGGATCGAACTTGGTCACCACATTGGTGCCCTCGTCCACCGTCCAGATATTGTCGTGACGATCGACGCGCACCGAATGGGCGAACTGGAAGCCATAGAAGCCTTTGCCGATTTCCTTGATGAACTTGCCTTGCGGGTTGAACTCCCACAGCCGCGTGCGTGGCCCGCGAAAGAAGGCGAAGACATCGCCCTTTGAATTGGTGGCCACGCCCTGCATCTCGCCCAGCGTATCGCCGGGCGGCGCCTCGAACATGCCGGGGACGGGCTGATAATCGAGTTCGGGCGCGGTCGCCGTGGCCGGGGACTGAGAAAAGGCCGGCGCGGTGCCGGCCAGGACCAAGGCGGCGGCTGAAATCGCAGCGGCTGATATCAATGTGCTTTTCACGAATGCCTCCCCGAAATGCCGGACCGTTCTGGCGGGTTCCTGGCGAATTCGGGATGACTGTATACAGCGAAGGCGTGTCTGGGGAAGGCCCGACGCGCCAATTTCATGCGCTGCGACGCAGCGGCCTGGGCCCGGGACCCCGGCATTCGCACCCCGCCATGGCGGCGAGGGGAATGACGCCCATATCGTCCGTATACGGTATTGTTTGCAAGCCGCCGGTGCAGGCAAGCCCGCCGCCCCATCGGGGCGCATCCGGCCGGGCAGCACGAAGACCGGAGCGAAAGGCTGCCCCGGCGTTGTCGCGGCAACCATCTGCCGGCGCCGCAAAAACCGCCGGCGCGACATTGCCGGTCTGTCATCAGACTGTCAGGCAAACCGGGACTTTTCCCCGGAAAATGCGGAACGGGCGGTATCGCTAACGGCCATCTGTGCTATCCATCGGGCTTGGCGGAGCCGACCGCGATTTCGGACAGCCAAGGGGAATTCCAGGGACGCATTGTCATGAAATTCAAGCTGCTCGCCGCCGTCTTTGCCGCCTTCGCCGCAACGGGGACCGCCGGCGCGCAGGCAATAGCCGGAACCTCCGCTTACACCACCCGGCTGGACGATCCGCGCGCCGTCTATCTGACCGGCGCCAAGGCCGACGGCAAGGCCGACGACACCGCCGCCATCCAGGCCGCCATCGACAAGGCCAGCCAGGACCGCAACGAGGGCATCGTCTTCATTCCCGAGGGCCGTTACCGCATCACCCACACCATCTATGTGTGGCCGGCGGTACGCGTGATTGGCTGGGGTGAAAAGCGCCCGGTCTTCGTGCTGGGCGACCACACGCCCGGTTTCCAGAAAGGCATTGGCGCGATGGTGATCTTCGCCGGCTTCCGCCCCGGCGCCTTTCCGGCCCGGCCGGACCGGCCCGCCTTCAAGGTGCCCTTCCCGCCGCCGGACAGCGTGCCCCCCAACGACAAGATCGGTGACGCCAATCCCGGTACCTTCTATTCGGCGCTGTCCAATATCGATTTCGAGATCGGCAAGGGCAATGAAGCCGCGGTGGGCATCCGCTTCCATGGCGCCCAACATGACTATCTGAGCCATATTGATTTCCATATCGGCTCCGGCTTGGCCGGCATCCACCAGGTTGCCAACGAGGCCGAGGACCTGCGCTTCTTCGGCGGCCGCTATGGCATCATCACCGAAAAGCCTTCGCCCGCCTGGCAGTTCACCCTGATCGACAGCCGGTTCGAGGGCCAGCGCGAGGCGGCAATCCGCGAACATGAAGCCTCGCTGACCCTGGTGAACACCAGCTTCCGCAACGTGCCGGTCGCCATAGACATCGATCCCGAATATTCCGACTGGCTGTGGGTCAAGAACAGCCGCTTCGAGAATGTATCGAAGGCGGCGATCGTCATCAGCGCGCAGAACAACGCCTATACCCAGATCGGCGTGGAGAACGCGGTGGCGGCGAACACCCCCGTATTTGCCCGTTTCCGCGAGAGCGGCAAGACGCTGGGACATGGCGGTGTCTATGAGGTGAAGAACCTCAACCACGGCCTGATCCTGAAATCACCCGGCGAGATGGGCGAAACCGGCACCCGGTTCGAGGCCGTGCCGCTGGCGTCGCTGCCCGCGCCGCTGCCGCCGGCGATCCGGCCGCTGCCGCCGACCAGCCAGTGGGTCAATATCCACACGCTGGGTGTGAAAGGCGATGGCAAGGCCGACGATACGGCTGCCATCCAGCACGCCATCGACACCACGCGCGTGCTCTATATCCCCTCTGGCCGTTACATCGTGCACGACACGATCCGGCTGAAGCCCGACACGGTGATCGTGGGCCTGCACCCGTCGATCACCCAGTTCGACCTGCCGGACAATACGCCCGGCTTTCAGGGCGTGGGCGCGCCGCGCGCGCTGATGGAAACGCCGAAAGGCGGCGACAATATCGTCAGCGGCATCGGCCTTTACACCTTCGGCATCAACAACCGCGCGGTGGAGATGCTGTGGCAGTCGGGTGCCAATTCGCTGCTGGACGATGTGCGCTTCCTGGGCGGCCACGGCACGAACAATCCCGACGGCAGCCGCTGGAGCCCCTACAACGCCAATTCCACCGGCGACCAGGACCCGCACAAGCGCTGGGACGGCCAGTATCCGTCACTGTGGGTGACGAACGGCGGCGGCGGCACCTTCACCAACCTGTGGACGGTGGATACCTATGCCCAGGCCGGAATGTATGTTTCCGACACCACCACGCCGGGCAAGGTGTATGAGCTGTCGGCCGAGCATCACGTCCGCACCGAGTTCAAGCTGAACCGGGTCCAGAACTGGGATTTCTATGCTCCCCAGACCGAGGAGGAAGGCGGCGAGGGCCCCGACGCCAACTCGCTTGAGATCGCAAATTCCAAAAACATCACCATCGCCAACTATCACGCCTATCGCGTGACGCGGACCTGGGCGCCGGTGGACGCGGCGGTCAAAATCTACAATTCCAGCGACATCCGCTTGCGCAATGTCCATGTGAATGCGGAAAGCGGGCTGGGCACCTGCGACGAAAACGGCTGCACCACCTATCTGCGCGCCAACAAGTTCCCGTTCGAGAACGCCATCATCGACATGACGCACCATATCCAGGTGCGCGAGCGCGAGTTCGCGGTGCTTGATATTCCCGCCGATCCGCCCGCGCCCAAGGTCAGCGACATGGGCAACCCCGTGCAGAAGCTGGAGGGCGGATTCTTCTCCATCTCCGGCGCGGCCGTGGACGCGCACGGCAAGCTCTATTTCGTCGATCATCGCCAGCAGCGCATCTATGGCTGGTCGAAGGATGAGGGTCTGTCGGTCGAACGCGACAATCCGCTGGATCCGGTGAACCTGACCTTCGACAGCAGCGGCAACCTGATCGTGCTGTCATCCTATGGCAGAAACGGCACGGTCTACAGATTCAGGCCCGGATCGCCCGCGACCGAGCTGACGCTGATTGCGGCCACCGCCGCCACCGCCCATGCGGGCGCCACCATCGCCCTGCCGGTGAACTATTGGGGCAATGGCGAGTTCAGGGACCAGCTGGACCTGAAGACCTGGCGCTATACCACCCTGGGCGAGATGTTCATCCGCGACAGGGCCGCGCCCACGGCGAAGGAGTATGTTTCGCCCGACGGCAGCCTGGTGCTGCGCCAGGCGCGGGTGTTCCAGCAGGGCCCGGCGGACCATCTGGGCTACCGCTTCTCCGACGACCTGCAAAGCTATGGCTTTGTCACGGCGAAGGTGGGAAGCCGCGTTTTCGTCAGCAACGAGTCGGAGGACAAGACCTATAGCGGCCTGGTCAATCCCGACGGTACGCTGAGCGACCTGAAGGTCTTTGCGAACCGGGGCGGCGAAGGCGTGGCCGTGGGGCCGGACGGCAAGGTCTATGTGGCCAACGGACAGATCTTCGTTTACGCGCCGGATGGAAGGCAGATCGGCCGCATCGATGTGCCCGAACGGCCGTTGCAGATCCTGTTCGGCGGCGCCGACGGGCACACGCTGTTCATCCTGGCCCATCACAGCCTCTATTCTGTAAAGGTCTAGACCCGCCCAGGTCCGCCTCTCCCTCGTGCGCATCAGCACACAGGAGGGAAAGGCGGCCGCAGCAACGCGAAGGGGCGGCTCACAAAGTGAACCGCCCCTGGCAAGTTGCGAAGGCTGGAGGGGTCAGACTTTCCCGTGCAGATACTCGAAGCTGGCCTTCACCATGCCCATGGGTGAGGGCACATAGGGCTCCTCGATCTCCAGGAACGCGTGCTCCACGCTGGTTTTGTGGATCACCGGGATCAGCTTTTTCCAGTCGATGATCCCCTGCCCGATGATGGCGCTGGTCATTTTCATGTTTGTGTTGGGAATGCCCTGGTTCTTCAGGTCCTTGATGTGCAGGGAATGGAAGCGCGTGGGATATTTGGTCAGATAGGCCGCCGGATCGGCGCCGCCGGCCACCACCCAGCCGATGTCCATTTCCATAAGCACCAGGGAGGGATCGGTCTGCTTCAGCAGCAGGTCATAGGGCACCACGGCGCCGATCTTGCGGAATTCCAGATTGTGGTTGTGATAGCCGAAGGTCATTCCCGCCGCCTTGCAGGCCTGGCCGCATTTGTTGAAGGTTTCGGCGTTGCGCTTCCAGTCGTCGAGGGTGGGGCCCGCCATGATCTTTGCGCGATCGATGGGAAACAGCGGGAAGGAACAGGTGATGTTGGTGATGCCGACCTTTGCCGCCTCGTCGATGGTGGGCTGGATGTTGCCGCGCAGGGCGTCGCCGCCGGCATGGATACTCTTCCAGGAAATGCCCAGCGAGTCGTAAAGCTTTTTCTGGTCGGCGGAGCTTTTGCCGCTCATGGTCAGATTGGCCTGGACATTGCGGATGCCGATGGCCCTGAGCTGGCGCATGGTGCCGTCATAGTCCCTGGCAAGGTCCTGGCGCACCGTATAGAGCTGCAGACCCAGCGGGATCGGTCGTCCCTGTGCCCATGTGGGGGTGGCAGCGGCGGCCATCAGGCCGGCGGCGGAAACCAGGAACTGTCTGCGGTCGGTCATGGCGATGCTCCCTCGATGCGGCACGGCGGCCGCCGTCCTGCCGCCAGCATAGCCAAGCGCGATGCGCCGGACCAGTTGGTTGGGCCTAGTTGCGCCGGGCCGGATGGCTTTCGATGAAGTCCATCTGTTCCCGGTTCAGGGCTTCGACGCTCACGCCCCCATTGCCGGAATTTTCATCGCCGAAGACCAGCCGCTGTTCCCTGCGCGGGTCATAGCGGGGAATGGGTGCGGCGGCGGTGGCGGGGTTGCCGGTCCTGGCGAAGGCGACGACGACATCCTGCATCACGCCGGACAGCCTGGCGTCATAGGCCGTCCAGTCGCGGGTGTGACGGTAAAGGTTGAGCGAATCCAGCGTGCCGAACCAGAAGGGCAGGTCGGAATTGTGGTAGGCCCCCGCCGATTTCACATCCATGTCGGTGATCACCACGCCGGGCGGATAGGGATGGGGATGGTTGTACTGTACCAGCCAGACCGGCGACTTGCCTTTCTCGGCTTGCGCCCGCGCCCAGTCGCGCGCCACCAGGCTGAAGCCGCTCATGCGCGCGATCCTGGCGGCCTGTCGCGCCGCCTCCGCGTCGGTCTTCGCGGGGAACAGCTTCAGGAAGGCGGGCGCATCGTCCGCGTAAAGCTTGCGCGCGCCGTCCTGGTAGGCGGCCAGCGTGGTGGCGCCGGTCACCGCGGTCTTGCTGCCGATGTCGTTACCCACAGAGGACAAAAGTGTCGGCACATCGATCTGGCGGCCGGCGGCAAATGCCTGGGCCGGCGTTTCGGTCAGTACATAATTGTCCAGCGTGGGACCGGAGAAGGTGATGTGGTTGGTCTTGGCCACCTCGTACACCTCGTCGGCGGGACGGGTACGCATCTGGGCGACGTCCCTGGCCTGCATCGCCCGCTGCAGGGCGACGCCCTTGGCCTCGGTCTCCTTCAAGGTTTCAAGCCGCGGCGCGGCCGCGCCGTGATAGCCGCCCGACAGGGCGATGATCTTGTCGAACAGCTTGTGGCAGCCGGGCCGCGAGCGGATATCCACGCACGCCTTCGCCAGCGGCGAGGATGCCAGAAGGTCGACCGCCATCGCGCCCGCCGACTGGCCCAGCACGGTGACATTGTCGGGATCGCCGCCGAAGGCGGCGGCATTGCGCTTGAGCCAACGGAGCCCGGCAATCAGGTCCATCAACCCGTAATTGCCGCTGGCGCCATGGCCTGATTCCGCCGTGAGCTCGGGATGGGCCATGTTGCCGAAGACATTGACGCGGTAGTCGATGGCGGCGAACACCACGCCCTTCTTCGCCAGCGCCTGGCCGTAATAGACCTCGAAGTTGATCGAGCCTTCCTGGAAGCCGCCGCCGTGAATCCAGACCACCACCGGCAGGTTGTCGCCCGCCTTGGCGTCCGGCGGCACCCAGATATTGGCGTAGAGACAATCCTCGCTGGAGCGGATCTCGCCGAAATAATGATTGAGCGTGGTGGCGCGCAGCGGGATGTAGCAGTTGGTCAGCCGCGTGTCGGCATTCCAGATGCCTTTCCAGGGCTCTTTGGGTTGGGGTGCTTTCCAGCGCAGCTCGCGCACCGGCGCGGCGGCGAAGGGCACGCCCAGATAGGCTTTGACGCCATTATCCAGAACTGTGCCCGAAACCCGGCCGGTATCGATCGTCACCGGATCGCCGGGAATCGGGATCATCTCGCCGGCACCAGCCGCCGCGGCGACCGCGACGAAGAGTGCGCTGCAACATACCAGAAGCTTCCACCGCGCCATCCCGCACCCTTTCCCTTGTCGGGTGATTTGTAGGGCGCGGGCCGGAGCGTCGTCAATTTCACGCCGATTGCGGGTGCTTCGGCACCGGCCTAGGCTTGCGCGGCAAGACTGGCCTTCGGGGGACCCGGACAGGGAAAGAGGGGGAAGACATGCGTCGCAAGTGCGTATCCTACGGCACTGTCGTCATTGGCTGTACCATCCTGCTGACACCGTTACCCGCCAGCACGGCGGACGCGCCGCCCGACGGCTCGATCACCGGGGCGACCGCGAACCTGGCGCCCAACGATCCACCCGGGCAATGGACACGCCAGGCGCGTGACTATGCCAACACCCGCTTCAGCCCCCTCACCCAGGTCAACAAGGACAATGTCAGCCGGCTGAAGATTGCCTGGAGCTTTTCCGACGGGCAGATGTACGGCCATGAAGGCGCGCCGCTGGTGGTGGGCAGCACCATGTACCTGGTCACGCCCTTCCCCAACATCGCCTATGCGCTGGACCTGTCCAAGCCGGGCGCGCCGATCAAATGGGTGTTCGAACCCAAGCCGGATGTGCGCGCCATCACCAAGGCATGCTGCGACAAGGTCCTGCGCGGCTGGGCCTATGGCGACGGCAAGCTGATCTACAACCTGCTGGACGACAACACGGTGGCGGTCGATGCCCAGACCGGCCGGCAGGTGTGGCGCGTCAAGCTGGACGACCTGACCAACGGCACTACGCTCACGCAGTCGGCTTTCGTGGTGGGCGACAAGGTCTATGTCGGCTCCAGCGGCGGCGAGATGGGCACCAATGGCTGGTTCCAGGCGCTCTCCGTCAAGGACGGCCACACCCTGTGGAAGGCGGCGACCAACGGGCCCGATGCGGGCATGCTCATCGGCGCGGGATTCAA
>DASTRG010000104.1:0-7878 GCA_035761325.1 Rhizomicrobium sp. | reverse complement strand
GGCGGCAATTCCATATAAGCCAAATAAAATGGGCCATCCATACGCGCCAATAATTCAGCCTTTCTATAATGCGCTCCCAATAACCAATGATAAGCGCAATCAACATGCCGACCGAAACACCTGTCAGAAAATCCGCATGGGGCGCTATCATTGCAGCAGCCCCGTGCATCCACCGCTCTGGATTGTTTGTAAAAGAATCAAGTTCACGGCCGGCAAGCCAATCCGCCAGCCACTTGAGGATTTCCGGTATCGCCGCCCCGACGAGCGCCCAACTACCCCTTCGCATCCCGATCTTTTAACCGAGTTCGGGAGCTCTGCCGAATCTCTGGGCAGCGGCACGCCCTTGTGGCATTTGCGCCATAATACCGCTTACCCGCATGTTCGCACTGGACTATGCCCTGTGGTTCGACGTGCTGCTGCCGGGGCTGGATCGTATCGGGGTGCCGATGCCGCTGGGGGGCACGTCCAACCATTTCCGCACGGCGATCCTGCGCCATATCGGCGGCTGGGACGCATTCAACGTCACAGAGGACGCCGATATCGGCATTCGGCTGGCGCAGCTTGGTTATGGCGTATCGATGCTGGATTCCACCACCTTTGAGGAGGCGCCCACGCGGCTTGGGCCATGGCTGCGCCAGCGCTCGCGCTGGATGAAAGGCTATCTGCAGACCTGGCTGGTGCATATGCGTGATCCGCTGGCACTGGCGCGGCGCACGGGACTTTCGGGTTTTCTGTCCTTCCAGCTGTTCATCGGCGGCGCCCTGGTGTTTGCACTGGTCATGCCGCCGCTTTGGCTGGCGTTCCTGGCGGCCTTGCTGTGGGGCGGGGATGGAGTGACCCCCGGCGCGCTTATCCCCGGCTCAGGCCTTCTGGTCAGTAACCTGCTTCTGACTTGGCTGGCAGTGCTGGCGCCACGGAGGCGTTGCTGGGACAGCTTGGCGCCCTATGGCCTTACCGTGGTGGCCTACTGGGCGATGATCTCGGCCGCGGGCTATCGGGGACTGTGGCAGCTCTTTACCCGGCCCTTCTTCTGGGAAAAGACCGAGCATGGCGTCGTGGCAGAGTGATCATGCGCTCCCTGATCGCTGCTATCCTGCTGTTGCTGCCGTTTCCCGCACGGGCGGCAGCCTGGATGCGGAAGGACGGAAGCTGGGAGGTCATCTCGAGTGCCATTTTCACCGACGCCCGTCACAGCTTCGGCGATGGCAAAATGCCGGGCGGCGCCACCATGTTCGAGCGTGGACTTTTGCAGACCGACACGCAGTATGGCTGGAACGATCACGTGACCCTGGTCTTGCGCACGGAGACTGCCGATGTCCATTTGAAGAATGCCGGCAGCCGCCTTAGCGCCATCAGTAACGCGGTAGAAGCCGGCGCGCGCTATCACCTGGGCGATGACCTGCTTGCGGATTACGACGTGCTGTCGGTGGAAGCCACGGCGCGTGCGGCGGGTGCTTTCAATTTCTCAGTGTCGGAAAATGGGCAGGCGGGTGGCCAGGCAGCCGGCATGCGCATTCTGTATGGCGCGCCTTTCAAGCTGGCGGGCAAGGAAGGCTTTGTTGATGCCGAGTTGGCACAGCGCTGGCTGACTCCGCCCCGGCCGGACGAGACGGCGATGGATCTCACCGCCGGACTATGGCTGACGCCGGTCGGCATGATCATGTTGCAAAGCTTCAACCTGTTCAGCGGCCCGGCGCGTGCGCCTTACATCCGGTTTCGTACCCACAAGCTGCAGGCATCCTTTGTCTGGCGCTGGTCGCCGCGCACCTCGTTTCAGGTGGGAGGCTATTTCTCGCCCGCCGGCGCCAATGCCTTGCAGGAAAGCGGGCTCGTCGCTTCGCTGTGGACCGATTTCTGAGGCTGTCTTGCCCGTCCGGCTTATTCGTACCAGTTCAGCAGCCGCACCTCGATGCCGCTGCCCTTCAGGGCGTCGCGGAACTTGGTGATGTCCTGGCCCTTGTAGTGATAGGGGATCGCCACCTTGGGATGGAAGGCGCGCACCGCGTCGGCCGCTTCCTCGGGTGTCATGGTGTAGGGCAGGTTCATCGGGATGAAGGCCACGTCGATATCCTTCAGCGCGCGCATTTCAGGTGTGCCTTCGGTGTCGCCGGCAAAATAGAAGTTCTTGCCGCCATAGGTCAGCACATAGCCGTTGCCGCGGCCCTTCTCATGATAGGGCGCACCGGAAGGCTGCATGTGGGTCATATTGTACATTGGCACCGCGGTGATCTTCCATCCATGCCACGTGGTCGACTGGCCGTTGCCCAGCACCCGGGCGGCGGTAACGGTCTTCTGCACGGCCGCGGGCGCGATGATGACCGTATCTGGTTTGGACAGCGCGCCGATGTCGGCGGGGTCCATGTGATCGCCGTGGATGTCGGTGATCAGGATCAGGTCGGCGGGCGGCATTCCGTCGATCTTGGCAGGCTTCGCGGGGTCGATATAGATGCGGCTGCCGCCCGCCTGGATCTCGGCGGCAGCGTGATAGATGGGTGTGATGGTGACGACCCCCGCACCGGTCTGGAATGTCTGGGCCGGAGCCCCGGCGGCGGGCAGCGCGAAACCCGCGGCTAGGACGGTGGCCAGGGCAAGGGCGCGGGGCAAGCTCTTCATGGTGGTTCTCCCGGAATTTGTGCGGGAAGGATCACCGTGGCTTCCCCGCCTGTCAATTCGGCCGATGCCAATTCGGTACGGTCGGTTCACGTGCTCCCCGAGGGGCGGGGAAATCATTTCGAATTTTTCCGATTGTGGAACATCTATCGTAACGGGGAGGGCACTAGGCTGGCGCCGGCTGGGGCAGCAAGACATGCGCGCAGAGACGGAAAAGGACGACAAGACAAGGCTGTTGGAGACTGCGAGATCCCTGATCGCACAGGGTCACGCCAAATTCTCCATCGCCGCCCTGTGCGAAGAGGCCGGCGTGGACCGCGACGTCTTCCGAACCCATTTCTCCGGCCGCGCCGAGTTGATGACCCTCCTGGAGGAAGCCTCCGCATCTGAACCGGCCCCCGCGCCCCAGGCGCGGCCGCCTGCGGGACCAGAGGCCGAGCCCGTCCCGGTCCAAACCGCAGCCGCCATGACAGACGCCTGGTTGGAGCGCCGGCTTCGCGTGTTCGAGCGCGCTTTGGCGGCGTTGGAAGCGCGGGCCGAGGCCGCCGCACGTGAGCACGCCACCGCTATCGCGCGGCTGGAAGAGAATGTGCGCGTCCTGACGGGAGCGGAAGCCATGCCGGAGGTGATGGCGGGGGAGGCAAGGCCATTGCTGGTCGCCAATGGCGGTGGGGCGGTCGCACAGACCGGCATCGCCATGCCTGACCTGGAAATGGCGATCAGCACGGCGCCTGCCGCCGCGCCGGAAATTTCGTCGCCAGCATCGACCGAGGCATCCGGGGACAGCGATACGACGCAGACGGCGCAAGCCCACGAGCGGCAGGCCGCGCTGCTGTTGCCGTTGGAGACCCCGTCCCTGGAAAATCCCGTGCCGCGCGCCGAAATGGCCGAACTGCTGGCGCGGGCGCGGTCTGCCGTGCGCGCCGTGGTCGAACAACAAACTCCTGAAAAGCCGCGCCCCAGACTGGGCATGCGCCTGCGCTGGCTGGTGCTCGGCTGTCTGTCGCTGGTGGTGCTGTTCATCGGCATCGGGCTGACGCTGGGTGACCCTGCGGGAGCCATGCAGATCCCACCCGGCGACGGCGTGAGCTATCGCCACGTCTCCGAGGACCCCTTCGCCCGCATGGTGGCGCGGGCCGACAACGGCGATGCCCGCGCCCAGGCCGGTCTGGCGCTGGCCTATCTGCGTGGTGGCAAGGTCGGGACGAACCCGCGGGCGGCCATGCACTGGGCCGGACAGGCGGCCCGGGCCGGTGATCCGCTGGGCCAATATCTTATGGGCACCTTCTACCACCAAGGCGAAGTCCTGCCCGCCGATCCAAGGCGGGCGTTCCGCTGGTTCGCCGCCGCAGCCGCGCGCGGCAACATCAGGGCGATGCACAATCTGGCAATCGCCTATGCCGAGGGGCTGGGCACCGCAAAGGACGTCGCCAAGGCTGCCGGATGGTTCGCCCGCGCGGCCGAGCGCGGGTATGTCGATTCCGCATTCGACCTGGCGGTATTGTTCGAGCGCGGCGACGGCGTGCCGCAGGACCCGGTGCAGGCACTCAAATGGTATCAGGTGGCGGCGCTGCTGGGGGACCGGCCTTCTCAGGAGCGGGCCGACATGCTGCGCCACCAGATGAATCATCGCGACGTCATGCTGGCCGACGGCCAGGCGCGGGAGTTTGAACGGCTCACCCCGCTGGCCTCTGCCAACGCGCTGCCAGCGTTCTAACCCGGCAGCTGGCTTTGGCCACGTTCTTCCCGGGGCAGCCAGCCTCCATGGTGATGGGCCCAGACTTTGGTGAACTCGGCACCCAGAAGAAATATCTGGGCCGAATAGTAGACCCATATCAACATCACGATCACGCCGCCCGCAGCACCATAGATGCTTGCGGTGATGAACCGCGACAGGTAAAGCCCGATCAGGGTCTGGCCCGCTCCGAACAGAATTGCTGAACCGCAGGAGCCCACCAGCACATCGCGCCAGCGCAGCCGGCAGTTGGGCAGCAGCTTGTAGAACGCGGCGAACAGAAGCGATACAACAATGAAGGAAAGACCCAGATCGAAGGCGTCGACCAGCAGCCGGGGGGCCGGTTCGTCATCCAACAGATGGCCCACATATCGCGCACCTGTGGCAATCAGCATGGAAAACAGCAGCAACATGCCCAGCACCATCACCAGCAGCAGGCTGAGAATGCGCCCGCGCACCAGCTGATAGAAATAGGATTCGTGACGCGGCGCCTGCCATATGACGTTGAGGGCATCTTCGACTTCGGTGAAGAAGCCGGAGGCGGTGACCACCAAAGCGGTAATGCCGATAACGCTTCCCAAAACCGTGTGATGGCCGCCGCGCACATGCATGATCGCCGCCTGCACCAGGTCGGCACTTTCCTTGCTCATGATCCGGCGCAGCTGAAAGTGCACGGCGCCGCTGGCTGCCGATTCACCCAGACCCAACGCCGCAATAGCCGTGGCAATGAACAGTACCGGCGCGATCGCGGTGACCGCGTAGAAAGCAATGGCCGCCCCACGCGTGAGCGCGTGATCCTCCAGGAAGGCGTTTACGCCTTCGCGCAACAGCGTCCGAGCGGTAAGGCGCTTCATGCCTGCTGGGCCTTTCAGCGGGATGAAAAGGTTCCTCCGGTTCCGAACGCCCGTGCAAGGGGGAAGTTTCGCAGCGGACCAAGAAGCGCATTTGTGCCTCGCACGTTTCCTGACGGAGTTCCGCTGCAAACCGCTGATTATTATGCCCGTTGCGAAGCACGCGCCCACCTTCGCCCGCTCTTCCCACACCTGGCGCAGCCTTGCCGGATGGACGCTACTGGCGCTTGCCGGAATGCTGGCAGCCCTGGTGGTGGTCCTGTCACTCATGGACTGGAACCGCATGCGCGGACCGGTGGGCGCATACCTGTCGCATCGTCTCGGTCGCGAGGTCCGCATCCAGGGCGATCTGTCCGTCGATCTGTTCCGGCTGCAACCGCGCATTCATGCCCGATCGGTCGAGGTACGAAATCCCGGCTGGATGGCAAGGGACGCCCGCCCGGCCGGGCGCTTCGCCGACATAAAAGTGGAGCTGCGGCTGCTGCCGCTTTTCCTGGGCAGGCTGGTAGTGCCGTCGGTGGAGCTGGACAAGCCCGATGTGCTTGTCGTTCGCGAGCGTTCGGGGCGCTCGAACTGGGACAGTGCCGATGGCGGTGACGCCGGTCCGTGGAAGTTCCCGCCCATCCACCGCTTCGAGATTCATGACGGAAATATCGAAATTCATGACGGCGTGCGTGGCCTGGATTTCGCGGGCACAGTCAACTCGCATGAACAGGGCGGCCGCCAAGGCGCCTTTATGCTGAACGGCAAGGGCACGTTGAACAACAAGCTGTTCGCAGCCGATGTGCGCGGCGGGCCGCTGCTGAACGTGGACGAAACCAGGCCCTATGCCTTCAGCGCCGACCTCCACGCAGGCAAGACCCATGCCGCGATCAAGGGCGAGATCGATCATCCCTTCCAGTTCGACCATTACCGTGCCGCTCTCAGGCTGTCGGGCGACAATCTTGCCGACATTTACTACCTGACCGGACTGGCGCTGCCCGGCACGCCGCCCTACCAGCTGAACGTAACGATCCGGCGCGACGGCATGGTTTACAAATTGACCGACCTGGCCGGCATGGTGGGCAAGTCGGACCTGGCGGGCAACCTGTCAATCAACGTTTCGAAAAAGGTGCCGGTGCTCGCGGGGCGCATGGCATCGCGCGGTCTCAATTTCACGGACCTGGGCGCGCTGTTCGGCGGCGGCGGCGCCAAGGCGCGGGGCGCCCATCTTCTGCCCGATACGCCGCTGCACACCGAACGGCTTCGCCAGACCGATGCCGAAGTCGACTTCAGCGCCGCCAAAGTAGCCAGCCGTGATTTCCCGCTCACCAGCCTGGACACCCACGTTAGCCTGGAAAATGGCGTGCTGAAGCTGGACCCCCTGTCATTCGGAATGGCTCAGGGCCGGCTCAGCGGCACGCTGCAGGTGGACGCGCGACAGGATGTGCCCGTCACCGAGATGGATGCGCGTATCACGAATGTTACGGTGGAAAGCTTCATCAAAGGTCGCGAGAAGGCGATCCAGGGTGTGCTGGCGGCACGCGCCCGCTTGACCGGCCGTGGCGATTCCGTGCACCGGGCCGCGGCAACGGCAAGCGGCGATTTCACCGCCGTGATTCCACGGGGCCGGATTCGCAAGTCGCTGGCCGAATGGCTGGGTGTCAATGTGGTCTCTGCCCTGGGACTGACACTGGCCGGCGACAACAGCAGCACGGGCGTGCGCTGTGCCGTATCGCATTTTGCTGCAAAGAACGGCGTCATGGCCGCGCGGCAATTCGTTTTCGATACTGAACCTGTGCTGGTCGAGGGCGGGGGCACCATCGACATGAAACAGGAGACGATGAATCTCAAGGTTCAGGGCCGGCCCAAGCATTTCCAGCTTTTGCGCGTTCGTGCTCCCGTGACAGTCAGCGGCCGCTGGGACGCGCCGGAAGTCGGCGTTAACGCGGGGCCGGCGCTTGAGCAGGGCGGGCTGGCCGCCGCACTGGGTTTGCTGAATCCGCTGGCGGCGGTGCTGGCCTTTGTCGATCCAGGGCTGGCGCAGGACGTCGACTGTGGCCCGCTGCTGCGCCAGGCGCGAGCGGAGGGCGCGACCGTTTCGAAATAGGCCTAGCGCCCAGCTTTCCGGGCAAGGACCCGCTGGCGCGCCAGGACGCGGTCCCGATCGGAGATATGGATCAGGTTGCCCAGCCGGCGGATCAAGGCATCCTCTTCGGGATCGAGCACGCCATCGGCGTAGGCGACTTCCCACATCATCTCGATCAACTCGATGCGTTCGGGCGGGGTCATTTGTTCGAACACCACGCGGGTAAATGGATGAAGCTGCGTCATCGCTGCATTGACGTCTTCGGCGTTGGCCAGCAGCCGGTCGCGCTCCTGGGGCGTCAGGCCGAACTTGTCGGCCAGCAGGCGGCCGATAACGGCGCGCTCGTCGGAGGAGAAAGTGTCGTCGCGGTGCGCCGCTTCCACCAGCAGGACCGCCACCGCCAGCTTGCGGTCGGGAGGGGTGCGCGGCGGCTCGCCGGCGGACAGAAAATCCAGTATCTGCTGCAACATGACGGTTTTTCCGGAACGCTCGGGACTCGCCTAACCGTCCCGCAACCCGCTTTGCAAGTCCAATATTTTCGCGGTCACGTCTTGCGGTTCCCGCTCCAAAGCCCACTTTTGGCGGCGGGTATTCGCGCGAAGGGAGCGCCCATG
>DASTRG010000103.1:0-9620 GCA_035761325.1 Rhizomicrobium sp. | reverse complement strand
CCCGCAGCCACGAAAATGAAAAAGGCCGTCAGGCGCGCAGCCTCTCCCGGGATCACGAAGGCGACGGCGAAGGCCGGCACCAGCACGATACGCAGGATGGTCAGGGCATTGGGCAGGGCAAACATGGTGCCACTCTAGAAGGGCTTGGGCGGCGCGTCATCCCCGGTTTCGCGCGAGGCATCAGCCGGGGTGGAAGAAGTCGTAAATTTTATGGGCCAAAGTCTCGCTGACCCCCTGGACCGAAGCAAGGTCGGCCACGCTGGCTGCCGACACGGCTCGCGCCGAGCCGAAATGCTGCAGCAGGGCACGCTTGCGGCCGGCGCCCACGCCGGCGATTTCGTCCAGCGGATTGGCGCCGATGGCGGCGCTGCGCTTCTTCCTGTGGCCGCCGATGACAAAGCGGTGCGCCTCGTCGCGCAGGCGCTGCAGGTAGTAGAGGACGGGACTCCTGGGGTCGAGACGGAAGGGATCCTTGCCCGGCATGTAGAAATGCTCGCGCCCGGCATCGCGGTCCGGGCCCTTGGAGATGGAGACCAGCGCCACATTCTCAACCCCCAGATCGGCGAAGACCTGGCAGGCGACGGAAAGCTGGCCAGGCCCGCCGTCGATCATCACCAGGTCGGGGCGGCGCCAGCGCGGATTCTTCTCGGCCTCTTCTTCCTCTTTCACCAGGCGGGCGAAGCGTCGGGTCAATACCTCGCGCATCATGGCGTAGTCGTCGCCCGGCGCCAGGTCTTCGGTCCTGATGTTGAACTTACGGTACTGGCCTTTCTCGAAGCCGTCGGGGCCGGCGACGATGAAGGCGCCCAGCGCATGGGCGCCCTGGATATGGGAGTTGTCATAGACCTCGATGCGGCGGGGCGGCTGCTCCAGCCCGAACAGGTCGGCCACACCTTCCAGGAGTTCGATTTGGGCGCTGTTCTCGGCCAGGCGGCGGCCCAGCTGCTCGCGCGCGTTGGTCAGGGCCCGCTCCATGATCTCGTGCTTCTCGCCGCGCCGCGGCGTGGCGATCTCGACGCGGTGCTCGGCACGCAGGCCCAGTGCCTCGGCCAGCAGGCCGGCGCCGGGCAGCTCTTCCGATGTCAGGATCAGGCGCGGCGCGGTGCGCTCGTCATAGAATTGGCCGACAAAGCTTTCCAGCACCTCGCTTAGTGGCAGATCGCGGTCATGGCGCGGGAAGTAGGGCCGGTTGCCCCAGTTCTGTCCCGCACGGAAGAAGAAGACTTGAATACAAGTGTGACCTCCCTCGGCATAAGCAGCGAACAGGTCGGCCTCGTCGAAAGTGGAGGGGTTGATGCCCTGGCTGGCCTGGATGTGGCTCATGGCGCGCAGCCGGTCGCGCAGGCGCGCCGCGGCCTCGAAGTCCAGCGCCTCGGCGGCACTATTCATTTCGCGGGTCAGTTGATCCTGCACCACGCGGCTCTTGCCTTTCAGGAAGTTCTCGGCTTCGTCGACCAGCGCGCGATAGCCCGACTCGTCAATGCGGCCGACACAGGGCGCGCTGCAACGCTTGATCTGGAACAGAAGGCAGGGGCGCGAGCGGGTATCGAATACCGAGTCCGAGCAGGAGCGCAGCAGGAAGGCGCGCTGCAGCGTGTTCAGGGTGCGGCTCACCGCGCCCGCGCTGGCGAAGGGTCCGAAATAGACACCTTTGGTGGTGCGGGCGCCGCGATGCTTCAGCAGCTGCGGGAAGGCATGGTCCTGGCGCAAGAGGATATTGGGAAAGCTTTTGTCGTCGCGGTAGCTGACATTGTAGCGGGGCTTCAGCCGCTTGATGAGATTGCTCTCCAGCAGCAGCGCCTCGGTTTCGGATTCGGTGGTGACGAACACCATTTCGGCGGTGTCGGCCACCATACGGGTCAGCCGGTCGGAGTGAACGCGGCCGGTGGCGTAGGCGCTGACGCGCTTCTTGAGGCTCTTGGCCTTGCCGACATACAGCACCTCGCCCGCCGCATTCAGCATGCGATAGACGCCGGGCGCGTCGGGCAGGGTCTTGAGATAGGCGGCGATCCGCTCGGCACCCCTGAGCGGGGCGTCGGGCGGGGTGGTGGATTGGCCGGTCATGGCGATTCGCCCCGGATCGGCGCCATCGCGGCTTCGGCAATATAATTGTGCGGCCGGAAATAAGCCCCCCCCTCCCCCGGGGGAGGGGGACAGGCGAAGCGGAAAAACGCGCGATCACGCGAATTTCCTGCCTCTCTATCCCGCAATCCGCGAAACACTATCCAACGCCTTCCTGCCCTGGGGCGGTCATTCGCCCGGTTCCAGGCGAGAATTCTACCCCATCCGTCAAGCAGGTGGACAAGATGGAACCTGGCGGGCGGATCGCTGCCGCCGCCTAGCGGGTGCGCTCGATCTCCACGCCTACGGCCTCGGCGCCGGTCAGGGCATGCAGCTTCTCCACGCGCACGCGGACACTCCGGACCCGGGCGTCCTCGAAACAGGCGGCGGCAATGCGCTCGGCCAGGGTCTCGGCAAGTCGGACATGACCTTCGGCGATGATGGCGCGGATACGCCTTTCCACCGAATGATAGTCGACGACATTCTCCAGCATGTCCCCGGTATCGGAGTTGTCGTCCGTGGCCAGGTCCACGTTTATGCGCACCGGCTGGGCTCGGCCCTGCTCGGTGCGATAGACGCCGATATGGGCCAGCAGTTCAAGGTTGCGGATGAAGACGTGACGGATGCCACGGGCGCTGCTGGCTATGCGGGGTGGGTCCATCTTGCTCATGCCGTCATGCCCGTGTCAGTGCAGTTCACTCGGATACCTGAACATCGGGGGTCTGCCAGATCAGGTGCTGACCGCCGTCCACCGCCAGCATCTGACCTGTTACGGCGCCGGCTGTCAGAAGATAGCGGATGGCGGCGCAGATGTCGGCGGGCGCGGCGCCGTGCCCCAGGATTGTCGTCCCCTGCTGGCGGGCGAAGTCGGCTTCCGACTGGCGGGCATTGCGGATGGTGGGGCCGGGCCCCACGGCATTGACGCGGATCCGGGGGGCCAGGGCCTGGGCCAAGGTGGTCGTCAGCCAGTAAAGCCCCGCCTTGCTGAGGCTGTAGGACAGGAACTGGGGCGTGGGCTTCAGCACGCGCTGGTCTATCACGTTGACGATGTTGCCGATGACGCCGTCGGGCAGTTGACGGGCGAAGCCCTGCGCCAGCACAAAGGGCGCGCGCAGGTTTATTTCAAGATGATCGTCCCAGCTCTTGCGGGTGACGGTATTCCAGGCGTCATCCTCAAACAGCGATGCGGAATTGACCAGCGCGGTCAGGGGTCCCAATTCCGCCGCCGCGCGATCGATCAGGGTCCGGGTATCGGCCTCCTTCGAAAGATCGCAGCGCACGGTTGCCGCCTCCATGCCGAAGGCGCGCACCGCTTGAGCGGCGCTGTCGGCCTCGTCTTCCGAACTGTTGTAATGAATGACGACATTCCACCCGTCCGCCGCCAGATCCAGCGCGATGGCGCGTCCCAGCCGCTTGCCCGCACCCGTGACCAGCGCGGTTTTCATGGCCCCTCACCGGACGGCTCGCTCACCTGGCGGACGCGTTTCTTCATGCGATAAATCCGATCGTTTTCTTCACCTCTTCCATGACAGGTGTGGCGATGGCGCGGGCGCGCGCGGCGCCATCACGCAGCAGGCGGTCGATCTCGGCGGGGTCGGCAAGAAGCCTGCGCATTTGCCGGTTGATCGGCTCCAGCCTGGCCACGGTCAGGTCGGCCAGTACCGACTTGAAGGTGGAGAATTGCTGGCCGGCGAACTGGGCAATGGAGGCTTCCAGCGATTGATCCGCCAGGGCGGCATGGATGGAGAGCAGGTTTTCGGCCTCCGGCCGGCCGTTCAATTCATCCTTGCTGGCGGGCAGCGGCAGCGGATCGGTTCGGGCCCGCCTGATCTTGTTGGCAATCGTTTCGGCGTCATCGACGAGGTTGATGCGGCTCATGTCGCTGTCGTCCGATTTTGACATCTTCCTGGTGCCGTCGCGCAGGGACATGACGCGCGTGGCCGGGCCGATGATCACGGGCTCAGGCTGGGGGAAGAATCCGGGAACCGCGTAGTCATTGTTGAATTTGGCGGCGATGTCGCGCGCCAGTTCCAGATGCTGCTTCTGGTCCTCTCCCACCGGAACATGCGTGGCCCTGTAGACCAGAATGTCGGCGGCCATCAGCACAGGATAGGTATAGAGCCCCACGCTGGCGCGTTCCTTGTGCTTGCCCGACTTTTCCTTGAACTGGGTCATGCGGTCCATCCAGCCAAGTCGTGCGACGCAGTTGAGGACCCAGGCCAGCTCCGCATGCTCGGGTACCTGGCCCTGGTTGAAGATGGGGGTACGTTCGGGGTCCACGCCGGCGGCGATATAGGCGGCGGCTACCTCACGGGTGGCCTGGGCCAGCTCCTGAGGCTTTCCATAGCCCGCCTCCGCGGTAATGGCGTGCATGTCCACCACGCAGAACAGGCACGACATCTGTTCCTGCAACCTTACCCAGTTCTTCAGGGCGCCCAGGTAATTGCCCAAATGCAGGGTGTTGGTGGGCTGCATGCCCGAAAGGACGAGAGGGGCGTGGGTCTGGGTCATCACTGTAACTCTTCATGCGTCGCGCGGTGTTATGCGGTGAAGGCGCCGCCCGTGCAAGCCGGGCGCATCAGAGAGCAGCCAGGGCAGGGCTTTCGCCCAGGGATTTCATCAGCCGGGATTCAATGGTCTTTAGACGGCCGGGCTGGTGAATCTTGTGGCCGAAGCCGTCGCGAACATAGAAGACGTCGATGGCCCGCTCGCCATAGGTGGTGACCATGGCGGTGGATATGGACAGGCCCGATTCAAACAGGGCGTGCGTGACGTCGTAGAGCAGCCCCGGCCGGTCCAGGCATTCCACCTCGATCACGGTGGCGATGCGCGAGGCTTCATTGTCGAAATGCACCTTCGGGGTAATCTGGAAGGCACTGGTGCGCGCACGCTGGGCGCGGCGGGCCAGTTGCTGGCGAGGCCAGACCTCGCCGCGCAACGTCTTCTCGATGGCCTTGCTCAGCCGGGCGATACGCTCGACATCGCCAAAGGCTTCGCCCTCTGCATCCTGCACCGAAAAGACATCGACGGCGAAACCGTCGGTCGTGGTGAAGGCCTTGGCATCGACGATGGAACCGCCCGACATGGCAATGGCGCCGGCGATTTGGGAAAACAGGCCGGCATTGTCGGGCGTGTAGATGGTGATATCGGTGACGGCCCGGAAAATGTTGGAATTCGCCGACATTGCCAAAAGCTGGCTGTTGGCGTCGGCCTGCGCCATCAGCCTGGCATGGCGCTCCAGCTCTTCCGGTTCGAAGGCAAGCCAATAATTGTCGTAATGGCGCGCCAGCGCGCGTTCCTGTTGCGCCGGGGTGAAGTCCGACAGGTGCGCCGCGAGTGTTTCCTTGGCCGCGGCCACGCGCACACTGCGCGCCGGCGCCTGGTCGCCGCCCGTCATCATGTTCTCCGCGGCGTAATAGAGTTCGCGCAGCAACTGGCCCTTCCATCCGTTCCAGACACCCGGGCCGACGGCGCGGATGTCTGCCACGGTCAGCACCAGCAACATGCGGAGCATCTCGGGCGACTGCACCATGTCGACGAAGTCGCGCACCGTCTTGGGGTCTGACACGTCGCGGCGCTGGGCCGTATCGCTCATCACCAGGTGGTACTTGACGAGCCAGGCGACGGCGGCGGTGTCGGAGGCGGAAAGGCCAAGTCTGGGGCACAGGCCGCGGGCAATCTCGGCGCCCACGTCACTGTGGTCGCCGGGCAGTCCCTTGGCCACATCGTGCAGCAGGATCGCACAGTAAAGGATGTTGCGATTCTGGATGCGTTTGACAATCTCGGTGGTCAGCGGATGGTCATCCCTGCTTTCGCCGCGTTCGATGGCGGCCACGTTGCCCACCGCGCGGATCAGGTGTTCGTCCACCGTGTAATGGTGATACATGTTGAACTGCATGAGGCCCACCGCATGGCCGAACTCCGGAATGAACCGGCCCAGCACGCCCGCCTCATTCATCAGGCGCAGGGCCCGTTCGGGATCGTGGCGGGAGGTCAGCGCATCCAAGAACGCCTGGTTGGCCTGGGGGCTTTGGCGCACCTCATCGGTGATGACGTCCAGCGATCGGGTAATGGTGCGCAGCGCATCGGGGTGAATGTCCACGCCCTTGGCGTCGGCGATACAGAATATCTTGATGATGTTGGCCGGAT
Source organism: Rhizomicrobium sp. (assembly GCA_035761325.1). Classification (GTDB taxonomy): domain Bacteria; phylum Pseudomonadota; class Alphaproteobacteria; order Micropepsales; family Micropepsaceae; genus Rhizomicrobium. Next base: position 3,410 of record DASTRG010000103.1, on the reverse strand, counting down.
CCTGCCGGAAGATGCCGGCCCGCGCCGCAAGCCGGCCGTTCTCGACATAGAAATCGTCTTCAGGGCTGCGCGGTTTCAGAAAGCCGGGCAGGATGTGACGCAGCGAACGGCGCTGCTTCTTGTGCTGTTCTTCCAGGGCCGCGCAGAAGATGCGGGTCAGATCGCCGACATCCTTGGCCACCAGGAAGTAGGCCTTCATGAATTGTTCGACTGCCCGGCGAGGCTTGTCGGCATCGACATAGCCCAGTTCGGCGGCAAGCGCCGGTTGCACGTCGAAAGACAGGCGCTCTTCGGCCCTGCCCAACAGGTAATGAAGATGCGTGCGTACGTTCCACAGAAAGGCTTCCGCCTTCTGGAAAGTCTCATATTCATCGCGTGTGAAGACGCCATGCTGCACCAGGTCGGCGGTATCCTCGACATGATAGAGATACTTGCCGATCCAGTAGAGCGTCTGCAGGTCGCGCAGGCCCCCTTTGCCTTCCTTGATGTTGGGCTCGACCAAATAGCGGCTTTCGCCCTGGCGGGCATGGCGCTGGTCGCGCTCGGCAAGCTTGGCCTCGACAAATTCGCGGCTGTTGCCGGTGGCGATTTCATTCCAGAATTTCTTGCGTAATTCTTCGGAGAGGCCTTTGTCGCCCCACAGATAGCGGGCCTCGAGAATGGCGGTGCGAATGGTGATGTCCTGTTTGGCCAAACGCACGCATTCGGCCAGGCTGCGGGTGGCGTGGCCGACCTTCAGGCCCAGGTCCCACAGCATATAGAGAATGAATTCGATTACGCTTTCGCCCCAGGCGGTCTGCTTGAAGGGCCGCACGAACAGAAGGTCGATGTCGGACCCCGGCGCCAGCTCGCCGCGGCCATAGCCGCCGGTTGCGACGATGGTGATGCGTTCGGCGCTCGACGGGTTCTGTGCGTAATAGACGTGCTTGACCGCGAAGTCATAGATCACCTGGATCAGCACGTCCTGCATGTCCGACAGGGCTCGGGCCGCGAGAAGGCCCGGAAGCCCTTCCTGCCTGACGGCAAGGCGGACTTTTTCGCGGCCATCCAGGAATGCGGTCTTGATCAGGCCCAGGCCGGCCTGACGCAGGGTGGTGACATCCGGTGTCGCCCTGGCCAGCGCCGTCAGCTCGTGGCGCAGTTGCACCCCGTCAACCAGCGCCAGTTTTTTCTCTGCGTCCACAATCGGTTCCCGATCCTACAGGTGTTGATAATGTCATGCGCGGTCTGGGCAGGCTACCCGGGCGGCGTGGTTCATCCGTACGCCGGGCCCCGAGCGGACCGGCCGGCCGGGAACCTGGCGCACAGATGAAGGTTTTTGGGAGAGGGGCGATCGCCGATTTTTCGGGAGGTTTGAAATGCGCCCAATTCCCCTTGCCGCGGTTGCGGCGACCTTGTTTTCCCTTGCCATCGGCGCCGCCCGCGCCGCCCAGGACACGCCCATGATGAGCAACGGCGTGGAAGCGGTTTGCACCGGGGTGGGGTCGGCCAAGGACAATCCCAAATGGGACGGCTATCCGGTGAAAGTGGTCTTCTCCAATGGCGCCCAGGAACTGGTCGCCGGCGAGCATGTTGTCCTCAAGCGCGGAGACCAGACGGTGGTGGAGACGGACTGCGACGCGCCCTGGATGCTGTTCAGGGCGCCGGCCGGCAAATACACGCTGACCGCGTCGCTGCCGGGGCGCGCCGACAGCGAACACGGCGCCACCTTCACGACCGATGGACCCGACGCAGGTCAGAAACGGCTGGACATTTCCTTTGCCGCGCCGCGCAAGGACCAGAGCCGGATAGCGCAATAGCGCCGCAATCGGTGCCGGAAAACAAAAGAGCCGGCGGAAATATCCGCCGGCTCCCGTCAGTGGCATCAAAAGACCGCTTTAGACGGCCTTGAGGTTCGCCGCCTTGGCGCCCCGCGCGTCGGGCACGATATCGAAGGAGACCTTCTGACCTTCCGCCAGCGAGCGCAGGCCGGCCGCTTCCACGGCGGTGGCGTGGACGAACACATCCTTGCCGCCACCTTCGGGCGCGATGAAACCGTAGCCCTTGGTGGTGTTGAAGAATTTGACGGTACCGATAGTCATGCAAAAAGTTCCTGCGTTGGTGTCCGCCGGCGAATGCCGGTGGAACGGGCTTACGGTGTCGCAGGGGAAGGAGAGTCGTCCAGGCGCGCACTCTAAAGGCGGCAGGATATCGTCAGGTGCGCTTCTTCTGTGACCGGCGTAATTCCACGTGCCCGCGACAATACGCGCGGGCAAGTCCGAGCGCAATGGCGCGAAAACCTTCGCAGGTGCAACCAACCCCGGGGAGGCGGACATGCCGGCACGCCACGCCAAAGTACGGGTTCCTCCCCGGCCAGGTATGGCTATGGTGGGGCCGGCAAGGAGAGGGCCATGACAGTCACAATCTACCACAATCCCAACTGCAGCACCTCACGCAACGTGCTGGCGCTGCTGCGTGAGCGGGGGATCGATCCCGTAGTGGTGCAGTACCTGAAGACGCCGCTGGACCGGGGCGCGCTGAAGACGCTGGTGGCGACGATGGGCGTGCCGGCCCGCGAGCTGGTGCGCTGGAAGGAGAAGGAGGCGGTCAGCGCCGCCGGCGTGACGCCCGAAATGCCGGAGGGTGCGCTGCTGGAGGCGATGGCGCGGTTTCCGGTGTTGATGAACCGGCCGATCGTGGCGACCGGCAAGGGCGCCCGGCTGTGCCGCCCGCCGGAGACGGTCGGCGAAATTCTCTGAATCCGCCGGTCAGCTGATCACGATGCGCCGGACGGCGCGTTTCTTGGGAACAGGCGCGGCATCGTCATCCTTTTCGGCCAGCCGCGCCTCTGCGGCTTCCTTTTCCAGCCTCAGCGCGCGCAGCCGTGCGGTCTTGGCGTCGTTGGCGGCGCTTTCGGCGGCCATTTCCTGCTTCACCAGCTGTGTGCGCTTTTCCCAGATCTGGGCGGCGCTGACGGCGGACGGGGAGCCGGGCTTGGACATGACAATACCTCGCTTGAAAAAAGAAACGGGCGGCCGCGCGAGACGGCCGCCCGCAAATAGCACCGTCAAACGGCCGACAGATTGGCGGCCTTGGCGCCGCGCGCATCCGGAACGATGTCGAAATTGACCTTCTGGCCCTCATTGAGGGTGCGAAGGCCGGCTGCCTCGACGGCGCTGACATGGACGAACACGTCCTTGCCGCCGCCATCAGGCGAGATGAAGCCGAAGCCCTTTGCGGAATTGAAGAACTTCACGGTGCCGACGGTCACTGGATTTTCCTTTCAGTCATCGGGTTGGCGGTCGTGCGAGATGCAGGGCCGCAGTGGAACAAGATCGAAGCCTGAAGGAAGAGTTTCGGTTCGGTCCGGCGCGCTGAGGCGGTCAGAGAGACAGAAGCGCTTCGTCTGACGAAAGACACAAGAACCACGT
>DASTRG010000102.1:0-3698 GCA_035761325.1 Rhizomicrobium sp. | reverse complement strand
TGGCAGGCGCGCGGGTTGCTGAGCTATCAGCCCGTTCTGCAGTCTGTGGCCTTCCCGGGGGCGGCGGTGGTCAAGACAATCGGCCCCAAGACGCGCGCCACCATGTTCCTTACCTACACGTTGAACGACTGGACGATCGGCTTGCAGGACCGCTGGATGAGCAGCTTCGGCAAGGCGTCGCAGATCGGCCAGGTGTACGAGCAGCCGGAAGTGGGCTCCTACAATTCCATCGACGTGAATATCACCAGGGCATTCGAGATGGGCGGCACCGATTTGTCGGCCTACTTCGTTGTCCAGAATGTTCTGAACACCGTGCCGCCCCTGTACATCTCGTCGGCCAACACCGGTTACGATCCAATGGCCATCAATGGGGAGAGTATCATGGGCAGGTATTTCACGATTGGCATCCGGGCAAATCTCTGATGGAAGGTACCTCCGGCCGGCCCGGCATTCCCGCGGGGCCTGCCCACTTCTTCCTGGGTCTTCGCAATGGGTGCAGACCCATGTTCCGCGCGATTTGGAAGATTGGCTGTCGTGCCCCGAATACAGGTGATTTTCATGATTGACACTGCCGAACCCCCGCCACGCCATGCCAATGATGTTGCAGCCCCTGTCGTCCCGGCGGAGGTGCTGGAGATGCTGCGCCATGTCAGCACCGCCACCTTGTCGACGGCGTTGTTCAAGCGAGGCCTGCGCAACCAGATGATCCAGACGGTTCGACCCCTGGCGCCGCTGAAGCAGAACATGGTGGGGATCGCCTATACCCTGCGCTACATCCCGGCGCGCGAGGATCTCAATCCCATCTCGGTGTTCGACGATGTCGACCATCCCCAGCGCAAGGCGATTGAATCCTGCCCGCCGGGCGCGGTGCTGGTGATCGACAGCCGGGGCAATGCACGCGCCGCGTCGGCCGGCTCGATCCTGGCGCGGCGCCTGATGATGCGCGGCTGCGCCGGCGTGGTCACGGACGGCGGCCTGCGCGATAGCGCCGAGATCGCCGCGCTGGACATCCCTGCCTTCCATCAGCGTCCCTCGGCGCCGACCAACCTGACCTTGCATCAGGCCATCGACATCAATGTCCCGATCGGCTGCGGCGACGCGCCGGTGTTTCCTGGTGACGTGATCGTGGGCGACGCCGACGGCGTCATCGTGATTCCCGCCGCAATCGCAGGGGAAATCGCCGAGGTTGCGGTGTCCATGACGGTGTACGAGGATTTCGTGGTTGATATGGTCGCGGGGGGGCATTCCATTGTCGGGCTCTATCCACTGACCGACAACAGGACCAAGGCCCTGTTCGAGGAATGGCGAAAGAAGAATGGCCGCTAGAGCGACCGGGCCTGGAGTGCCGCTGCCATGATGTGAATATCCTCGTTGTCCTGCGGAACAGGGCGGCAGGGAGGTCGAAACAACCAGCATATCCGGCCGCTGCCGGCCCGACGGGCTATTGGCAGGCAACAAGCCGGGCAAGGGGAGGTCTGGTCAAATGCAACATGATTCTACCGCAGATCATTCGTCGCGCCGTTCTTTCCTGCGCGGGGGCGCGTTGGGGCTGGCAGGCGCTGCAGCGGCGACCGCTACCGGCGTGAACCTGGCCGCAGCTGCCGAAAGCAACAGCGTCAGGATCAAAGACATTCAGACCATGACCGTAAGCGGTCCACGCACCTATGTCCTGGTCCGCGTCGTCACCAATGATGGCCGCTTCGGCATTGGCGAGGCTTATGGCACACCGGGCGTGGCCGTGGCCGAACAGATCATGGCGATCAAGCCGCAACTTGTCGGCCTCAATCCGCTGGAAATCGACAAGATCTATACCTTCATGGGATCGGGCGCGCGCAGCCTGGCGGGCCCGCGCACCGACGGCTCGGCCCATATGCTGATGCGGGCCGCCAGCGGCATTGAAATGGCGCTGTGGGACCTGGCGGGCAGGATTCTGAACACGCCCACTTCTGTCCTGCTCGGCGGACAGTTTCGCGATCATGTGCGTGTCTATGATCATTCGCGCCCGCGCGACATGTTCGACAAGGCGGCATGCCGCGAATGGGCCGACAAGGTGCGGGCGCATCCCAGCGGCTTCACCGCGCACAAGATCGACGTGCCGCGCACCGCCGGCGCCTGGGCCGACAACAGGCGCCCCGGCGCCGTGATCGATTATGCTCACGATATTGCCAATCGCCAGCTCACTACCAAGGAACTGGTGCGTGTCGTGCAGGCCTACGAGAACTGCCGCGAGGCGATTGGCTGGGACCATGACATCATGGTGCATTGCCACTGGCAGTATGACCTCAACACCGCGCTGGAACTGGCGCGGGCCGTGGCGCCCATCAAACCGTTATGGCTGGAAGATCCGCTTCAGGTCGCCTATACCGATTCCTGGAAACGGCTGACCGCGGAATCGCCCGTGTCGATACTGACCGGTGAGAATCTGGAACGTGTCGAAGGCTTTGTGCCTTTCCTGATAAATCAGGGCTGTCATATCGCCAATCCCGACCTGCGCAACAGCGGCGGCTTCCTGGAATCCAAGCGCATCGCCGATTTCGCCTCGGTCTTCGGCATCCCGATAACGACGCATGGCACCGCCAGCCAGCTCTACACCTATCAGGTCTGTCAATGGGCCGCCTCGATCCGCGATTATATGATAGGCGAAACGATAACCGGCGAGGGCGGCTGGATGGACCAGTTGTTGCTGCTGGACGGGCCCTACATTGAAAAAGGCTATGTCAAAGTCAGCAACCGGCCCGGTACCGGCGCGGTGCTCAATCCCGATGTGGTCAAGGCCCATCTTCTGCCGGGGCAAAGCTGGTGGGGTGATCTGTGAGCGTGGTCGCCGCGGCCGAAGAAGCGCGCCATCCGGCAGCCTCCCGCTGGTGGGTCGTCGTGCTGCTCGCCCTGGGCTGCATCATCGCCTATGTCGACCGGGTCAACCTGTCCTTTGCGATCATCGACGCTGACTTCAAGCATTTCTTCAACATCAGCAATACCGAGCGCGGGCTGGTCAACTCCGCCTTCTTCTGGTCTTACGCGGCGTTGCAGATTCCCGCCGGCTGGGTCGTTGACCGTTACGGCTCGAAATATCCGCTGGCGATTTCTTTTGCGGTGTGGAGCGCGCTGACCGCCTTTGCAGCCTTCACCTCCGGCTTTGCCAGCCTGTTCGCGGTGCGCCTGCTGCTGGGCGTGGGCGAGGCGGCACTTCAACCGGCGTCGATGCGCTGGATCCGCCATAATTTCGACGAGCGGCAGCGCGGCTTCGCCATCGGCGTCTTCATGTCCGGCTCCAAATTCGGTCCCGCCATTGGCTCGGTCCTGGCGGCGCTGCTGATCCAGGCCTATGGCTGGCGGGCGATGTTCGTGATCCTGGGGGCGTTTGCGCTTCTGTGGCTGCTGCCATGGCTCTACTTCGTCAAGGACGATCGTCATACCGGCTCGGCGCGCCACGCCGCAACCGCCGGCGAGCCCAAAGAGCCCATCGGCGATCTCCTGAAAAGCCCGATCCTGCTGGGTGTCATAATCGGCACCTTCGCCTACATGTATTTTGTTTATTTCTGCATGACCTGGATGCCTGCCTATCTGCGCGAGGCGCGTGGCCTTTCGTTGACCTCCAGCGGCGCCTACACCACCTTCAGCTTCGCCGGCATGGCCACGATGTCGATCATCGGCGGCTGGCTGGCCGATCGCATGATCGTTGCCGGCCGCGATCCGGT
>DASTRG010000101.1:0-2596 GCA_035761325.1 Rhizomicrobium sp. | reverse complement strand
GCCGTCGAGAAGCTCGGCGCCATGCCGTCCTAGGAGATCTGAACCATGAGAGCCCTTTCCATCGCCTCGACCGGCATGTTGGCCCAGCAGACCAATGTGGAAGTCATCGCCAACAACCTGGCGAACATGAACACCACGGCCTTCAAGCAGCAGCGCGCCGAATTTCAGGACCTGCTCTACCAGAACATCCAGACCCCCGGATCGCAAACGTCCGACCAGGGCACCTATGCGCCCAACGGAATCCAGCTGGGCGCGGGCGTGCGCACGGCGGCGGTCTATCGCATCACAACCCAGGGCGACCTGAAATCGACGGGCAACCCGTATGACGTTGCCATCCAGGGCCCGGGCTTCTTCCGGGTGCAGCAGGCAGACGGCACCGATGCCTATACCCGCTCGGGCAACTTCTCGCTGTCGCCGCAGGGCCAGCTGGTCACCCAGGACGGTCTGATCATCCAGCCCGGCATTGCCATCCCGCAGAACACATTGTCCGTATCCATCAACGCCCAGGGCCAGGTCAATTGCACCATCGCGGGGAACGCCACGCCCCAGACTGTGGGCCAGTTGGAGCTGACGCGCTTTCCCAATGAAGCGGGGCTGCAGGCGCTGGGCAGCAATCTTTATCTGGAGACGCCCGGATCGGGTAGCCCCCAGGCCGGCGTTCCCGGCTCGACCGGCTACGGCACAATCCAGCAGGGCTTCCTGGAAACCTCCAACGTCAACTCGGTGGACGAGATCACGGCGCTGATCACCGCCCAGCGAGCCTATGAAATGAACTCCAAGGTAATCTCGGCAGCCGACCAGATGCTGCAGGACGCCTCAAGGCTCGGGTCTTAAACCATGATGCGCAAATTTCTCATCACCCTGACATTCTGTTGCGCGCTGCCCGCCGCGCTTCTGGTCGCGACGGGCGCCTTCGCCGCCACGGTCCGCATCGTGGTGCCGACTCACGACATCGCCCGCGGCGACGTGATCGGCGAGAACGATCTGACCTATGCCACGGTCGACGGCAATGGCCTGATGTCGGGCGTGGCCACTTCGATGGACGAGGTCAAGGGCATGCAGGCCCGCCGCGTCCTCGGCGCCGGCCAGGCGCTGCGCGGCACCGACGTGCGCCGCCCCATCGTGGTCAGCAAGGGCCAGGTGGTCACGATGACGTTCAGCGCGCCGGGCGTGGAAGTCACCGCCACCGGCCGGGCCATGAGCGAAGGCGGTGTCGGCGACACCGTGACCATACAGAATCCCGCCTCGTACCGGATGATATCCGCCACTGTCACCGCGCCGGGAACCGTGCGTGCCGACGGCGGTGTCATCAGCAGCCCGACCCGTACCGCCAGCCGATAGGACCTTGCCATGCGTAACCATTCCGCCAGATATGCCGCCGCGCTCGTTTCCGTCCTGGCCGGCACGGTGCTTTCCGGCTGCAGCGCCATGGACCGGCTGGAGAATATCGGCCAGCCGCCCAAGTTGACCGCGATCGACAACCCGGCCGGCCGCCAGATCGTGGCCGCCATACCGGCGCCCCAGCCCATACGTCATGTCGACAATTCGCTATGGCAGCCGGACGCGCACTCCTTCTTCCACGATCCGCGCGCCAGTCATGTGGGCGACGTGATCACCGTGAATGTCAATATCGCCGATGCGGCCAAGATGTCGAATACCTCCACTCGCGGGCGCTCCAATTCGGACAATGCCAACCTGACGAATTTTTTCGGGCTTGAGAATGCGCTGCCCAGCAGTGTCGATCCCACCAGCCTGGTGAAAATGGGCTCCGATATGTCGAACACCGGCACCGGCGCGATCAACCGCTCAGAGGCCATCAACCTGACACTGGCGGCACTGGTCGCCCAGGTGCTGCCCAACGGCAATCTGGTGATCGACGGCCATCAGGAAGTGCGGGTGAACAACGAACTGCGCGACATGCGTGTGTCGGGCATCGTGCGCCGCGAGGACATCACCCAGGACAACACCGTCGATCTGGCCCAAATCGCCGAGGCCCGCATCTCCTATGGCGGCCGCGGTCAGGTTACAGACGTTCAGCAGCCGCGCTATGGCAGCCAGGTGTTCGACATCTTGATGCCTTGGTAGGTTGAACCCGCTCTGTCGCAAGTCGGGTCTGCCAAGTGGCGGACACTTCCTTGCGACGGACGGGGCTCAGAAATCAGTCGTCCCGGTAGACCTTTTCGCGCCGTTCGTGGCGCTCCTGTGCCTCGATCGACAGTGTCGCGATGGGGCGCGCATCCAGCCGCTTGAGCGAGATGGGCTCGCCGGTTTCCTCGCAGAAGCCATAGGAGCCGTCCTCGATGCGGCGCAGGGCGGAATCGATCTTGGCGATCAGCTTGCGCTGGCGGTCCCGGGTTCTCAGTTCCAGCTGGCGCTCGGCCTCGGTCGAGGCACGGTCGGCCAGGTCGGCATGCGGCACTGTTTCCGCCTGCAAATTCTGGATGGTTTCCCGGCTTTCCTTGAGGATTTCTTCTTTCCACTGATTGAGCTTGCGCCGGAAATATTCGCGCTGACGCTCATTCATAAAGGGCTCATTTTCCGACGGCCGATAGTCAGCCGGGATTTGGGTACCCATGCGCACTCCCTTCGACGCGGG
>DASTRG010000100.1:0-17516 GCA_035761325.1 Rhizomicrobium sp. | reverse complement strand
ATGTCCTCGATCGAGGTCTTCACGCCGGGGCTGCCGCGCAGGCCTACCGCTTCCTCGGCCACTTCCAGCGTCACCGGCTTTTTGGTGAGATCGGCATAGGTCGCCAGCTTGGTGAAGATGGCGATCATCTCGCGCGGAGAGGCGTCTTCCAGGTCGGCGATGCGCTCCAGCACCGCGTCGGGCAACACCACTTCGGGCTTGTGGCGCGTGAACTCAGCCGCGCGTGCCTTCAGGATCGACACGCGGGTATCGCGGTCCGGCTTGTCCAGGCCCACCACCAGCCCGCCGGCCATGCGCGACTTCACATCGGCGCCAAGCCCACCCTCAAGTGCATGCGGCGCACGGTCCGCGGCGATCACCACACGGCGGCGCAAGTCGGCAAAGGCGTTGACGGTATAGAGGAATTCTGCCGCCGTGGAAGCCGAACGGCAGATATGCTGCAGATCGTCGATGATCAGGACTTCCGCCGTGCGCAATTCTTCCTTGAAGGCCAGCGTGTCCTTGCGATAGAGCGCGCCAAGGAAGTGGCGCATGAAATCCTCCGCCCGCAAAAACAGCGTGCGCTTGCCGCGCTTGCGGAATTCCAGCGCCGCCGCGTTCAGCAGGTGCGTCTTGCCGTAGCCGAAACCGCCATGAATGTAGAGCAGGGGAAAGTCGGCCTGCTCGCCGCCGGCGAAAGCGCGCGCGGCGCCATGGCCGAACATGTTTGCCGGACCCGGAATGAAGCTGTCGAAGGTCTGCTGGGGATGCAGCATCCGGTTCCACAGGCCCCTGTCGTCATCGCCGGCTGTTACGCCGCGGCTTTCGCTGCGTGGCGGCAGATACGAAATGCTGGCCGCTGGAGGCTCCTGATGCTGGGCTCCGCGCGGAATGGCGCCGCCGATGGTGGGCGCAGGCGTGGCCGCGACGACGATCGACAGCGAAGCGGGATGGAAGCCCTCTGCCAGGAAGGCTTTTTCGATGCGGCTGACATAATGGTTGGCGACCCAGTTGCGCACAAACGGCTTGGCGGCGCCGATCTTCAACTCGTCCGCATCAAAGGATTCCAGGCTCAGCGGACTGATCCAGGCCTCGAACACCGGGTTGCCCAGCTCGCGCCGCATGCGCTCGCGCACCGCTGTCCACGCCGCCTGCCAATCCGGAGGCATCATTTTCCCTGTTGTCTGCACCATCTCGATACCCGTTCTTCCATGGCCCCTTGTGGGGAACCGTCGTTGCTGCTCCGGCACATCTTTGTGTCCGGCTTTGCCGCCAATGCGGCACACGCCTGCTGCAATGGTTGCGCTGTCTCCCTGAACCTTCCCGCCTTGTCCCCGTCTAGTTCTGTCGCCAGGGCAGGCCTGCGGCCTTCCAGCCGCCGACACTTCCGCGATGGCCGAGCCCGTCCCGATCCCCTTCAAACCCCTCGACGATGTTGTAACAGGCCTTAAAGCCTGCCCGCGTCAGTGCAATGGCGGCCGCCCGGCTGCGCCCGCCCGAGCGGCAGAGCAGAAGCAAGGGGCTGTCGGGGGCCGCACCCGCAGCTGCCAGCGCGCTCTTTATCTGGGCCACGAAATCGGGATTGGGTGTGCCGGCGGGGAAGGTCAGCCATTCCACGCAATGTACCCGCCGGCCCAAGGCCGCCAGGTCGGGCACGCCGACGAAGTTCCATTCGGCATTGGTGCGCACATCGATCAGCTGGGCGCGCGGATCTGCTTTCAGGGTTTCCCAGGCGTCGGTGGGCGTCACATCACCGGCATATTCGGATGAAGACGAAGAAGCAGAAAGGACCATGAGGAACCACCGAGAGAAAATTCCGCCGTTGCCGGGTCATCGCCCAGCACAGGAACGCCAAATTTGGAAAAGTTAGTGCCTACTCTGCCGGTGGGGGTCGTACAGATACCGCATGGTGCTGGCGAATATTGTGCTTTTATTTTGTAAATACTTCGCCATTGCCTGATGTCCGCCCCTTCGGAGAGTAAAGATACGTCCAAGCCGTCGCCCGCATCAAGGGGACAAATTGCGAACAGCCAGCCCGATTCGAAAATTTTTTCACTTTTGTGAACGCTGCTAAGCGTTTGTACCGTATGCGGAAAATTCCATTATTGGACTCGTCTTTCCAGTTCAGTCACTTAGCGGGAACCTTGTGGTGACGCAGCGCGGAAATCGCAATGGTTTGGTTAAAATCCGCACACGGACAAATAAAAAGGGCCCGGATTACTTTCCGGGCCCAATCTGGACTGTAATTACCAAGGATTCCAGCGGCTTCCTTGTTGTGTCCTATTTTGACAGTTTGGCGACGCGGCCGGCCAGGCGCGAAACCTTCCGGGCGCCGGTGTTCTTGTGGATCACGCCCTTGGAAACGCCGCGCATGATCTCCGGCTCGGCGGCCTTCAGCGCCTCCCTGGCGGCGGCGGCGTCGCCGGAAGCCAGCGCGTCCTCGACCTTACGAATATAGCCGCGAACGCGGGATTTGCGTGCCGTATTGATGGCGGTGCGCTTGGCCGCGGTGCGGGTCCGCTTCTTGGCGGAGGCGATATTGGGCATGGGTCGTCCTTACGGGCATTTCGCGAAAGAGGCGGGCATATACCCGCCAAAAGCCCCGCGGTCAAACGGAACCGACGGGCCCGGGGCTATTCGTCCCGGAAGACCGGTTTGCGCTTTTCCGAAAAGGCCGCCATTCCTTCCTTCTGATCGGCCGTGGCGAACAGGGCATGGAAGGCCCGCCGCTCAAAACCGAGCCCCTGGGACAGCGGCACTTCGTATGCCCGGTTTATCGCTTCCTTGACCATCATCACCGCGGGCAGGGACCGGGCGGCGATCTTCCTGGCCACTTTCAGGGCCTCGTCCATCAGCAGCTCTGCCGGCACAACCCGGGCAGCCACGCCGGCGGCCTCCGCCTCGGCGGCATCCATCATCCGGCCGGTCAGGCACAGATCCATGGCCTTGGCCTTGCCCATTGCCAGGGGGGCGCGCTGGCTGCCTCCCAGCCCCGGCATGATCCCCAGGGTGATTTCCGGCTGCCCGAATTTGGCGGTATCGGCGGCGATCAACACGTCCAGCGCCATCGCCAGTTCACAGCCGCCGCCCAGGGCAAATCCCGCCACCGCCGCGATGACCGGCTTTTTGACGCGGATAATACGGTCCATCTGCCGGCCGAAAGGATTTTCCGCATGCATCTGGGAAAAGGTCTTGGGCGCCATCTCCTTGATGTCCGCGCCGGCCGCAAATGCCTTGTCCGAGCCGGTGACGATCATCACCCGAACGGCGGGGTCGGCGTCCCAAGCCTCCAGCACATCCGCCAGCGCGTCCAGCAGCTCGTTGTTCAGTGCATTCAGCGCCTCGGGCCGGTTGAGCGTGGCGATGCCCACCGGGCCTTCAATTCTGGTCAGGACTGTGCTCATTGCAATCTCACTTCTGGCATTTCGGACAATAGAAGGTGCTGCGGCCCGACTGGACGATGCGCTTCACTGTACCCCTGCAACCCAGCTTGCAGGGCCTGCCTTCACGTCCATAGACCAGGAAATGATGCTGGAATTTGCCGGGATCGCCAGTGGCCTGGGCATGGTCACGCAAGGTTGAGCCGCCGGCGGCGATAGCATCCTTCAGCACCTTCCTGATCGCGGCGGCCAGCGGCGCCAGCCGTTCCGCGGAAAGCGAACCCGCCATCCTCCTGGGCGATATCCCCGCCCGAAAAAGCGCCTCGCACACATAGATATTGCCGAGCCCAGCGACCAGCCGCTGGTCGAGCAGCGCGGATTTTATGGCGGTCTTCTTTCCTTCCAGCGCCTTGGCCAGATAGGTGGTCGTGAAAGCATGGGACAGGGGCTCGACGCCTACGTCCCGGAACAACCGGTCCTCTTCCAGGTGGGCCGTGCTTACCAGCGTCATCAGCCCGAAGCGGCGATGGTCGTTGAAGACGATTTTCGCCGGGGCATCGGTCTCCAGCACCACATGGTCATGTTTAGCGGCGCCGGCGGTGGCAGGGGTGGCATCATATAGATAATTGCCCAGCTTACGGGGCCTGTTTTCCGAATAGACGCTCATGCGCCCGCTCATGCCCAGGTGGATCACCAGTGTCTCGCCGCTGTCCAGGTCTGCCAGAATGTATTTGGCCCGGCGCCTCAGATGCGTGACCCTGCGCCCCTCCAGCCGCCTCACGAAGTCCCTGGGGAAGGGGATGCGCAGATCGCCGCGCCGCGTCTGGGCACGGGTGATCACATGGCCCTCCAGCGCTGGCTGGAGCCCTAGGCGTACGGTCTCGACTTCGGGGAGTTCGGGCATCTTGGTGGGTGAAGAGTCGCGGGAAACGACCGTAGCCCATTGGCCCCGGCCCGCGCTATGTTCCAACCATGACAGAGAAAACTGCCAGTTTCGGTTTCCGCGAAGTGCCGGAAGACGACAAGGAAGCCCTGGTGAAGGAGGTCTTCTCGTCCGTCGCGGCGCGCTACGACCTGATGAACGACCTGATGAGTGCGGGCGTCCATCGCATCTGGAAGGACGCCCTGGTGGAATGGCTCAACCCCCAGCCGGGCTGGCGCTGCCTGGACGTGGCGGGCGGGACCGGCGACATCGCCTTCCGCATTGCCGGGATGGCGCGAAGCCGCGGCGGCGCGGCGGCCGTCACCGTCTGTGACATCAATGCCGACATGCTGGGCGAGGGCGTGCGCCGGGCGCGCGAACAGGGGGAGGCGGCGGTCGAATGGGTTTGCGGCAACGCCGAAAGCCTGCCTTTCCCTGATGCCTATTTCGATGCCTACACCATCGCCTTCGGCATTCGCAATGTCACCCATATCGACGCTGCGCTGCGTGAGACATGCCGGGTGCTCAAGCCGGGCGGACGTTTTCTTTGCCTGGAGTTCTCCAAAGTCCAGGTGCCGGGGCTGAACGTGCTATACGATGCCTATTCGTTCCGTCTGTTGCCGAAGATCGGTGGCCTGGTTGCCAAGGATGAAGATTCCTATCGCTATCTGGCCGAGAGCATCCGCCGCTTCCCGCCCCAGGCAAAATTTGCGGCAATGATCGCCGAAGCCGGGCTTTGCCAGGTCAAGGTACGAAATCTCTCCGGTGGTATTGCCGCCATGCATTCGGCCTGGCGCCTGTAAAACGTGACTTTATGAACCCTGTTTTCAGCCTGTTCCGCCTTGCCCAGGCCGCTGTCGTGCTGACCGGCCCGCTGCTCGCCTTCCGCGCGGGAAGGCCGGATGCGGGACCGCGCCTGGCACGCGGGCTGGAAAAACTGGGCCCGGCCTATATCAAGCTGGGGCAGATGCTGGCGACCCGGCCCGATGTGGTGGGCGAGCATGTTGCCTGTGCGCTCGAACACCTGCAGGACCGCCTGCCGCCATTCAGCGAGGCCGAGGCGCGCGCCGAAATCACCAGGGCATTCGGCAAGCCGGTGGAGCAGCTGTTCTGCGGCTTCGGTGCGCCGATTGCGGCCGCCTCCATTGCCCAGGTCCATCAGGCCTGGACTTCGCAGGCAGCAGGGAGTGACGCGCCGTCGGTGCGCGTGGCGGTGAAGATATTGCGTCCGGGCATCCGCAGGCAGTTCGCCCGCGACCTGGACGCCCTGGCGTGGGCTGCCCGCATGGCCGAAAGCCTTTCGGCCGAGGCGCGGCGGCTGCGACTCGTCGCCATCGTCGAGACACTTGCCGCCAGCGTGGCGCTGGAATTGGACCTGCGCATGGAAGCGGCCGCCGCCGGCGAGCTCTACGAACGCACGCGCGGCGAGGCCGAGTTCCGCGTTCCGCATGTCGATTGGTCACGCACCGCCGAGACGGTGCTGACCAGCGAATGGATCGACGGTGTCTCGGTGCGCGATCCCGATGCGCTGGCCGCGGCAGGTCGCGATCCCCGACAGGTGGCCGTTCTGGTGATGCGCAGTTTTCTGACCCAGGCGCTGCGTGACGGGTTCTTTCACGCCGACATGCACCCGGGCAACCTTTTCATCGATCCTGACGGCCGGCTGGTGGCGGTTGATTTCGGCATCATGGGCCGGCTCGACGCGGGCATGCGCCGCTTCATGGCCGGCACGCTGGCCGGCTTCCTGCAGCGCGATTACAAGCGTGTTGCCGAGATGCATTATGAATTCGCCTTCGTGCCGCCCAGCCATTCAGTGGAGACTTTCGCCCAGGCGCTGCGTGCCATTGGCGAGCCCATCTTCGGCAGGAGCGCGCGCGATGTCTCCATTGCCCGGCTGCTCGGCCAGTTGTTCGACACGACGCGCCGCTTCCACATGCAGGCCCAGCCCCAGCTGGTTCTGCTGCAGAAGACAATGGTGGTGGTGGAAGGCGTGTGCCGGGCACTCGATCCCGATTTCGACATCTGGGAAGCCGCCCGGCCGGTGGCCGAAAAATGGGTGCATCAACAGACCGGCCCTGAGGCCGCGCTGGGCCGGGCCGCCGAAAGCCTCGGAGCGCTGGGCAAGCTGGCCCAGGACCTGCCGCAGCTCGTCCGCAACGCCGAAGAACTGTCGCAGATGGTGGCGGAAGGCGGCATGCGCCTGCATCCCGATACCGCGCGCGCCATCGCCGCCGAGCAGGAGCGCCGCGCCCGCCCGGCCCGCGTGGCCCTACTGGTCCTGCTTGCCCTCATCGCGGCCAGCCTGCTCTTCGCGGTCATGCATCTGTTTTGACGGGGCCAGCTTGCGGGAAAGCCAGGCAAAGCGCCACAGCAGAAGCACCGCCGCCACCAGAAGACCGAAGGCAAGGCCGATCCAAATGCCCAGTCCTCGCATCTTCAGTCCGAAGCCCAGGGCCACGCACATCGGAAAACCCACCAGCCAATAGCTGGCCCCGGCGATCCACATCGGTGCGCGCGCATCCTTCAATCCGCGCAAGGCCATCGCAGCGCTGACCTGAAGCCCATCCACGACCTGGAAGGCGGCGGCGACATGCAGGAACACCACGGTCAGCGCGATGGCATCGGCGTTGGCCGCGTCGCTGGAGAACCAGGCCCCGGCGATCTGTTCGGGAAAAATCAGCAGCACTGCCGAGCTGGCGGTCATGAACGCCATTGCCACGCCAATGGCGATGAATCCCGCGCGCCGCGCCGCGACCATGTCTGCGGCGCCCGCCGCCAGCCCGACGCGGACGGTTGCCGCCAGTCCCACACCAAGGGGCACCATGAAGGTGAGGGAAGGAATGGTGATGGCGATCTGATGCGCCGCCAGTGCCGTGGTGCCGAACAGCCCCATCAGGATGGTCGCGGCATTGAACAGCATGGCCTCGAAGACGGTGGTAAGCCCGATGGGAATGCCTAGCCGGAACGTCTCGCGCAGGTGTCCCAAATGCGGCATGCGGAAGTTCTTCAGGATGCGGTGCGCGCGCAGGGCCGGCGTCAGATAGATGATCGCCAGCATCGCGCTGAAGCTGAAGACATTCGATAGCGCGCTGGCGAGGCCTGATCCCACCAGGCCCAGGGCCGGCAATCCCAGATGGCCAAAGATCAGGCACCAGTCACCCAGTGCATTGAAGATGATCGCCAGAAGGACCACGACCATCGGAGCCACCGGGCGCGACAGCGCGGTGGCGTAGTTACGCAGCACCTGGAAACAGAGGGCAAACGGCAAGCCCCAGCACAGTGTCGACATGAATCGCCCGGCGCCCGCCGCCAACCCGGGCGCCTCACCCAGAAGCAGCATGATCGGATGGGTCAGAAGCAGCACCGCCAGCAGCGGCGGGGTCACGATCAGCGCGGCCCAAAGGCCCATGCGAACGGCCGGCCGCACTTCCTCGGTACTGTTTTCGCCCAGTACATGCGCGATGACGGGCGAAACGGCATTGGCCGGGCCGCAGCCCAGCAGCCAGGCGAAGAAATAGACCGTATTGCCCAGCGCCGCCGAGGCCAGTGCTTCCTTGCTCAGATGGCCCAGCATCAGCGTGTCGGTCGCCAGGATCGCCATCTGGGCAAGCTGGGTGGCGGCCAGCGGCACGGCCAGGCGCAGCAGTTCGCGCAGTTCCGTCCGCCAGGCGCCGGGCGCGCTGCCTGCGACCAGGGGACCGGGATGGGCGGCTTCGGTGATTTCAGGTTCGGTCATGGCGAGGTCAGGGAGAAGCAAGATGCGGGAACGAAAAACCCTCCGCGGGAAGGCCCGGGAGGGTGGAAACGCGGCACGCCGAAGCGGACGCTATCGCAGTCCCGGAATGATGCCGCGGATGGCGCGGGGGCGGTACGCAAAATGGGTCACGCGGGCCTTCTATGGCATTTGGTTAAAACGGGGCGCCGGGTTACGCCCGGGCCTTTCGCCTGTCAATGGGAGCGTGTAGGTCTGGCACAACCTTTGCGTGGGGCAGGCTATGCATCGTCCTCTCAACATCGCCCATCGCGGCGGCGCGGGTCTGGTGCCCGAGAATACGCTGGCGGCCTTTGTCGACGCCATTGCGAGGGGCTGTGACGGCGCGGAACTCGACGTGCAGCTTTCGGCCGATGGCGTGCCGGTGGTGCATCATGATTTCCGGTTGATGATGGACGTGGCGCGCCAGGATGACGCCTGGCTGAGACGGCCGGGGCCGCGGATCAAGGACCTGACCTGCGCGGAATTAAGCCAGTTCGAAGTCGGCCGTCCGCGTCCCGGCAGCGATTACGCCCGCCGTCATCCCATGCTGCGCGCGGTGGATGATGAAATCATACCGAGCCTGGAAGCGGTGGTGACGTTGGCTTCGGAAGCCTTGCGGCCATTCAGGCTGATGGTGGAGCTGAAATGCGATGCCAGTGAAGACAGCGCCGATCCCGTCGCGCTGGCTGATGCGTCTTATGATGTGATCCGCGCCGCCGGCTTCCTGGATCGTGCGATCTTCGTAGGCTTTGACTGGCGCGCGTTGTTTGCGGTGAAGGCGCGCGATGAGACTGCGGCCTGCTGGTTCACCACGGACAAATTGTCGGGCGATGCCCGTGCCGCCATCGACACTGTCGCGGCGGCGGGCGCGGATGGCTGGTTTCCCTGCTACCTCGATGCGTCGCCCGAAAACGTCGCCCACGCGCGGACCAGAAGCCTGCAAGTCGGGGCCTGGACAGTCAACGACGCAGACGAGATGCGCCGCCTTTCCAACCTGGATGCGATCTGCACCGACCGGCCGGATTTGATGGCTTCGCCAGGCTGAGACGCTTCAGAGACCCTCGAACAGCGCCGTCGAAAGATAGCGTTCCGCGAAGCTCGGAATGATCGCCACGATGGTCTTGCCCGCGTTCTCGGGCCGGGCCCCCACCTCCAGCGCCGCTGCAATGGCCGCACCCGACGAAATGCCCACCGGAATGCCTTCCTCGCGTGCCGTCTGCCGTGCTGTCTCCAGCGCCGTCTCGTTGGAAATGGTGATGACCTCGTCGATCACCTTGCGGTCCAGAATGGCCGGCACGAAGCCCGCGCCCAGGCCCTGAATTTTGTGCGGACCGGGCGGGCCGCCCGACAGCACGGCGGAATCTTCCGGCTCAAGCGCGATCATCTGTACCGACGGTTTCCTGGCCTTCAGCACCTGGCCGACGCCGGTGATGGTGCCGCCGGTGCCCACGCCCGAGATCACGATGTCGACCTTGCCCTCGGTGTCGTTCCAGATCTCCTCTGCCGTGGTGGTGCGGTGAATTTCCGGGTTGGCGGGATTCTCGAACTGCTGGGGGATCACCGCGTCCGGGTTTTGCGCCACCAGCTCATGGGCGCGGGCGATGGCGCCCTTCATGCCTTTGGACGCATCGGTGAGCTCCAGCTTGGCCCCCAACAGCAGCAGCATCTTGCGCCGCTCCAGCGACATGCTGTCCGGCATCACAAGGATCAGCTTGTATCCCTTTGCCGCAGCCACGAAGGCGAGCGCGATGCCCGTGTTGCCGCTGGTCGGTTCGATCAGGGTGGATTTGCCCGGGGTGATGATGCCCTGTTTTTCCATCGCTTCGACCATGGACACGCCGATGCGGTCCTTGACCGAGGCAATGGGATTGAAGAATTCCAGCTTCAACAGGATGTCGGCCTTGACGCCGGCTTCGTCCGGCATGCGGTGCATTCGCACCAGGGGAGTGTCGCCGATGGTCTGGGTGATGGAGTCATAAATGCGTCCGCGTCCCGGCTTTCCTGTCTGCATGGCCGTCCTCCTTGAATATCAGATTGTGAAATCTGCGCTGGTCTCGGTGCTGGCATCCATGCCGGCGTGGCGTGCCTTCTGGCAAAGGTCTTCGATCGAGATCGAGTCCAGGCGCACCATGAGTTCGTCCTGCAGCGTCTGCACGAAGGGTGCGACGATGCGCTGGCCCAGGTCTGACCGTGGCGCGTTGCGATCCTCCTCGTCCTCGATGCTTTCGGCAACCCTGACCACATCGCCCACGGAAATGCGCCGCCGCTCCCGCGCCAGGCGATAGCCGCCGCGCGGGCCTCGCACCCCTTTCAGGATACCGGCGCGCACCAGTTGCTGCATCACCTGTTCCAGATAGCGTTGAGGCACCCCTTGCCGGGCGGTGATTTCCTTGGCCTGAACCGGCTCCGGCCGCGCGTTGAAGGCGATGTCGATGACGGCCTCCAGGGCCAGCAGGGTCTTGCGCGACAGTTTCAGCATCAGGCTTTGCCGCCTTCGTTCGGCGACGCCGCCCCGGCGACAATCATGCCCGTGGATCCGAAGCCGCCTTCACCGCGCTCACTTTCCGAAAGCTCGTCCACCTCGAACAGGACGGCCTGCTCGCAACGCGCGATCACCATCTGGGCAATCTTCATGCCACGCCTGATGTGGAAGGGACTGTCGCCGTGATTGATCAGAATGACCTTCACCTCGCCGCGATAGTCGCTGTCGATGGTGCCGGGCGTGTTGAGGCAGGTAACGCCGTGGTTCAGCGCCAGGCCGGAGCGCGGCCGCACCTGGGCCTCGAAACATTGGGGCAGCTCGATGGCGACGCCGGTGGGCACGGCGGCGCGCTTGCCGGGCGCCAACACCACCTCGCCCTCGATGGCTGCCATCAGGTCCAGCCCGGCCGAGCCCTGGGTCGCATAATGGGGGAAAGGCAGGTCGCGTGCGTGCTCCAAACGCTTGATCAGAAGTTTCATGCCGCCCCTTTCAATTCCCTTGCAATGCGCGCGGCCAGTTTTTCGGCCACCTCGGCTTTTGTCATTTCCGGCCAATCCTCGACGCCCGCAGCGCTGACCAGATGCACGCGGTTGCGATCGCCGCCCATTACCGACTCGCCAAACTCGTTGGCAGAGACATTGTTGGCGATAATCCAGTCCACGCCCTTGCGCGTGCGCTTTTCCAGCGCGTGCGCCACCACGTCGTCCGTCTCGGCTGCAAAGCCGATCAAAAGGGACGGGCGCATGGCGTGCCGGGCCAGATGCGCGAGAATGTCGGGATTCTCCACCAGCCGGATTTCCGGTACCGCGCCATACTTCTTGATCTTGCTGTTCAGGGCGATCTGCGGCCGCCAGTCCGCCACCGCCGCGGCCATCACCGCCACGTCGGCGGGCAGGGCGGCCTCGCACGCCGCCTGCATTTCACGCGCCGTGGTTACCGGCATCAGCCTGACCCCTGCCGGCGCCGGAAGGCCAACCGGGCCCGACACCAAGGTGGTCTGCGCGCCCGCGCGCACCAGCGCACCAGCGATGGCATAGCCCTGCTTGCCGCTGGAGCGGTTGGCGATGAAACGCACCGGGTCCAGCGGTTCCTGCGTGGGGCCTGCCGTGACCAGCGCGCGCACCCCTTTAAGGGGCATGTCCGCCGAAAGCACCTGTTCGATCGCCGCCACGATCTCGAGCGGTTCGGCCATGCGGCCCGGCCCGAATTCGCCGCATGCCATCTCGCCGTCGTTCGGGCCGATGAATCTGACGCCGTCGCGCGTCAGGGTCTCGAAATTGCGGCGCACGGAGGGGCTCTGCCACATGTGCACATTCATTGCGGGAGCCATCAGCACAGGTTTGTCGGTGGCCAGAAGGGCGGTGGAAGCCAGATCGTTCGCCAGCCCGTTCGCCATCTTGGCCATCAGGTCAGCTGTGGCCGGCGCCACCACCACCAGTTCGGCGCTGCGCGACAGTTCGATGTGGCCCATCCGCGCCTCGTCGGTCAGGCTGAAAAGATCCTGATAGACCGCATCACCCGTGAGCGAGCCGAGGGACAGAGGCGTGACGAACTCAGCCCCCGCCCGCGTCAGGATGGCACGAGATCTCACGCCCCGCTCGGCCAGTCGCCGCACGAGTTCCAGGGATTTGTAGGCGGCAATTCCACCGCCAACGACAAGAAGGATCCTTTTACCGCGCACCGGAAAACCACGCATTTAGGGACGGGGTATATAGCAAATCACGCAGCAGGCGTGTAGTTCAACCGCAAGCCCTTGAAAAATTTATCATATATTTCTCCGGCGGCTTTCGATGGCGGTTAAGCCGCCATTCATGCTGACCTGCCATGCTGCCTGTATGACGATGTCGACCGGAGATCTTTATCGCCTGGCATCAGACCTTGCCGCCGAGCATGGGCCCGAGGCCGTTGACTATGCCAGCCGCGCGGTGATGACGCTGGAAGCGGAAGGCGCCCACGAGCGCGCCCAGTTCTGGTTCCTGATGCTGATCATGCTGGGAGACATCAGTTCCGGCCGGGTCGATCCGCTGGGACGCATCAGCATTCACTAGGATATCCGCCCCGGCGGGCGGTTGGCGGTCATGGCCAAGGGCGGGCCCGAGGCGTTAGCATGGGTTCTTTGCCGGGAACTTCATGCCGCTCGACCCTCAGGTAAAAGACTTTCTGGACCGTGCAGGGGAAATCATGCGGCCCCGGCCCTGGGAATTGCCGCCTGCGCTGGCGCGCCAGTCCTTCGCCGGGATGCTGCAGATGACCGGGCCGAAGGATGTGCCGGTCGGGCGCATCGAGAACGTCATCATCCCCGGCCCCGGAGGCGACATCCGCGCGCGCGTCTATGCGCCCGTCGCGGCCAGCGGACCCATGCCCGGCCTGATCTTCTTTCACGGCGGCGGATTTGTGGTGGGCGGGCTCAGCAGCCATGACGGTCTTTGCCGCCAGCTGGCGGCGGAAGGCGGTTTCAGTGTGATAGCCGTGGACTATCGCCTTGCGCCCGAACATGTCTATCCGGCGGCGGTCGATGACGCGATGGCCGCGACGCTTTGGATCGAACAGGAAGCCGCCGGCCTGGACCTGGATGCGGGAAAGCTGGCGGTGGGGGGCGACAGCGCGGGTGCCCTGCTGGCAGCCGTCGTCACCCAGAAGTTGCGCGAAAGGGGCGGCGGGAAACTTGCCTGTCAGCTGCTGATGTTCCCCCATACCCAGGTCGGCGGTGAGACACGCTCGCTCAGGGAATTCGCCAGCGGCTATTTCATGGAGCGTCGGCTGATCGAGCATTTCCATGCGCTCTACCTGCCGCCCGGCATCGACCGCGACGATCCCGCGGTGTCCCCGCTTCGTGCGGCTGATTTCTCCGGTCTGCCGCCCGCCTATGTGATGCTGGCGGGCTATGATCCACTGCGGGACGAGGGCCTGGCCTATGCCGAAAAGCTGCGCGCGGCAGGCGTTGCGGTCCAGGTCGCCGATTACCCGGGACTTGTGCACTGCTTCATCTATCTGCAGACGGTGCTTGCCGAAGCTCATGCGGCGATGACCGCTGCCGCCCGTGCGGTTCGCGCGGCGCTCGATGCAGCCTAGCGCGGCGTGACGATTCCGGAAGGATCGAGCGTGTTGCGGATCGCGGTGCGGACAGCCTCGGCCAGTCCTTCTTCTTCCCGCACCATCGCGGCGACGGCATGCGACCGGATCGCAGTAGCCTGAGCAGCCTCGTCGCCAAGCTTCCTGGCGAATATCCACGTCATGGTCAGGTAGGCGCCATCGGCATCCGGCTCGTCCAGCGACGCGAACGCAAGGCCGCGCGCGCCCTCGCGCGGCGCCTGCTGGACCATCGCGCCCTCCAGCGCCGCACGGGCCGCGGCATAAAGTGCCGGCAGTTTCGCCCAGGACGCGCGCATCCCGATGTGATCCAGGGCGGCGCCATGCTCCAGCAGCGCGGCGCGCAAGGCCTGGGCAGTCATGTGCTTCTGGACCGGCACGGGCCGGCCGCCCAGCCGCGCCGCGATGGGCTTGAAGCGCCGCTGGTCGCCGCGCGTCAGCTGCGCGCTCAGCATCGCCCCATCGCTGGCCTGCTTGCGCAGCCGTGCAAGAAACTGGGAAAGCCATCCCTGCTCAGGCTGAAGACTGTCGAAGAATTGCGTCTGCGGCTGGTCCGCCAGCCTGGGGTCCAGCAGGATGATGGACTCGCGCGTCGCCTCGCGCAGCGCCGCCAGCCCGGCGGCGAAATCGGCGAAACGCCAGGCCCGGGATTCCATCCCGGCGGGTCTTCGACGGATCGTCAGGGTTGCCGAGGCGACAACGCCAAAGCCGGCCACGATGTTCGCCAGCGCCGGATCATCATCGACTGTCAGCAGTCCCTGTGGCGTCGCCAGCCGGATGCCGCGCAGGCGCGCGGCCCCTCGAGCCCAGTCCGCCACGGTGAGACCCGGATCGCCGCCTTCCAGCATCAGCCCGCGCTCGGCCAGTTGCGACTGAAGTTCGGCGACAGCCAGTCCGCCGCCGGCGCGCACCTCGCCTGAAAGAACGTCCGGCCCGTCCATTGCATCCAGCGCCGACAGGTCCAGCGCCACATGCGCCGCATCGGACGGGCCTGGGCATACCGCGATGCCGGCATCGGCACATAACCGCAGAATCGCAAGCAGGTCAGCTTCCTTGCGCGGGCGAAGCACCGCGTCCGGCACCCCGCCCAGATCGCCCTGGCGCAGGCGCAGCTGGGCCGCCAAGTCCCGGGTATGTTCCGCGCGCGCGGCGAGGCTGGTGCGGATCTGATCGCCGCCCAGAAGCGCCGTCATCTGGTCCAGCAGGTTGGCAGGCAGCCGGCTGGGCGCCGCGGCGATGTCATCAAGTGCGCGGGGGGGCGTCACCAGCAGGGCCGGCATGCCCAGGCTGGACTCCAGCTGCCGCCAGGCCGGCTCGGGTAGAACATTGCGAATCTGTGTCGCGTTCATGCCGGTACATTACCGCAATCCGTACTCAAAGGCGGACATTCATCGCGCCGGGCAGGATTTCGAAGGTCGCCGGCAGCACGCCCGCCCTCTGGCCGTCGGTTTCGACCATCACGGGCCCCTCGGTATCCACGGTGGGGGCAGCGGTCAGACGGGCGGTGCGCAGCATCCTGAACCCTGGGCTTGTCAAATGGGCGCCGCGGCCGATCGCGGCCAGCGCACGCAGGATTCGCCGCCGGCTCCCTCCGGCCATCACCGTCATATCGAACAGCCCGTCCTGGGCCGAGGCATCCGGCGCCACGCGCAGGCCGCCGGCAAAGGAGCGGCCATTGGCCAGCACCACCGCGGCGATTCCCGCGATTTCGTCATAGCCGCCCTGGCCATGGACGTCCTGCGCCATAAGCCGCACCCGGCAGTCATGCCAGGCCAGCAACTGCACCATCGTATGAAGCCGACGGGCGAAGCGGCGGCCGAACAGCCGCGCGATTCGCCCCTGGCCCAGCGACCCGGCGATGGCGCCGCTCAGTCCGAACGATGCCTCGCCCAGGAAATAGCGCGCCACCGGTACGCCCTCCGGTGACAGGCACGACACCCGGCCCACGTCCACCTTGCGGATGCGCGACCGGTGCAGATGCGCCACCCCGCCCACCGCGCCCGGTTCGATGCCGAATCCGCGGGCCATGTCGCCGCCTGTATTGACGAAGCTGAATACCGCCTCGCGCGACACCGGCGCGCCCCGGTTGAAGAATCCGTTTACCGCCTCGTTGATGGTGCCGTCGCCACCCACCGCGATGATGTCCAGGTGGCCGTCGCGCAGCGCATCGCGCACCATGTGCGCCGCCTGTCCCGGACCGTGCGTCGCCGCCACTTCCATCAGCGGGAAGATGCCGCCCAGCGCATCTTCGATCCGCGCCCAGTTGCGGCCGGTGCGGCCCCGGTCGGACGCGGGATTGAAGATGGCATAGGCGGTCATGCCGCGATCCGGTAGATCGGCGCCAGGCTCTCGATCTCCTGCGCCTGGCGCGCCGCGTCCCAGCCCAGGTGCGCGGCCATCAGGCCGGCGACGCGCTCCAGCACGGCGCGCGGCGGGGGGCCGAACTGGCCGATCGAGGTACGGCGCATCACCATGTCTTCCAGAGTGAGTGCCATTTCATGACGAAGGGCAAAGGAAATCTGCGCCGGCGTATCGCCGCTTTTGCCGAACGGCATCAGGTCGGCCAGGCGCGCTCCCTTCAGGGCTTGGGGCAGGCGCGCGCCCAGCATGTGCGCCATGGGCCGCAGGGCCGAGATGCCGGGCCAGGTCTTGTTGAAGCCGCGTACCATGGCGTCGAATTCGTCAAAGCGGCCGCCCGGCAGGGGCACCGCGGCGGTCGTGCACCGTTCCGTCTTGCGGCCAAGTCTGGCTGCCACCGCATCGGTGACGGTCTCTGCCAGCGCGCGCGAGGTGGTCCATTTTCCGCCAAGCGCCGAAAAGATGCCGGCCATGCCTTCGCCGGCATGGTCCACCAGTTCGGCGCGGCGGCTGACGTTATAATAGGTGCTGCCCCTCTCGCCGTCGGCAACCAGCGGACGAAGCCCCGCATAAAACGCCTGCACGTGATCGCGCGTCAGCCCCGCGGCGGGCAGGTACTTGGCGAACTGTCCCAGCAGCGCATCGATGTCGCGTTCCTCAACCGCCACCCTGCCTGGGTCGCCGGTGAAAGGCGTGTCGGTCGTGGCCAGGAGCGTATGGCCGCGCCAGGGCAGGGCGAACAGATGGCCGCTGCCGGCCTCTATCGCCAGTGCTGATTGCGAAATCTGGGGTACCAGGAGATGGATGCCCTTGGAGCGGACCAGCTTGTGCGCGGCGCTGTGGCCCGTCGCCTTTTCCAGGAACAGGTCTGCCCACGGGCCTGCCGCCACCACGACGCAGCGGGCGCGAATGTCAAACGTTTCGCCGGTCAGCGTGTCGCGCACGCCGGCGCCCTCCACCTTGCCGTCCCGTAACAGCAGCTTTTCGCACGCCAGGTGATTGGCTATGGCCGCGCCATGGGCGTCGGCGTCGATCAGGTTCTCCAGCGCGATGCGTTCGGGCGAATACATCTGGGCGTCGTGATATTCGAAGGCGCCGCGCAATTTCGGCGCGGCCAGCACGGGCGCGCGTTCCAGTGCCTCACTGCGTCCCAGCCAGCGGTGGCCCGGAAGCTGGCGCATGGCCAGCGCGTCGTAGAGCATGAGCCCCGCCGCCAGTTTCAATCGCTCGCCAAGGCCGGTGACAGGCAGCAGGAACGGCAGGGGGCGCACCAGGTGCGGCGCGATCCTGAGCAGGACGCCGCGCTCGCGCAGTGACTCGCGCACCAGCCCGATCTCGAAGTTTCGCAGATAGCGCAGCCCGCCGTGCGCCAGGCGCGAATTGTGCGCCGAGGTGGCGCAGGCGAAATCGTTCGCCTCCACCAGCGCCGTCGACAGGCCCCGGCGCGCGGCATCGCGCGCGATGAAACAGCCGGTGGCGCCGCCGCCGACAATCAGGCAATCGAATGTTTCAGAGGAGAGAGAGGTGAGGGCGCGCTGCATGGGCGCGCCA
>DASTRG010000099.1:0-10962 GCA_035761325.1 Rhizomicrobium sp. | reverse complement strand
TATGGCACCAAGGTCGGGTTGGCGCCGCTGCATGCCTGGCTGCCGGATGCCCATGCCGAAGGACCAACCCCCATTTCTGCCGTGCTATCGGGATTGCTGCTCAACGTCGCACTGTATGCCATTTTGCGCTTCAAGATGCTGATGGCGGTCAATCCGGGCGTGATCGCCACCGGCCCCCTGATGGCGACCGTGGGCCTGATTTCGGTGCTGTTCGCGGCCTTCATGCTCTATCGGCGCCGTGACATCAAACGGCTGTTCGCTTATTCCTCCATCGAGCATATGGGCATCATTGTGCTTGCGTTCGGCATGGGCGGCGCGTTGGCCAATTTCGCCGGCCTTTTGCAGATGACCATGCACAGCCTCACCAAATCGGCGATCTTCTTCACCGTGGGTCACATTGCCCAGGTCAAGGGAACACAACGCGTTTCGGAAATTCGAGGCCTCACCGAAAGCCATCCCATGCTCGGATGGCTTCTGGTGCTGGGAGTGGTCGCCATCGCCGGCATGCCGCCGCTTGGTATTTTCACGAGCGAATTCCTCATCGTCACTTCGACTTTTGCACGCGAACCTCTTCTAGCGATAGCACTCGTAGTCGGCCTGTTGGTGGCATTCGGAGCGTTACTGCTGCGACTACAGGGCTTTGCTTTCGGTGCGCCCTCGGGAGGGCAGGCGCCGGTGCGGGCTTCCTACTTGCCGATCGTTGCCCATCTGGCTCTGGTTCTGATCGCCGGGGTCTATCTGCCGCCGGCTATGGTCAGTTGGTTCCAGCATGTCGCGCGGATGCTGGGGTAACGATGTCAAGCCTGACGACACTCACAGGACAGCTTGTCGAAGAGCACAATCCTTGGCCACGCCTGCTCGTGAGTACCGAGATTTGGCAAGAAGCAATCCGCGGCCTGGTAGAAGATCGCTGGACCTTGGCGGGCCTGTGGGGTGATGACGGCGGCGTGCATATGGCGTTGGCGGCGGCGGCCGATCTTCGAGTCCTGAGCCTTCCCTGCCCAGACGGCCATTTCCCCAGCGTGGGGCTTTTGCATCCTCCTGCGATCCGGTTGGAGCGTGCGATTACCGATCTGTTCGGCCTGGTACCGCTCGGTGCGGCCGACACGCGGCCCTGGCTGGATCATGGGCATTGGGATTTGCGGACGCCTTTCGGCCCACGGCAGGACGGTTCCGAGCCGGAGGCCTATACCTTCCTGGCTGCCGAGGGCGAAGGCATTCACCAAATCCCCGTCGGCCCCGTCCATGCCGGAATCATCGAGCCGGGACATTTCCGCCTTCACGCCAATGGTGAGACCATCGTGCGTCTGGAAGCGCGGCTGGGCTATACGCACAAGGGCACCGAGGCGTTGATGCGGGGGAGCGATCTCGATCGTGCCGCCAAATTGGCGGGTCGCGTATCTGGGGAC
Organism: Rhizomicrobium sp.; assembly: GCA_035761325.1. Lineage (GTDB taxonomy): Bacteria > Pseudomonadota > Alphaproteobacteria > Micropepsales > Micropepsaceae > Rhizomicrobium. The sequence continues at coordinate 9,553 of DASTRG010000099.1, read as the reverse complement.
AGCGCGGTCGCCTATGCCATCGCATTCGCGCGCGCCGTTGAGGCTGCGCTAAACACGGAGGCGCCACAGCGTGCCCATTGGCTGCGCGCACTTATGGCAGAGCTGGAGCGATTGGCGAACCATCTGGGAGATGTTGGTGCGATATGCAACGATGCGTCCTTTTCATTGATGCATGCACATTGCGCCGCCTTGCGGGAACGTGTGCTGCGGGCCGCTCATACTTGTTTCGGCCATCGCCTGATGCGCGACTGCATTGTACCCGGCGGAGCGGCGCATGATCTCAATGTAGCGGGCATGCAAACGATACATGCGCTGATCAGGGAGATCAGAGCGAAGTTCCCAGGGTTGGTGTCCCTTTACGATAACACCGCCTCGCTGCAGAACCGCACGGTTGCGGCCGGCATCCTCAAGCCGGGACTGGCATTGAAATTTGGCGCCGGCGGGTATGTCGGCCGCGCCTCCGGGCGGGACTTTGATGCGCGACGCGACCTTAAATATCCGCCCTACGACCGGCTGTCTTTTGATGTCCCGGTGTTCCAAGAAGGCGACGTCAATGCCCGTGTCTGGGTCCGCATCCGCGAGATCGAGCAAGGCCTGTCGTTGATCAGCCAGATTTTGGACGGTCTTCCGGATAGTCCGATCCGGGCCGATATTCCTTCGCGGACCGGCGAAGGCATGGCGCTGGTTGAGGGCTTCCGTGGCGACATCCTGGTATGGCTGCGGCTGGGTGAAGACGGCAAAGTTGAGCGCTGCCATCTGCGTGATCCTTCCTGGTTCCAGTGGCCGCTCCTGGAGGCTGCGATTGAAGGCAATATCGTTGCTGACTTTCCGCTCTGTAACAAATCCTTCAATTGTTCTTACTCCGGCTGCGATTTGTAGAGGCAATTATGCGCCGCTTACTGTTTCAAGCCCTTGTTAGACCAACGCTAACCGAACCTCTCGGCCAGGGCGATGAGGCCGAACTGGCCGAATTGGGCTCTCACCTGAATCAGGCAACCCGGGCCCGGCTTGGCCGCAGCCTGTCCATTCGTGTGCTCGATGCCGGCTCCTGCAATGGCTGCGAACTGGAAATCAACGCGCTGTCCAATCCTTTTTACGATCTGGAGCGCTTTGGGCTGCGTGTTGTCGCGTCGCCGCGCCACGCCGATGTCCTGCTTGTGACCGGTCCCGTGACAAAAAACATGCGCGATGCGCTAAAAATGGCCTATGAGGCCATGCCCCATCCCAAGTGGGTCGTGGCGACCGGTGATTGCTCCGTTGATGGCGGTTGTTTCGCCGGCAGTTACGCAGTCGTGGGAGCTGTGTCGCAAATAATTCCCGTCGATCTCACCATCCGCGGCTGTCCGCCCAGCCCATCCGCGATTTTGCGCGGCCTCGTCTCACTGATGAGTCTGCCGATCAATCCGGACATGCCCAAATGATCGTCCTTGACCTCATCGGGTCCAAATTCGGCACCATTCAGGTTCGACGGCGCCGCCTGTCAGGCTCTCTGTAATAACGGGGCGGGCCTGTCAGAGTGAAGCAACCGGGGATGGCACGCCCATACCCGTCCGTGGCGGCGGATCGCCGTCATTTACCCCGCTCATTTTGTCCAGCGCGATCCGCGCATCCATGATCGAGGAAAACGTTACAGGAAACGGCGTTCCCGGCAGGTGACGCAGCGCGGGGAACGATTCGACGGCATGTTCATCCGACGCCCAGGCGGCCAGAACGGCCCTTTTTTCATCAAGACCCATATTCGGGTCGCTGACCACCTGATGAGGATAGCTGAAGCTCCAGAAATGGCGCCCTGGATTGGCGGCGCCTTGTGCGATTTCGATTACGGTGTTGCGATTCTCCATGATTCATACTCCACGCGACTCGACGGTCCTCCCCGGCCGCCAGCGCCTTTCTGGACAAGCGCCATTGCGGCCCCTCAGCACAGGCCCGAGGGGTGCGCGTGAATCGGTCGGGCTCCCGTCTGACCTTAGAAGTCCATGTCGCCAGCGCCGGCGGGCAAGGCCGGCACCTTGTCCCGTTTGGGCTTCTCGGCGATCAGGGCCTCGGTGGTGATGAGTAATGACGCGACCGAGGCTGCGTCCTGCAGCGCCGCGCGCACCACCTTGGCAGGGTCGATAATGCCGGCTTTCACCAGATCCTGGTATTCGCCGGTCGCGGCATTGTAGCCCCAGTTGTAGTCGGTCTTCTCCAACAGTTTACCGACCACCACGGACCCGTCGTCACCCGCATTCTGCGCGATCTGGCGTGCCGGGGATTGAATAGCTCGGCGCACGATCTCCACGCCGGCCTTCTGATCGGCATTGGCCGGTTGGACTGTCTCCAGCGCCTTCAAGGCGCGGAGGAGAGCGATGCCGCCGCCCGGCAGGATGCCCTCCTCGACGGCCGCCCGCGTGGCATGAAGGGCGTCATCCACACGGTCCTTGCGTTCCTTGACCTCCACCTCGGTCGAACCGCCGACGCGGATCACGGCGACGCCACCCGATAGCTTGGCGAGCCGCTCCTGAAGCTTCTCCTTGTCGTAGTCGCTGGTGGTTTCCTCGATTTGCTGGCGTATTTGGGACGCGCGGCCCTGAATGTCCGCCTTCTTGCCCGAGCCATCGACAATGGTTGTGTTGTCCTTGTCGATGGAAACCCTTTTGGCGCGGCCCAGCATGGCGAGCGTGACATTCTCCAGCTTGGTGCCAAGCTCCTCGGAAATGACATTGCCACCGGTGAGGATGGCGATGTCCTCCAACATGGCCTTGCGGCGGTCGCCGAAGCCGGGCGCCTTGACGGCCGCGATCTTGAGGCCGCCCCGCAGCTTGTTGACCACCAGGGTGGCCAGCGCCTCGCCTTCAACCTCCTCGGCGATGATGAGCAGGGGCTTGCCAGACTGCACCACCGCTTCCAGCAGAGGCAACATGGGCTGCAGGTTGGAAAGCTTTTTCTCGTGAATGAGGATGTAAGGGTCTTCCAGCTCCACCCGCATCTTCTCGGTATTGGTCACAAAATAGGGCGAAATGAAGCCGCGGTCGAACTGCATGCCTTCGACCACTTCCAGTTCGCTGTCCAGGCTCTTTGCCTCTTCGACGGTGATAACCCCTTCATTGCCGACCTTCGCCATGGCATCGGCCAGGAAGCGGCCGATTTCCTTGTCGCCATTGGCGCTGATGGTGCCGATCTGAGCGATTTCGTCGTTGTTGGCGACCTTCTTGGAATGGCTCCTGAGGTCTGCGATCACGGCTTCCACCGCCAGGTCAATGCCGCGCTTGAGATCCATTGGATTCATGCCAGCGGCGACGGATTTTGCGCCTTCCTTGACGATGGCCTGGGCCAGCACGGTGGCGGTCGTGGTGCCGTCGCCGGCCACATCGTTGGTTTTGCTGGCGACTTCGCGCACCATCTGGGCGCCCATGTTCTCGAACTTGTCCTCCAGTTCGATTTCCTTGGCGACGGTGACGCCGTCTTTGGTGATGCGGGGCGCGCCAAAGGATTTATCAATTACGACGTTTCGCCCCTTGGGGCCGAGCGTGACCTTCACCGCATTGGCGAGAACATCCACGCCGCGTAGCATTTTCTCGCGGGCATCGGACGAAAAACGAACCTCCTTGGCAGCCATTTCAACCTCCTTTCAATGGCTCGATTGCGGGTGGCGAAGGCGCCTATCAGGCTGCCTTTTTAAGTGTACTGGTCTTTTCTATCACACCCATGACGTCGGATTCCTTCATGATGAGAAGGTCTTCACCGTCGATTTTGACCTCGGTGCCTGACCATTTGCCGAACAGCACGCGGTCGCCGGCCTTCAGCTCGATCGGCACCAGCTCGCCGCGGTCGTTGCGTGCTCCAGGGCCGACCGAGACGACTTCGCCTTCCTGCGGCTTTTCCTGTGCGGTGTCGGGAATGATGATGCCGCCGGCGGTCTTCTGGTCGGCATCAACGCGGCGCACGACGACGCGGTCGTGCAGAGGGCGGAAATGCATGCAAATCCTCCTTGCAGATCAACGATGTCCAAAGGCCCGGCTCCCGGCTGGGCAAAAATGAGGTAGTTTTGGCTCCCATGGCTTCAAGAGGGAACTGCCAAAAATTTTTGAGGCCTCGTAAATATCGGATTGGACTATGATTTTCACCTGCTGGCTCGCTGCCGGCGGCCACGGCGGCGCGCGGGCGAGATAGTCGAGAGGCACGGTCCCTTCTGGGCCACGCCCCGCGATTTTTCATGGCGCGCAGAATCCGCCAATGAACCGGGGCGGTGGCGTCCTCGGCGGAGGCTACATGCCGGTGTCCGCCGGCCTGGCCATGGTGCGAAGGTTGACGAGCTTGGTGGCCTGAGAGACCGGGGCCGGTTTCGAACCGGTTCCGCTATTGCCCATATTCTGCGACACGACCCTGGGCTTGGCATCACCCATGGCTTTGGTGATCTGGTGGCAATCCCGATGAGGGATACACCCTGCCGTCCGGCGTCACCGTAAGGCTGTAGGACTGGCCTTCCTTCTGTCCGTTCAGGAAAAAATTACCGTCCTGTACCATTGCGATTTCGAGGTCGCTAAAGCCGGCGCTTCGAGCTGCTGCTTCCGCGCGCTGCGACTGAGCAGCAGTATAATCGTTAACCGTGGGACCAGGATGGGCCGGGGGCAAGGCGGCATAGGCACCCTGGCTCGTCAAAATCGCAATGACGCCCCATGCAGCGGCAGGGGCAAAGAGAGACTTCTTCATCGTCTTGCTCCTTACGGTTTTGCGTCAGCAACGCCGCATGATTAGCCCGGTTTCCATTGGCGGTCTTTGCCGATCAATACACGCGCGATTAAATGTTGGAAAATCTTCATTTCGCCCCTTGGCGGAATGACGGAGGCTCCTAAATTTCCGGGGTGGATCCGCCAAGGAACCGCAAAGCCCCCAGCGGATCGCTGAAAACGTTATGGGAGCTTGAGAATGTTGGGACCGAAGAAGTCCATTCTTGGTGCGGCCCTTCTTGCTGGCCTGGTTGCGGCAGCGGTTGCGACAACCACGCAGTCGACAGATGCCCGCCCGGTCTGGCGACCGCACGGCCATTGGCTTCACACCTGGCATCCCGGCCATTACGGCTGGTGGTGGGCCGGCCCGGAGTTTTGGTACTGGTATCCGGCGCCGGTCTATTACGGTTATCCGCCACCACCTGATTACATCGCACCGCTTGGCCCTGCGCCTCGGCCTGCCTGGTATTACTGCGACAGCGCCAAGGGTTACTATCCCTACGTTCGGTCCTGCACCAGCGGATGGCGCGTAGTTGCGGCCAATACCCAAGGCCAGGGCGCGACTGGCGAAACGCCGCCGCTTCTCCACGGTGTCCCGGACTCACAGGATCAGCAGATAAGGAGCGGCGGAGTCCGCCGAGAAAGCGATGTTGGGTAAACTGTGTCTCGCCACCTTTGCGGCCTGCCTGGCGTTTGTCGGCGGTGTCCGCGCCGACGAACTTTTGAAGGCCGTGGCGTCGCCTGCCATTGCGGCCCCATCCTCGGTCGGTTCGTCCGCCGCGGAGGCCCAGCCAACAGACAATCTGTATATGCTCTGCGCTTTCTACCCCAAGCAGGGCACCTGCGAGGCGGTCTATCAACGGGCGCTGAAAGACAACAGCATTTCGGCAGAGGCGGTAAGGGCCGAATATACCGGCTATGCCCGCTACCTGAACGGCAACTCGCCATTGACCGAAGCAGACCGGCAATATCTCAAGGATAATGCTATCCGCATGCCATACGATCTCAGCGCGGCCAACCAGGCAGGTCTGCACAATGTCATCAACGACCCTTCGTTGGATGCGGAGGCCAAGCGGGCCGCGGTCAACAATTTTCTCAGCCGCGCGGTCGAAGCCGAACTTTATTGCGGTTTCAACACTTGTGAAGTGTCGGGCGGCGCAGCGCTCGCGGCGAACAGCATAACGGTTCGCCAGAAGAACGAATGAGCATCTCAAAGCAAGCAGAATCTCAGTGCCGCGTTCGATCCGCGGTCAAGCTCGGTGATCTCTGAGAACAAACGTTCTCAGTCACGCGATCAAAAATTCAATTTCTATTTCAGCCGGTTATGGCCTTGGTGCCCAGAAGAGGACTCGAACCTCCACGCCTCGCAGCGCTAGTACCTGAAACTAGTGCGTCTACCAATTCCGCCATCTGGGCACGGGGCTGGCCAGGGGCCAACCGGTAGGGGCGCGATGTTTAGGGGGCGCGCAGGCCCAAGTCAATCGCCCCGGAACCGGCCCTCCGGCCGGGTTCGCGCGAACCGGCGGCCCAGCGGCGCCCGGTGCACGAATAGGTTTTCGACGGGCCCCCGCCGGAGTATGAAGCTGCCGGGATTCTGCAAATTGCCATGAGAACGGGCCATGAAAAACAGAACTGTCACGGTCATCGGCGCCACCGGGTTTCTGGGCCGCCATACGGTGCGGGCCCTGGCCAAGGCCGGCTGGCGCATCAAGGCGGCCTCCCGCCACCCTGCCCGCGGCTTCTTCCTGCGCCCGCTGGGCAGCGTGGGCCAGATCGAACTGGTCAAGTGCGACGTGACCGATGCTGACTCCATCGGCGCGGCAATCCGGGGCAGCGATGCGGCCGTCAACCTCACCGGCATCCTGTTCGAAAAGGGCCAGAGCTTCGAGGATGTCCAGGCCGCCGGTGCCGCCAATGTCGCCGAAGCCGCCGCGGCTGCCGGACTTTCCGCGCTGGTCCATGTCTCGGCCATCGGGGCGGACCCGCATTCCGATTCCGCCTATGCACGCACCAAGGCGGAGGGCGAAGAAGCCGTGCGCCGGAACTTTCCAAACGCCGTAATACTGCGCCCGTCCATTGTTTTCGGTCCTGAAGACAGCTTCTTCAACAAGTTCGCCGGTATGGCGCGCTATTTTCCCGCCCTGCCGCTGATCGGCGGCGGCAAGACACGTTTCCAGCCGGTCTTCGTGGGCAATGTGGCGGCGGCCATCGCGGCCGGACTCGACAACCCGGCGGCGCGCGGTCGTACCTTCGAGCTGGGCGGCCCCGGCGTTTACAGCTTCAAGGAGCTGATGGAAATCATCCTGCGGCAGACCGGTCGCGAACGCGCGCTGATCCCCCTGCCGTTCCGGCTGGCCAGCATCATGGCTGCCTTCCTGCAGCTTCTTCCCGGCCCGGTCCTGACGATGGACCAGGTCCGCCTTCTGAAGAAGGACAATGTCGCGGGCGCGGGCGTACCCGGACTGGCCGATCTGGGGATCACGCCGACCTCGGTGGAGGCGGTGCTGCCCTCCTATCTGTGGCGCTACCGTGCCAAGGGCGAATACGCGCGCACTCCTTTCCAGGCCTAGCCGCTTCAACCCTTCCGTCATCACCGCGTTCCGCCCGCTGCCGGACAGCGGGTGGACAGGGCCGTTTGCAGCCGGACCTGCCGCAACACACCCCTTGAGCGCCAAAGCCGCCAATGGCGGGCACGGGACGAATCTTCGTTTTGTCATTTTCGCCCCTCCCCCCTCCCCCGGCCAGGTGGACAGGCGCGGGATAATGAATGTCGCGTCATCGGCCATTGTCATGCGGCCGCGCGCAGGCGGGAAGTGGGGATATTCCGCCTAGGCGAACGCCAGGTAGACCATCAGCGCCAGTCCGGCAGCGATCCGGTACCAGCCGAAGGGCCTTAAGCCGTATTTCGCCACGATGGCCAGAAAGCTGCGGATCACGATCCAGGCCACCACGAAGGACACGACAAAGCCGACGACGATGTCGACGCCCTGTGTCGCCGACAGCGCCGCGCCCTTCTTGAAAAGCTCGTACACTGTCGCCCCCACCATGGTGGGCACCGCCAGATAAAAGGTGAAGACGGTGGCGGCACTTCGCTCCACGCCCAGAAGCTCGCCGCCCAGGATGGTGGCGCCCGAACGTGAGACGCCCGGCAACAGCGCCATGATCTGGCATAGGCCGATCTGGAACGCCTTGTTGAGGGGAAGCTGATCGCCCTGCAGGAAGCGCGGGACCGGCGCGATGCGCTCGAACAGAAGGATCACCAGCCCGCCGGCCGTCCAGGAAATGGCGATGACCGGCATCGCGATGTTGGGGTTGAGCAACACGGCGTTGATCTGGGATGCCAAAAGCGCGCCCGCGACCGCCGATGGCAGGAAAGCCAGCACCACAGCGGCCGCGAAGCGTTGCGAATCCGCCGATGTGGGCAGGGTTATCAGCACGCTCCAGAACTTCTGGAAATAAATCGCCACGACCGCCAGGATCGCGCCCAACTGGATGATGACGGTGAAGGCTTCCCAGTTTTCGGAAAGCCCCAGCAGCCGTTCGGCCACCAGAAGGTGGGCGGTAGAGGAAACGGGCAGGAACTCCGTCACCCCTTCGACCACGCCCAGGATGACGGACATCAGGATATCATGCATGGAGCGGGCGTTCCTCTGGGTGCGGGTGGCGAAGACCTAGCATCGGCGCACAGCGCGCGCACCGGTAAAGTTTTGTATAGTGGGACCATGGCGGGGCGGGGATTCGCGACGAGGTGGGGCGGGCGCAACTGGATTGGCCGCATTCTTGTCACGATTTTCGTTCTTCTGGTTCCGGCCCCGATCCTGCTGCTGCTGATCTTCCGTTTTCTGCCGGTACCCGCAACGCCGGAGATGCTGGCCAGCCTTTTGCAGGGCAAGGGTGCCCGCCATCAATGGGTCGATGACATCTCGCCCAGGCTCGAGCGGGCCGTGATCGCCGCCGAGGACCAGAATTTCTGCCGCCATAACGGTTTTGATTTCGGCGCCATCGACAAGGCCCTGCAGGAACACAGGCGCCACCCGAACAGGCCGATGCGGGGCGCCAGCACCATCTCCCAGCAGACCGCCCGGACCCTGTTTCTGGTTCCCATGCGCAGCTGGGTCCGCAAGGGACTTGAGGCGTACCTGACCGTCCTGGTCGAGGCCCTGTGGCCCAAAAAACGCATCCTGGACGCCTACCTGAACCTGGTGGACTGGGGCGATGGCATCTTCGGCGCCCAGGCCGCGGCGCGGGCCTATTTCGGGACGGATGCGGCCGACCTGACCAATGCGGAGGCAGCCCGCCTGGCCGCAATACTGCCCAATCCCCACAAATGGCGGGCAGTACGGGCCGGCCACTATGTCACCCGCCGCACGGCCATCCTAAAGAGCCGCAGCGCGGCGGTGCTGCGCGACGGGCTGAACGCCTGCGTCCGCTGACTTTTGCCTTCGGCGGGCCGGGCGGATAGAAGGCGGTCTTTGCTTTGCCCTGCCGCTTCGCTACTTGAGGGCTTTCTTATGTCCTATCGCTTCGCTACTTGAGGACTTTCTTATGTCCTATCGCTTCGCTACTTGAGGACTTTGTTATGTCCTATCGCTTCGCTACTTGAGGACTTTGTTATGTCCTATCGCTTCGCTACTTGAGGACAGATGCGCCGCCTGATTCACCTGATGCTGTCGCCTTCCTGCCGGCTTGCCCGGCTGGTGGTCGGTGAAAAACGCCTGGCCTGCGATCCGGTCCAGGCCGAGGATGCACGCAATCCCATGCCGGTCTTCATCGACCTGGACGGCAGCCGCGCCGAGGGCGTCTGGGCGATCGTCGATCATGTCGAAGCCAACTATCCGGACAAT
>DASTRG010000098.1:0-6801 GCA_035761325.1 Rhizomicrobium sp. | reverse complement strand
CTTGTCCGGCTTTTTGCAGGTCGAGGGTGGAAAATCCGGATCGGGCTCGCCTGCCACTGTGGCCGGTGCGTCGCCCGACGTGGCGGCGATGGCGGCGTTGACCTGGGCCGCCACGGTCTTGACGCGGGCATTGGCCAGATCCACCGCCGACTGCAATCGCGCCTTTGTCCGGTCACGCAGCCGCGCAATCTCGGCATGGATGTTGTCGATATAGGCCTGGGTGCAGGCTGTGAAGTCGGCCGACATGCGGTTGAAGCGATGGACCTTGGCATTATAGGCCGCGATGGCGCCGGAATCATTGCCGGGCCTGTCCTGCAACGGCTTGGGGTCGGGCTTTTCGCAGGTGGGCGCGGGCCAGGGCTGGCCCGCTTGCGGTTCGCCTCCGGCGGCGGAAGCGGGTGCCGACAGCGCCACCAACAGCGCCAGGACCGTAATAACGCGTATCATTTGGCTCCCAGCACCGTTTCCATGACATCGGCGATGGCCGCACGCTGCTGCATCATCGTGCCCGCCAGATTCATATTGTAAAGGCCTTTCAGGAAGGCGATGTCGACATCGGTGATCGCGTCGGTTGTTACGCCATTGTCGCAGCCTTCGGAAAACAGGTTGGTGATCGACGGCGCCCCTCCGCAGGTATCGAAGGTGCCGGTCTGCGACAGCGCCAGCATGGCGCCGCGCCCTAGGCGAAGTCGCCGGCCAGCGCCGCGCGCGTCTCGGCTGTCAGCACCGCCATATGGCCATAGTTCTTGTGGCTGACGCCCAGCACCACGCGCTGGCCTTGGTCCCTGAAAGCGGCTATCTGTTCGGGCGTGAAGCTAAAGCGCAGCCAGTGGACCGAGCTGGTCTTGCCCTCGGGGGTGGTGCGGTCTTCATAGTCGGTGGGCGTCGCGTGAATGGTCTGCCCGCCCACTTCCAGAAACACCGTCTCCTCGATCCCGCCCAGGGTCAGCAACACGGCATTGCGCCGGCGGCCATCCTCGATCTCCAGCATCATGGTGGCGATCAGTTCCGAGCCTTGCGGGATCAGCGGATTATAGGCTTCCAGCTCTCCGGGCACCTGCCCGGCACCGCCCTTTTCGATACGCAGCATCTCCTGGACCTGCAGCCACATGGTCGCGTAATTCTCGAAATAGAAGGTGGCGAAGGGTCCGACCTCGACCCGGCGCAGCTTCTTCATCGGCATCAGGTTGGCCTTCAACGCCTTGCGCTGCTGCTCATATTCCTTCAGGGGCAGAAGATCCTGCGGCGTGATCCTGCGGAGCGATTCTGGCATCTGTATCTCCTGCTTTCCGGCCGCTCGCCCAGGCTCGCGGCGTTTCGGCGTTCGAAACGGCCCACCGGACCGTCCCGTGGCCTCCGGCTAATCGCGCCTCAACCCAAAGGCGCGCGCCATGATCTGGATGGGGTGTTCGGGCGCGCGCGCCGGTGTTTGCGTATGGGCGACGATGTGCTGGGCTGCCAGCGGGCAGTCCGACACGATGTGACCGCGGCTCTGTTTTTCGGCGGTGCGGAAGACGGGCCGACCGACCTTCACGGCAACCTCATGGGTGGGCCTGACCACACCGAACGTGCCGCCATGGCCGGAGCAGCGCTCGATCACGTCCACGGGCGTGTCCGGTATCATCTTCAGCATCTCGGCTGCCTTGGGGCCCATGTTCTGGGCGCGTGCGTGACAGGCCAGATGCACGGTGACACCCTCGGGAAGCGCCGTCAGGCCGGGCGGCAAGCCCTCATTCTTGGCGACATCGACGACATATTCGTCGATGTCGAAGACATGCTCCGACACTTTCTTCACGTCGGGATTGTCCGGACAGACCAGGGCCCATTCGAATTTGAGCATCAACCCGCAACTGGCGGTAAGCGCCACGATGTCATAGCCCTGGTCGATCAGCTTCACCAGTTCCTTCGATACCCGTGCGGCATTCTGCGATACGCGGTCCAGCTCGGCCTGCTCCAGGAAAGGCATGCCGCAGCAGCCGGGGTATGACACCACCGTCTCAACGCCGATATGGTTCAGCACCGCGCGCGCATCCATGCCGGTGTCGGGCTTGTTGTAGTTGACGAAGCAGGTGGCATAGAGCGCGGCCTTGCGCCTGCCGAAGGCGGGCGCGGCTGCATTGACGACGCCCGGCTCGCGTTTCGCAGCGGCCGTGAAGGTGCGGGCGTGGAATTTCGGCAGGGTTGCCCTGGCATCGATGCCCAGGGCCTTGTCCATCACGGTGCGGGTGACGGTATTGGACTTGTCAGAGGCCCAGTTGACGATGGGCGACACAAAGCGCGCCGCCGTTCCGTTGCGATCCATCTCGGCCAGTTGGGCCTGCGTGAATTCCTTGTTGCGGTTGCCCGCTTTGGCCTCCACGAAGCGATGGCGCAGCATCAGGTGCGGGAAATCCAGCATGAAGGGATGCGGCGGCACATAGGGACACTTGGTCATGAAGCACATGTCGCAGAGGGTGCAGGCCTCCACCACAGGCTTGAAGTCTTCCGACTTCAGATGCTCCACGTCTTCCGCGGGGCTGGAATCGATCAGGTCGAACAGGCGCGGGAAGGAATCGCACAGGTTGAAGCAGCGCCGGCAGCCGTGGCAGATGTCGAAGACCCGGCGCATTTCCTCATCCAGCTTCACCGGATCGGCGAAGTCGGGATTTTTCCAGTCGATAATCTGGCGGGTTGGGGCTTCGAGGCTGCCTTCACCGGTCATGCAGGGCTCCAGGAAAACACAGACCCTCCTCCCCTTCGTGTGCGAAGCACACAGGAAGGGGAGGTGCCTGTAGCACGCAGGGCACTTGCGCCCGTCGCGTGCGAAAGGCGGGGTTCTTAACCGAGACTATCCAGCGCCTTCTGGAAGCGGCCGGCGTGCGACTTCTCGGCCTTGGCCAGGGTCTCGAACCAGTCGGCGATCTCATCGAAGCCTTCCTGGCGGGCGGTCTTGGCCATGCCCGGATACATGTCGGTGTATTCGTGGGTCTCACCCGCGATGGCGGCCTTCAGGTTGGAATCGGTGGCGCCGATGGGCTCGCCGGTCGCCGGGTCGCCCACCTCTTCCAGATATTCCAGATGGCCATGGGCGTGGCCGGTCTCGCCTTCCGCGGTGGAGCGGAACACCGCGGCGACGTCATTGAAGCCTTCCACATCCGCCTTTTGCGCGAAGTAGAGGTAGCGGCGATTGGCCTGACTTTCGCCGGCGAAGGCTTCCTTCAGGTTTTCCCAGGTCTTGGTGTTTGCGAGTGCGGGCATTTGGGGCCTCCTTGGTGTGAAACGCGCTGCATGGTTGCTCCGGCTGTCGCCTTCGTTCCATGTCGTCGATCAAGACTGGCGCTGCGGGCCGCCGCTGTCAACAGTTTAGAATTATTCTAAATTATGAGAATGACTCGCATCGCAAAGGAACTTCCTCCGACGGCGAGTTTGCACGCAACCGGCGCTAGGACCGTTTCACCCGGACGACCACATCCACCCGATCGACCGCAAGGCCTTCGGGCGGGACCGGAACATTGGAGACCTCGATCGTCTCTCCCGGAATGTCGATCAGCACGCCATCCTCTTCTAGGAAGAAATGCTGGTGATCGTCGACATTGGTGTCGAAATAGCTGCGGCCCGCATCCACCACCACCTGGCGCAGAAGACCGGCCTCGGTGAACTGGTGCAGGGTATTGTAGACCGTGGCCAGCGACACTTTGATGCCCACCCTGCTGACTTCGTCATGCAGGCTTTCGGCCGTTACATGGCGGTCGCCATCGCGGAACAGCAGCCGGGCCAGGTCCAGCCGCTGGCGGGTGGGGCGCAGGCCGCAACCCTTCAGACGCGCCAATGCGGCGCCGTGGCGGGGCGCGTCCTTGGCGGCCTGGCGTGTAAACCCTGTTCCTGGCTCCCTGGCCATGGCTCCGGTTCCTCAAAAGCGGGTCGTTTCCTTCCAACGCCTATTCGCGCCGAATTGGCAGACCTGCTAAACTGGCATCAAGATACTTGTTAGAACGTTTCTAATCAATAGGAGCGTTCCCAAGGTGACCGTTCAGGGCTTTTGCGGACTCCGGGCGGCTTTTGCGGTAGCCCCCCAAGACATCTTGGGTTAAAGCCCCCTCTTGGGCTGGGAGCCAGGAGAAAGTCGGGTACCCCGGGTCGAGATTTCAGGGATACGGATCAGTGGACAAACTTTTGCGCAAATCCAGCTTCGATCTTGCCGGCCTTCTGGCCTGCGCCCGCGGCGAACTTTTCGGACCCGGCAACGCGCAGCTTCCCGCGCCTCCCATGCTGATGTTCGACCGCATCACCTCCATCACCGAGGATGGTGGTACCGACGGCAAAGGCGCCGTCGTCGCTGAGTTCGACATTCATCCGGATCTCTGGTTCTTCAAATGCCATTTCCTGGGCGATCCCGTCATGCCGGGCTGCCTGGGCCTGGACGCGCTGTGGCAACTGGTCGGCTTCTTCCTGGGCTGGATGGGCGGGCCGGGCAAAGGCCGCGCGCTGGGCGTCGACGAAGTGAAATTCACCGGCATGGTGCTGCCCACCGCCAAGAAGGTTACTTACATCATCAACCTCAAGCGCGTGATCATGCGGAAGCTTTTCATGGGCGTGGCGGACGGCATCGTGCAGGTGGACGGCAAGACCATCTATGAAGCCAAGGGCCTCAGGGTTGGCCTGTTCACCGAAGCGCTGGCACCCGCCCAGCCGGCATCCGCCACCGCCTGACCTGCGGCCTTAAGGGATTGCCCAGAGGGTTCTTATGAGAAGAGTGGTCGTAACCGGCCTCGGCATTGTCTCCTCTATCGGCAACAATGCCGACGAAGTTGTCGACAGCCTGCGCCACGGCCGGTCCGGTATCGTGACTGCGGACGACTATGTCCGCCTTGGCTTCCGCTCCCAGGTCCATGGCAGCCTGAAGATCAACCTGGACGAGGTGGTGGATCGACGCGCCCGGCGGTTCCAGGGTGACGGGGCGGGTTATTGCTGGGTGGCAATGAACCAGGCGATTGCCGATGCCGGGCTGGATCCGGACCTGGTCTCCCATCCGCGCACCGGGCTGATAGTGGGCTCGGGCGGGCCCAGCACCAGGGCCATCGTGCAGGCGGCCGACACCACGCGCCAGAACAATTCGCCCAAGCGCGTCGGGCCTTTCGCCGTTCCCAAGGCGATGAGCTCAACCTGCAGCGCCAATCTCTCCACCTGGTTCAAGACCAAGGGCTACAACTATTCCATCTCCTCGGCCTGCTCGACGTCGGCCAACTGTATCGGCAATGCCTATGAGCTGATCCAGTGGGGCAAGCAGGACGTGATGTTCGCCGGCGGGGGCGAAGAGCTCGACTGGACGCTGTCGGAGCTCTTCGACGCGATGGGCGCGATGTCGTCAAAATTCAACGCTTCGCCGCAAAGGGCCAGCAGGGCCTATGACAGGAACCGCGACGGCTTCGTGATCTCGGGCGGCGGCGGCATCCTGGTGCTGGAAGAGCTGGAGCACGCCAGGCGCCGCAACGCCCGGATCCATGCCGAGATTGTCGGCTATGGCGCCACCGCCGACGGCGCCGACATGGTGGCGCCTTCCGGCGAGGGCGCGGTGCGCTGCATGCAGATGGCGCTTGAGAATGTGAAGGCGCCGATCGACTACATCAACCCGCATGCCACCTCCACGCCGGTGGGCGACGTGCCCGAGATCAACGCCATCAAAAAGGTGTTCGGCGAAAAGACGCCCTATATCAGCGCCACCAAGTCGCTGACCGGCCACAGCCAGGGCGCCGCGGGCGTGCATGAGGCGATCTACACGCTGCTGATGATGCAGCACAATTTCATCTGCGAAAGCGCCAACATCGAAGATCTCGATCCGGCCGTGGAGGGCGCCAATATCGTGCGCCACCGCATCGACAATGCGCGCATCGACACCGCCATGTCCAACAGCTTCGGATTTGGCGGCACCAATGCCTCGCTGGTGTTCCAGCGCTATCAGGATTGACGTGCCGAAATGGAACAGAAAACGCCGCATGAGGCACTGATGTCAGAAACCGGGCCGGGACTGATGGCGGGCAAGCGTGGCCTGGTCATGGGAGTGGCCAACGACCATTCCATCGCCTGGGGCATCGCCCAGATGCTGTCCCACCATGGCGCCGAGGTCGGCTTCACTTATCAGGGCGACGCGCAGAAGAAGCGGCTGGCGCCGCTGGCCCAATCCATCGCCAGCACCATCATGCTGCCCGCCGATGTGGAAAGCGACGAACAGCTCGACGCCGCCTTCGCCGCGCTGGAAAAGGACTGGGGCACCATCGACTTTCTGGTGCACAGCCTGGCCTTCTCCGATCGCGACGAGCTCAAGGGGCGCTATGTCGACACCACCCGCGCCAATTTCATCAGGACGCTGGATATTTCCTGCTATTCCTTCACCGCTGTCGCACGCCGGGCCGCCCGGCTGATGCCGGCGGGCGGCGCGATGGTTACCCTGTCCTATCTTGGGGCACAGCGGGTGATGCCCAACTACAATGTGATGGGCGTGGCCAAGGCCGCGCTGGAGGCATCGGTGCGCTATCTGGCCGCCGACCTGGGCCGCGACAATATCCGCGTTAACGCCGTCTCCGCCGGTCCCATGCGGACCTTGGCGGGCAGCGCGGTGGGCGATGCGCGCATGGTGTTCAAGTGGAACAAGACCCACGCTCCGCTCAAGAAGTCCGTCGAGCTTAACCATGTGGGCGGCGCGGCACTGTATTTGCTTTCCGACCTGGCAGGTGGCGTCACCGGCGAAGTGCATTTCGTCGACGCCGGCTTCAACGTGATCGGCATGCCGCCGACCGCGGATCTGAAGGGGTGGACGCCGCCAGA
>DASTRG010000097.1:0-7287 GCA_035761325.1 Rhizomicrobium sp. | reverse complement strand
GTCGCGCCGGGCGGCCTTGCATGGTTGACCCGCCACCATTCCGTGGCCGGCCGCTCTGCCGGCTTAAGGGACCGTTAGAACTGTTTAACAGGCGTTAACCCTTTCGTCCCTAGAAACGCGGGATGGCGAGGAAGCCTCCGTCCAGTCCTGTGCCCCCGGCGCGCATGATCCGCCCCCGGGAAGCGGCAAGACGTGCGCCGGCGCCCGATGCGCCCGAGCCACGCGAACCGCCGCCGAAAAAAGTCCGCACCTGGCCCTATATTCTGGTCATGCTGGGCGCCTGGGGCGTGATCTTCGCTGGGCTGTTGTTCTCGCACTTCCTGTCCAATCTGCCCGATGTGCACAACCTGATGGTGACGGGGCCCTCGCGGGACATCACCATCCTGGACGATCGCGGCCGGCAGATCGCGCGCCGCGGCTTGACGCAAGGCCGGATGGTGGCGGTGGAAGACCTGCCCGACTATGTGCCCAATGCGTTCATCGCCATCGAAGACCGGCGCTTCCGCTCGCATTTCGGCATCGATCCCTTCGGCATGGCGCGCGCCGCGTTCGAGAACATGATGAGCGGCCATGTGGTACAGGGCGGATCGACCCTGACCCAACAGCTGGCCAAGAACCTGTTCCTCAGTCCGGGCCGCACCTATGAGCGCAAGCTGCAGGAAGCCATGCTCGCGGTCTATCTGGAGACGCGATACAGCAAGAACCAGATCCTCACCCTCTATCTCAACCGCGTTTACTTCGGCGCCGGCGTCTATGGCATCGAGGCGGCCTCCGAAAAATTCTTCGGCAAGCACGCCGGTGAACTGAGCCTGACAGAGGCAGCGATGCTGGCGGGTAGCGTTAAGGCCCCCGCCCGCTACAATCCCATAGCCGATAGCGATGCAAGCCTGGCCCGCGCCCAGGTGGTGCTGAAGGCGATGGCTGAATCCGGCTTCATCGACTCAAGAACACGCCAGATGGCGGCCGCGACGCGGCCGCGCATCGTGCGCGCCACCGGCACGCCGGGCGCCGGCTGGTTTGCCGACTGGGTGGAATCACAACTGGACAATTATGTCGGGAACACCGGCGAGCCGCTGATCGTGGAGACCAGCTTCGATCTTCAGACCCAGATTTTGGCGGAGCGCGCCATCGCCGAGGGCATGGCACGGGACGGTGCGCGGCTGAATGCGAGCCAGGCGGCGCTAGTGGCCATGACGCCGGACGGGGCGGTGCGCGCCATGGTCGGCGGCGTAAGTTACTCCGCGTCCAGCTTCAACCGCGCCACCGATGCCGAGCGCCAACCGGGCAGCGCCTTCAAGCCCTTCGTCTATCTGACCGCTTTCGAGCACGGCCACCATCCCGAAGATGTGATGAATGATGGCCCGGTCGATATCCATGGCTGGAAACCGCGGGACTATGAAGGCCGTTTCAAGGGTCCGGTGCCACTGATCCAGGCCTTTGCCGAATCCTCCAATTCGGTGGCGGCGCAACTGACCAACGAAGTGGGACCCGATGCGGTTGCGCGCACGGCCCATAGGCTGGGTATCGCTTCGCCGCTCGCCAAGGTCGCCTCGCTGGCGCTGGGAACGTCCGACGTCACGCCGTTGGAGCTGACCGGCGCGTATGCTTCATTCGCCAATGGCGGGGAGGGGGTCGAGCCGTTCGGGATCGTTTCCATCCGTACACGCGCCGGCAGATTTCTGTACCGGCATAGTCCGCCCGGCATCGGCCTGGTAATGAGCCGGGACAACAATTACCAGATGACTCGCTTGATGGCGGAAACGGTTGCCACCGGCACCGGCAAGGCGGCGCGGCTGGACGAACGGCCAACCGCCGGCAAGACCGGCACTACCCAGGACTATCGCGACGCCTGGTTCATTGGTTTCACCGCCGACCTGGTTTGCGGCGTATGGATCGGCAATGACAACAACGCGCCAATGAGGAAGGCGACTGGCGGCGGTCTGCCGGCCCACATATTTCACGCATTCATGGAAGACGCAGAGCAGAATTTGCCCGTGCGCCCGCTGAGCGGCAGCGCCCTGGTCGCCAGCGCGGCACCGGACGCGGTGCAGACTGCTACGGCAGCGCAACCGGAACAGAAACAGGAGCCCGACGCGCTGGAGCGGATCCTGAACGGCATTTTTGGCGGGACGTGACCGTCAGCGACTGACCGCGTAGCGCTGCAATTCCCGACCGTGGACCTTGAGCCATGCCTGGGCTTCGTCCATCTCGGGCACAAGCCTGCGCACATGCGCCCAGAATCGTGGGGAATGGTTCATCTCGCGCAGATGCGCGACCTCATGGGCCACCACATAGTCCAGTATGAAATCGGGAGCCAGGATCAACCGCCAGGAGAAGGAGAGCGAGCGCCCCGACGAACAGGACCCCCAACGGCTGGCGGTATCGCGCACAGTGATGCGCGACGGCTTGACCCCCAGCACCGCGGCATGAGCCAGGGCACGGCTCTCGAACTGTTTGCGCGCCTCGCGCTTAAGGAAATCCAGCACACGGCGCGGACTATGCGTTTCCTCGCCCCTGACCCAGATGGTGCCGTTGTCGCGCCAGACCGGCGAGGGACCCTTGGCCGCGCCTGCGATGACATGGGTTTCCCCGCGGAAGGGCAATTCGGCTCCCGGCTCCAACGCGACGGGCCCAGGCACGACCGCAAGCTGCCGCGCGATCCAGTCCCGCTCCCGCCGCGCGAAATCCAGCGCCGAATTCAGCCCTCTTCTGGTCGGTGCGGTGACGCTGACTTCGCCGGTGGCGGGATTGACCTTGACGATCATGCGGCGCGCGCGCGGGTTGAGCCGTACTTTAACTTCCAGCAGGCGGCCGTCAATCTTCAACAACTCGCGACGCCGTGGCGGTGACTTGTCTTTGAACAATACAGATACTCATCCAATGGCGCAGCCATTTCATGCTGCGGCGCACCCATGCTATTTCTACTCCGAGCGGATACTCACCGGAAGAAATTTCTCTGCCATGATTCGTGATGACAGGATTGCGATGGCGCTGGGCGCGGTCGCGCTGGCGCTTTTGCTGGGTGCGCTCGGCTTTCAGTTCCTTGCGCGCCTGGCACCCTGCGAGATGTGCCATTGGCAACGCTGGCCGCATGTCGCCGCAGTATTCCTGGGCCTTGCCGGTATACAGTTGTGGAAAAAGAATGCTTATCCATGGGTGATTGCAACCATGGTGGTTGTGGGCGGCGCCGGCGTCGCCATTACCGGGCAATGGGGCAATGCGCCGTATCTTGCTGCTGCCATCATCCTGATCGGTGCATTGCTTGGGCTGGCACCCGCGCAGCGCGCAGTGACGATTGCCGCCGTGATGCTGGTGGCAGTATCGGGATTGATCGGCGCCTATCAGACCGGCATGCAGATGGGACTGCTGCCCGGGCCCAGTGCCTGTGTGGTCAGCCACGCCTATGTACTGGGCTCGGGTGCGCCGCCGCCTGAAGTCAGTTGCAACGCGGTCACCTGGTCGCTGTTCGGCCTGTCGTTGGCGGCCTATAATGCGCTGTTCTCGCTCGGTGCCGCGGCGCTGGGCGGCGTGCTTTTGATGAGAAAATCATGACCCGCAAACCCAAGCCGGCCATGCCCGGCGCCAATATCGACGTCGAGTCCATGATCCGCGTCGACCATGCGGGAGAATATGGCGCAGTGCGCATCTATGAAGGGCAGCTCGCCGTGCTTCGCCGCCGCAAAGGCACCGGGCGCAGCGTCGAAACGATTTCGCACATGGCCGAGCAGGAGCAGAGGCACCTGAAAACATTCGATGCGCTGGTAAACGAGCGGCGGGTGCGGCCTACCGCGCTGGAGCCGGTATGGCGTGTTGCGGGATTCGCGCTTGGCGCGGTGACGGCGGCGATGGGCGAGAAAGCGGCTTACGCCTGCACCGCCGCGGTGGAGGAGGTTATCGACGCGCATTATGCCGGGCAAATCGCTGTGCTTGGCGATGATGACGCCCAATTGACGGCGACCGTGAAGGAATTCCGGGCCGAGGAGGCGGCACACCGGCGGACGGCGCTGGACGAAGGGGCAGAGCAGGCGCCGGGCTATCGGCTGCTCAGCGAGACGATCAAGGCCGGCTGCCGCATCGCCATCAAGCTCTCGGAACGAATCTAGATCCGCGCCGGCCAATTGCTTCCGGCGACGGGCACCAGGAATTTCGCGGCCAGAAGCGACGAGCGACATGCCCGGGGCGCAAATGAGCCGCGCCTACGGCTCCAGTTCGCTGTCCCAGTACAGATAGTCCGCCCAGCTCTCGTGCAGATAGTTGGGCGGGAATTTGCGGCCATGCTCACGCAGCTCGAGCACCGTTGGCTGGTGCGGGCGGATACGCGGCTGCATATGCGCCTGGGCCGGCATTCGCCCGCCCTTCATCAAGTTACAGGAGCTGCAGGCGGTTACGACATTCTCCCATGTGGTGCGTCCCCCGCGCGAACGGGGAACCACATGATCGAAAGTCAGGTCGTTGGAATCGCCGCAATACTGACATTCGAACCGGTCGCGCAGGAATACATTGAAGCGGGTGAAGGCGGGCCTGCGTGTCGGCTTGATATAGGTCTTCAGCGAGACGACCGAAGGCAGCTTCATCTCAAGCCGGGCCGAGCGCACAACCCTGTCGTACTCTTCCAGGATCGTCACGCGGTCCAGGAACACAGCCTTGATCGTGTCCTGCCACGACCAGAGCGAGAGCGGGTAGTAACTCAAGGGCCGGTAATCGGCGTTGAGAACCAGGGCGGGGCAGTTGCCGGCGGAAACGCTGGCGGCTAGCACGAAAGAATTCCTGTGAAGGCCAATCTCCTTTTGAAAGAAATCTCCTTTCGGGAGGAAGTGTGCGTTATCCCTGTTTTCGATGCTAGCCGATTCGCTATGACGGTTTGTAGATGCAGCGCGTCGGACCGGTTCGCTTAAGCCGGCCGGCAAAGGCTTGATTGAGGAAAAGACCCGCCAGCATCAGCCCCGCCGGGTCGATGCCATGGCCCATTCCGGGTGCCAGGTGCCATTGCACCGCAGCTCCTGCCAGCGCGAGTTGGCTGGCCGTTGCGAACATCGCCTGAGGCGGAATGACGCTGTCGCTGTCGCCGTGGGCCAGGAGAATCGGGGAAATATCGGCGCCGTCATGGGCGGACGCTGGTACCGGACCCGCCAGAAGGCCGGAAAAACCCACAATGGCCGCGGGTTTGATCGACCGGCGTAGCCCCACATGAAGAGACAGCATCGTTCCCTGGGAAAAGCCCACGAGCGCCAGGCGCTCGGGCAAAAGGTTCAGGCGCTGGAGCTCTGAATCCAGAAAGGCGTCCAGAATCGGGCCGGCCTGCTCCACGCCCTTGTACATTTCGTGCGGATCGATCCGGGAGATGGGAAACCATTGATAGCCGGGCGATCCGGGCAGGGGCGCGGGCGCGTTGGGCGCGCTGAACGCAGCGCCCGGCAGCAGGTGGCGCCAGTGGTCGGCCAGGCCGATAAGGTCCTGACCATCGGCGCCGTAGCCATGCACCATTACGATCAGGCAATCGGCCGGGCCCCTGACAGGTGGCAGAGTGGGTCCGGCCAGTACCGGTGCATTGGGTGCCATGGTCTGCATGATGGGTTAGATTTCGGGCTGATGATAGTTACCCGCTTCGCGCCGTCACCGACAGGCCTGCTGCACCTGGGGCACGCCTTTGCCGCCATCGCTGCCTTTCAGGAGGGCGACGACTTTGTTTTGCGCATCGAGGACATCGACAGAACGCGCTCGCGCGATGAATTCATCGAAGCCATATTCCTGGACCTGAAATGGCTGGGGTTGTCCTGGGACGAACCGGTGCTGCGCCAGTCGACGCGCATGGAGGCCTATCGCGCCGCGCTGGACCGGCTGGGAGATCTTGCCTACCCCTGTTTCTGCACCCGCGCCGACATCGCCCGCGAGATCGCGCAGGCTGGCGACGCGCCTCACGGCAGCGATCCCCACGGTGGTACAGGCCCGCTTTATCCCGGCACCTGCCGCGCCCTGGCCGCCACCGAACGGCGGGCTCGCATGGCGGCGGACGAGCCCTATGCCCTCCGGCTGGACGTCGCCAGGGCGGCCGCGCTGACCGGTCCTCTTACCTTCCTGGAGCATGGCCGCCGCCATCCTGTCCATCCCGGCCGTTTTGGCGACATTGTAATCGCGCGCAAAGACATGCCGACTTCCTATCATCTCAGTGTAGTGGTGGATGACGCTTATCAGGGCGTAAATCTCGTGACGCGGGGCGAAGACCTTCTGCCCGCCACCCATGTACAGCGTTTGCTGCAGGCGCTTCTCTCCCTGCCCGAGCCGCAATACGCCCATCACAGGTTGATCCTGGATGAGCATGGCCGCAAATTCTCCAAGCGCAATGCCGCCGTCACGCTGAAAGCGATGCGCGAAGCGGGCGCCACCCCCGCCGACATCCGCGCGCGCATAGGGCTTTGATGGCGGCGCTGGAAACGGCTAGCCTGCCCGCCCCCGCAAGAGTGCCCGCAATGTCCGATGCCATCGACCGTCTTTTTGCCACCATTGCCGCGCGCAAGGGTGCCGATCCTTCGCAATCGTATACCGCCAGCCTGCTCGCGGCGGGGGTGGAAAAATGCGCCAGGAAGTTCGGCGAGGAGGCGGTGGAAGCGATTGTTGCCGCCGTCGGACGGGACCGGGCGGAACTGGTCAAGGAGTCTGCCGACGTCCTTTATCACCTGCTGACGCTCTGGACGGCGGCAGGGATAACACCTGAAGAAGTCTACGCGGAGCTGAGCGGGCGCGAGGCACAGTCGGGATTGGCGGAAAAGGCGTCACGCAAGCGCTGACGCTAGTTCTTCTGTTCTTGTTCTTCGGCCAGACTTTTCACTAGGTCGAGAACGCGCTTGCGCACCTTGGCGTCCTTGATCTTCATGAAGGCAAGCGAAAGCTGCAGCCCCTCGCCGGAGGAGACGAACTCCATTACCGGTGGCGCGCCTTCGGGCTCGCCCATGCCAGGTTGTGCGGAGAGATGGGCCTCGACGCCGTCATAAAAGAAATCGATCGGCACATTGAGAATGCGAGCCATCTCGAACAGCCGCCCCGCGCCGATGCGGTTCACACCCTTTTCATACTTCTGGACCTGCTGGAAGGTGAGGCCAAGCAGGTCGCCCAGGCGCTCCTGACTCATGCCGATCAGCATGCGCCGGATGCGCACGCGATTGCCGACCTGAACGTCGATGGGGTTTGCTTGCTTTTTGGGCACGGCGCCTTAGCTCTGGTCGTCCAGGGGAACTTAACCGTTACAGACGCCAAACTGAACAGATATTTCACGTCCTGTCGAACGGGCGG
>DASTRG010000096.1:0-13039 GCA_035761325.1 Rhizomicrobium sp. | reverse complement strand
CTCCATCCTGTTCGGCCGCGCGGACGGAGCCGATGGCCATCGCGACATCCGCCGTCCCACCGGTCCCATCGGCATGCTGCAGGGCGCGGGCAACCTGCTGATCCGCCGCCATGTCCTGGAAGAGATGGATCAACCCTGGTTCGACCCCGAATTCGCCCTGTCCGGCGGCGAGGACCAGGACTTCTTCATGCGCCTGCTACGCGCAGGCAAATGCTTCGCCTGGTCGGATGAAGCCATCGCCTACGCGGACGTACCCGAGACGCGGGCGAGCCTGAACTGGCTTTTGAAGCGCGCCTATTCGGTTGGAAATTCCGACATGCGCGTGCTCATCAAGCATCAGCCGGGCGCCGGCACGCTTGCCCGGGAAATGGCGAAAATCCTCGCCACGCTCTTGTTGTGGCCGCCGGCGGCGGTCATTCTCGTCCTGAGCCCGAATCGACGGGCAGTGCCGCTGCAGAAGCTTTGCCGCGCCGCCGGCAAACTGGCCGCAATATGCGGCGCGCGCTACAACGAGTATGCCGTGGTCCATGGCGAATGATTTCGCACTAACCTACGCCCCACCCCGCGATACCACCCGCGCCTTGTTCGCGACCGGCGTCTACCTGGCCTTGCTGCTGCTGATCTTCGTTGGGCTGGATGCCTTTTCGCCGCCGCCCCTGGTGTCGCATTTCGGCGGCGTGCAGGAAGCGTCCAAGGGCGATACGCTGCGCCAGATCTGCTATCTGGGCGTGGGGGCGCTGGCAGTGGTGGCCGGCCTTCAGCGTCATGGCCTGGGCGCCTTGCGCGCCATTCCGCCGTCCATGGCCCTTCTGCTTGCCTGGTGCCTGGCCAGCGCGCTGTGGGCGCCCGAGCCCAATGTGGTGATCCGCCGCGCCGGTTTGGAAGTGGTCATCGTCGTTTCCGTGCTTCTGAGCGTCACCGCGGTGGGGCCGAAAAAGGCGTTCCTGTGGTGGCGATGGCTCATGGCCGTGGTGCTGCTGGTCAATTTCATCTCCATTCCCCTCATCCCCGTGGCGCGCCATCTGGCGGGCGAGACCGACCCGGCACTGGTCGGCAACTGGCGCGGGCTTTACGGCCACAAGAACATCGCCGGCGCCGTATGCGCCATCACCGCCATCCTGTTCCTTTTCACCCGCACCGGCTGGAAGAACCTCATCGGCATCGGCATCGCCGCGGCTGCCGTCTTCTTCCTCGTAATGACCCGCTCAAAGACTTCGATGGGCCTGCTGCCCCTGGCGCTGCTGGCAGGGCTCTTCTATCGGCTGGGCTGGCGTGACGGGCTGTCGCGCACCATCCTTTGCGTGGCCGGGCTGCTGCTTTTGGGAGCTTTGGTCAGCTTCGCGCTGCTGGACGCGAACACCATCGCCGGCCTGCTGGAAGACCCGCGCGAATTCACCGGGCGCGCCGCGATCTGGGCGGCCGAGCTGCGCTACATCGCCGACCATCCGCTGCTGGGATCGGGCTTCGGCACCTTTACCGACACCGGCGGGCTGTCGCCGCTGCACGACTATGTGGGCGCCGGCTGGGTCGAAGCGGTAAGCCACGGCCATAACGGCTATCTTCAGATACTGGTCACCATCGGGGGCGTCGGCCTGCTGTTGACCCTTCTGGCCACCATCATCCTGCCGCTGCGCCGCTTCTGGGCGCTGGACATGGATGACGACGCCTTCAAGCCGATGCTGCTGGCCCTCTTCACTTTCCTGGTGCTGCACAATTTCATGGAGAGCGACTTCCTGGAGGGCGACGCGGCGAGCTGGGTGGCCATGCTCATGGTCATTGCCGCCCTGGGCCGGCCGCCCATCCGCCGGCTGCGCGGCTGAACGGCGCGCCGGGGCAATTCGTTAACCGGAGCCGTATAAACAGAAACGTCATGACGGCCCCGTTCTTCAGCGTCATCATCCCCGTCTACAACCGTGCCGGCCCGCTTCGGCGCGCGCTTCAGTCCGTGCTTGCCCAGACCTGCCAGGATTTCGAAATCGTGGTGGTCGATGACGGTTCCAGGGACGATCCCCGCGCGGTGGCCGAAAGTTTCGCCGATCCGCGCATCCGTTTCTTCCGCCAGGAAAATGCCGGCGGGGGAGCCGCCCGCAACGCCGCCATCGACGCGGCGCGCGGCCGCTTCATCGCGCCGCTGGATTCCGACGACGTTTTTCTGCCCCACCATCTGGAACGGATGCATGCCCTGCTCGCGGACACCGACGGCAGCGTCGTGGGCTATGCCCGCATCCGCGTCTATCGCGGCCCCGGCCGGGTGATCCTCAAGCCGCCGCGCGCCATCGGTGAAGGCGAGCACATGGCCACCTACCTTCTGGCCGACCGGGGCTTTGTGCCCACCATCACCATCGTGGTCGAACGCCAGATGGCCCGGCGCATACATTACGACCCTGTGCTGCGCATCGCCGAGGATGTCGATTTCGCCCTGCGCCTCTATCTGGCGGGCTGCCGCTTCAGGATGGTCGACGAGCCCGGCGCGGTGTGGATGGACCTGGCCGATCCGAACCGCACGTCCGCCGCGCGGCGCGACCAGCGCTTTGGCTCCTGGCTGGAGCAGCTGCGTCCGGCAATTCCGGCGCGGGCCTATCATGGCGGCCGCGGCTGGGCCTATGCCAAGCTGGTCGCCCGCGAACATCCCTTTGCAGCTCTTGGCCTCTACATCGGTGCGGTGCTGCGGGGCTGCTACGCGCCACGCCTGGCTGTCATCGTATTCCTGCAGATTTTCCTGGGCCGGCGCTATCGGCGGATCGCGGACCACGCGATCCGTTGGCTGAAGGCCGGCCTGCACGAACCTCAACCCAGTGACACCCCTGGCGCGCTGGAACAGGCATGATCACACGGCGCGCGCTGCTGGCCGCAGGCGCCGCCACCCTGGCGGCCCCCGCCGAGGCACAGGATCTGCGCACCTTGCGCGGTCTTGCCGCCGGCAAGGGATTCGTCTTCGGCACCGCCGCCGCCTCCTACGAACTGAAGGACGCCGACTTCCCGCCCGTGCTGCTGGCGCAAGCCGCACAGATCGTGCCCGAATATGAAATGAAACGCGGCGCGCTGGAGCCCCAGCCCGGACGATACGACTTTTCCGCGCTCGACAGGCTGTTCGCCTTCGCCGGCTCCAACGGCCTTTCCCTGCGCGGCCATCCGCTGGTCTGGTACACCGCCAATCCCGGCTGGTTGAAGGACGCGCTGGCGGCACGCCGCGACGAGAAACTGCTGACCGGCCACATTCGCGCGCTGCTGACGCGTTATCCCTTCGCCGCCGTCGACGTCGTGAACGAAGCGCTGATGCCGCCGGCCTCACCGCAGCGCGGCTTTCGCCCGTCACTCTGGCTCGCCGCGTTCGGCCCCGCCTATCTCGACATCGCCTTTCAAGCGGCGCGCGCCGCCTCGCCCGGCACCCGCCTGGTCTACAATGATTTCGGCTGCGAGCAGGGCAGTGCCGGCAACGATCGCTTCCGCGCCGACATGCTGAGGCTGCTGGACCAGCTTCTGGCGCGGCGCGTGCCCATTGATGCCCTGGGGCTTCAGGCCCACCTGACGGCTTTCGCCAACCCCGTGGACCAGCGCAAGCTGCACGCCTTCCTGGACGAAGTGCGTGCGCGCGGTCTTGGCATTCAGGTCACCGAGCTGGATGTTGACGACAGTGGGGGCCCGTCCGACATCGCCCGCCGGGACGGCGCCGTGGCCGACGCGGCGCGCCGCTTCCTGGATGTGGTGCTGGACAGCCCGGCCCTGGAAAGCGTCCTGACCTGGAACCTGTCGGATCGCTATGTGGACCCGCCCGACGAATGGGCGCTGAAGCTGGCCGGCTTCCGCTATCGCAAGACGCCGTACGATACGGCGATGCGCAAGAAGGCGTTGTGGGAGGCGCTGGCCCGCGCCTTTGCCGGCCGCCGCACCCTGTACTAGCCGCCTTAACGCGATAAGGCCCGATATCCGCGTCTTTTCCGCCCCCGCCCCGGGCTGGCCGTTAACCGTTCGTCAGGCAGGGCTCCGGTAAAGGTAAATGGTTGCGGGGCATTCGGTTTCGGCGTGCCCCGGCAGAAGGCACCGCGCATGTCTCCTTATCAGCCTTTGGCCGCTTACGCTCCCGCTGCCGGCGCCTATCCGGCGGCCGGTCCCGTGCCCGCTTTCCAGCTTGCCGACCTGATCCGCCTTGTTTACGCGCGCCGCGTCCTGATTCTCAGGGTAGCCGCCGGCGTGGTGCTGCTGGCGCTGGTCGTGGCGCTGCTGCTGCCCACCACCTGGTCAGGCTCGGCCGAGGTGATGCTGGACCAGCGCCACAACAACGTCACCGATTTGTCGGCGGTGCTGTCCCAGCTGCCCGACGATCCGGCCACGCTGCAGAACCAGATCCAGATTCTCACCTCGCGCGAACTGGCCGGCAAGGTGGTCGACAGGCTGCGGCTCACCGGCGATCCCGAATTCAATCCCGTCCTGGTGCAGCCGGGGCTGGGCCACACGCTGTCCCTGCTCAACCCGCGCAACTGGTTCGGCGATGACAAGGCGCTGTCCGCCGGCCGCCAGCGCGACCGCACGATCGACGAGTTCCTGAAGCATGTCAGCGTCGGGGCGCAGGGGCTTTCCACTGCCGTCACCGTCACGGTGACTTCCAAAGACCCCGCCAAGGCCGCGCTGCTGGCCAACACGCTGGCGGATGTCTATGTCCGCTCCCAGGTCGCCACCAAGGTATCGGCGGCCACGGCCACCACCGGCTGGCTGAGCCAGCGGTTGCATGACCTTGCCCGGCAGCTTCAGCAGCAGGAAGAAGCCGTGCAGCGCTACAAGGCGCAGCATGGACTGACCGACTCAGGCCCCGGCAACTCGCTGGTCGACCAGCAGCTGATCGGCATCAACACGCAGGTCGTGCAGGCCCGTTCGGAGCTGGCCGAGAAGCAGGCGATCGAGGACCGCATCACCCAGTTGATGGCCGGCGGAAATCCCGCCGATATCGCCCAGATCGTCTCCTCTCCGCTGATCGTCCAGCTGCGCGCCCAGCAGGCCCAGCTTCTGCGCGATGAAGGCCTGGCGTACAGCAAATATGGGCCCCTGCATCCCAAAATGCAGGCTATCGAAACCCAGAAGCGCGACCTGGACCAGAAGATCGCCCAGGAGGTTTCGCGCCTGGCCGCGTCCGCCGCCAGCGACGTGATGGTCGCCAGGGCCCATCTGGCCTCGCTGGAGTCCAGCCTGCGCAGCACCGAGCGTACCGCGAACGGCCAGAACCTGGCGCGGGTTCAGCTTCAGGCCCTGGAATCCAACGCCGCCTCGACCCGCACGATGTATGAAGCCTTCGTGCAGCGGCTGCGCCAGAGCCAGAACGCGGACGAAATCCAGACCCCGGAAAGCCGCATCATCAGCGCGGCGCCCGTGCCGTCCAAACCAAGCGGACCCAAGCGCACGCTGATCGTCGGCGCCTCGCTGCCACTGGGCCTGCTCCTGGGCCTGCTCTGTGCCCTGCTGCTTGAGAAGCTGGGCCCCCTTATGCCGGTAAAGGTCGATGGCGCACCACGCGCCGCCATCGTGCCGCCCAAAAAGGCGCCCCCCCCGGCCCCGGCATGGAACGGCCCACCCATTCTTGGCGAAATCGATGATAATGCACGCCTGGCCGCGGCCGACTTCATGCTCGATTATCCCGCCAGCAGGTTTTCCTTCGCCCTCGGGCGGCTGGTGCAACAGCTGAAATCACAGGGCGGCGACGCTGCGGTGATTGCGCTCACCGCCGCCGATGCCGGCGAGAGCCGCGCGGCCATCGCCGCCGGCCTGGCGCGCGCCGCCGCAAAGATGGGCAAGAAGACCGTCGTCATCGATTGCGCTCCCGAGGGACTGGTCACCCGCGCCCTGAAGGCACCGGTCCGGAACGGAGTCTATGAAGTCCTCACCGGCAAGGTGAAACTGAACCAGGCCCTGGCCAGGGATCCGCGCGGCAACGCCCATGTTCTGGGTACGCCGCGCCGTCCGCCCAATGCGCCCACCATGTTCTCTTCACCGCAGATGAAGCGGCTCGTCTCGACCCTGCGCGGCGGCGCCGATTTCATCGTGATCGATTGCGGCGTGGCCGCGGCAGGCACGGAAGCGGCACTCCTTGCGCGGCTGGCCGATGCCACTGTTCTGGTGGCCAGACGCCGGGCGTTGCATGGTCCGCTGGTGGCCAATGCCGCCCGCATCCTGGAAAGCGCCAGGGCCGCACCCATCGGGATCGTGGTCACGCGCTGACGCGCTTCGCGCATATGCACGCGATGGCTGCCGCGAAACAGCTCGCAGGCTTTGCGAAATTCAGCGCGGCAACTCGCTGGAGCCCATCAGGAATTCATCGACTCCCCGGGCACACTGCCTGCCTTCGCGGATGGCCCACACCACCAGCGACTGGCCGCGACGCATGTCACCGCAGGCGAAGATGTTCTTCTTGCTGGTCTGGTAGTTGCTCAGCGGCGCCTTGACGTTGCCGCGTCCGTCCAGTTCGACGCCGGCCTGTTCCACGAAGCCGGGCTGGCGCGGACCGGTAAAGCCCATTGCCAGCAACACCAGGTCCGCCTTGATGGTGAACTCGCTGCCCGGCACATCGACCAGGTTCATCTTGCCGCCGTCGCCCAGCTTCCACTCGACGCGCACGCATTCCAGCGCTTCGATCTTGCCGTAATTGCCGATCGCGCGCCGGGTCTTCACCGACCAGTCGCGCTCGCAGCCTTCCTGGTGCGAACTTGAGGTGCGCAGCTTCATCGGCCAGTCCGGCCACACCAGCAGCTTGTTTTCCTTCAGCGGCGGCTGGGGCATGATCTCGAACTGGGTCACGCTGGCCGCGCCGTGGCGGTTGGAGGTTCCCACGCAATCCGAACCGGTATCGCCCCCGCCGATCACGACCACATGCTTGCCCTTGGCGCTGATGGTGCCGGCCGGAGCGGCCTTGCTTTCCGGATCGCCGGCCACGCGCTTGTTCTGCTGGGTCAGGAAGTCCATGGCGAAATGGATGCCCTCCAGCTCGCGGCCCTCGATCGGCAGGTCTCGCGGCTGCTCGGCTCCGCCGGCCATGACCACGGCGTCGTAATCGGCCAGAAGCTGCTCGACCGAGACACCCGCGCCCACTTCCACGCCGGTGCGGAATCCCACGCCCTCGGCTTCCATCTGGCGAATGCGCCGGTCGATGAGATGCTTCTCCAGCTTGAAGTCGGGGATGCCGTAGCGCAGCAGACCGCCGATGCGGTCGCTCTTTTCGAACACGGTGACGCTGTGGCCCGCGCGCGCCAGCTGCTGGGCGCACGCCAGTCCCGCCGGGCCCGAACCCACCACCGCCACGGTCTTGCCGGTTTTCCGCGACGACAGCTGCGGCTGAAGCCAGCCTTCTTCCCAGGCGCGATCGACGATCTGGCATTCGATGGTCTTGATGGTGACGGGACTGTCGATGATGTTCAGCGTACAGCTTGCCTCGCACGGCGCCGGACAGATGCGCCCGGTGAATTCCGGAAAGTTGTTGGTCGAGTGCAGGGACTCCGAGGCGGCGCGCCACTGGTCGCGATAGACCAGGTCGTTCCAGTCCGGGATCAGGTTGTTGACCGGACAGCCATTGTGACAATAGGGAATGCCGCAGTCCATGCAGCGCGCGGCCTGCCCGGTGATCTCGTCGTGCGAGAGCGGGTGGACGAATTCGCGATAGTTGCGGATGCGCTCCTCCGGCTTGTCATAGCCGCGGTCGTGCCGGTCGATTTCCAGGAAACCCGTGATCTTGCCCATTGGTAAATCCTACTCGGCGGCGATGGCGGCGCGCGCCTTCAGATCGGCCAGCGCCTTGGCATAGTCGGTCGGCATCACTTTGACGAACTTCGTCAGCGCCGCGTCCCAGTCGTCGAGCAGGGCCTTGGCGCGCGCACTGCCGGTGAACTGCAGGTGACGTTCCACCAGGATGCGCAGCCGCTCGGCGTCGAAGCGCAGCATGTCGCCCATGCCCGCGTCCGACACGCTGACCGAACGCCGGCGCGGCATGTCGCCCCCGTCGCGGGACGGCGACAATCCATGAGCTTCGCCCGCCGGCGCACCAATGCTCTCCAGCTTGACCATCGCCATGTTGCAGCGTTCGCGGAAATCGCCGTCCTCGTCATAGACATAGGCAATGCCGCCCGACATGCCGGCGGCGAAGTTGCGGCCGGTCCGGCCCAGCACGGCGACGACACCGCCGGTCATGTATTCACAACCATGATCGCCGGTGCCTTCGACAACCGCGACCGCGCCCGAATTGCGCACGGCAAAGCGCTCGCCCGCAACGCCCTGGAAATAGGCTTCGCCTGCGATGGCGCCATAGAGCACGGTATTGCCGACAATGATGTTCTGGGCCGGGTCGCGCTGTGCGCCCTTGGGCGGCCTGACCACGATGCGTCCACCCGACAGCCCCTTGCCGACATAGTCGTTGCAGTCGCCGGTCAGCTCCAGCGACACGCCGCGCGCCAGGAAGGCGCCGAAGCTCTGCCCGGCGGTGCCGGTGAACTTCACGCTGATCGTGTCTTCCGGCAGGCCGGCATGGCCATGCACCCTGGCGACTTCGCCCGACAGCATGGCGCCCACGGTGCGGTCGACATTGCGGATGGTCCGTTCCAGCCTGACCGGCTGGCCGCTCTTGATGGCGGGCCCCGCGGCGGCGATCAAATCGTGATCCAGCGCCGTCTCCAGGCCGTGATTCTGCTTCTCGCAGCAATGGATGGCGACGCCCGGGCGCGGCGCCACGCTGTACAGAATGCGCGACAGATCCACGCCCTGCGCCTTCCAGTGGCCCACCGCCTTTTTCATGTCCAGCCGGTCGGCGCGGCCGATCATCTCGTCCACGGTCCTGAAGCCCATGACGGCCATGATTTCGCGCAGCTCTTCGGCTACGAAGAAGAAATAGTTGATCACATGCTCGGGCTGGCCGGTGAAGCGCTTGCGCAGCACCGGGTCCTGGGTCGCCACGCCCACCGGACAGGTATTGAGGTGGCACTTCCTCATCATGATGCAGCCGCTGGCGATGAGAGGGGCGGTGGCAAAGCCGAACTCGTCCGCGCCCAGCAGCGCGCCGATGGCGACGTCGCGGCCGGTACGCAGGCCCCCGTCCACCTGGACGGCGATGCGGCCGCGCAGGCCGTTCAGCACCAGGGTCTGCTGGGTCTCGGCCAGGCCGATTTCCCAGGGGCTGCCCGCATGG
This sequence comes from Rhizomicrobium sp., assembly GCA_035761325.1. Classification (GTDB taxonomy): domain Bacteria; phylum Pseudomonadota; class Alphaproteobacteria; order Micropepsales; family Micropepsaceae; genus Rhizomicrobium. Next base: position 3,882 of record DASTRG010000096.1, on the reverse strand, counting down.
GTGAGAGACGTCAGCGGCGAGGCGCCGGTGCCGCCCTCAAAGCCCGAGATGGTGACGTGGTCGGCGCGGCACTTGGCGACGCCCGCCGCCACGGTGCCCACGCCCACTTCCGACACCAGCTTGACCGAGATGCGCGCCTCCTGGTTCACGCTCTTCAGGTCGCGGATCAGCTGCGCCAGATCTTCGATGGAATAGATGTCATGGTGCGGCGGCGGCGAGATCAGGCCCACGCCGGGCGTGGAATGGCGCACCTTGGCGATGTTGGCGTCGACCTTGTGGCCGGGCAGCTGGCCGCCCTCGCCGGGCTTGGCGCCCTGGGCCATCTTGATCTGGATGTCGTCGGCATTGACCAGATATTCGGTGGTCACGCCAAAGCGGCCCGACGCCACCTGCTTGATGCGCGAACGCATGGAATCGCCATTGGCCAGCGGCTTGAAACGGTCCGATTCCTCGCCGCCCTCGCCCGTGTTGGAGCGCCCGCCAATGCGGTTCATGGCGATGGCCAGATTGGTGTGCGCTTCGCGGCTGATCGAGCCGAAGCTCATCGCCCCGGTGGAGAAGCGCTTGACGATCTGCGAGGCCGGCTCGACCTCGTCCAGCGGGACGGGATTTTCCGCCGGTTTCAATTCCATCAGGCCGCGCAGGGTGAGCAGCCGCTCGTTCTGCTCGTTGATCTCGCGCGCGAACAGCTGATACTCGGCAGGATTGTTGCCGCGCACGGCATGCTGCAGCCGGCTGACGCTGTCCGGCGTCCAGGCATGGTCCTCGCCGCGCAGGCGGAAGGCATAGTCGCCCCCCACATCCAGCAAATTCCTGTAGATGGGATTGTCGCCATAGGCATCGCGGTGACGGCGCACGCTTTCCTCGGCGATTTCCTTCAGGCCGATGCCTTCGACGGTCGAGGCGGTGCCGGTGAAGTATTTCTCGATGAAGGCGGTCGAAAGGCCGACGGCATCGAAGATCTGCGCGCCGCAATAGGACTGATAGGTGGAGATGCCCATCTTGGACATCACCTTCAGGATGCCCTTGCCCAACGCCTTGATGTAGTTCTTCTGCACCTCATAGGACTTGAGCGGCAGGTTCCGGCGCACGCGGATCTGCTCCAGCGTCTCGAAGGCCAGGTACGGATTGATGGCCTCGGCGCCATAGCCGGCCAGCACGCAGAAATGATGGACCTCGCGCGCCTCGCCGGTCTCCACCACAAGGCCGGTCTGCATGCGCAGGCCCTGGCGGATCAGGTGATGATGCACCGCCGCCGTCGCCAGCAGCGCCGGCACCGCGATACGGTCGGGCGAAACCGCCCGGTCGGACAGGATCAGGATGTTGTTGTCGGCCAGGACCGCGTCGGTGGCGTTGTGGCAGATGCGCAGCACCGCGTTCGACAGGCCCGCCGCACCTTCCTCGGCCGGCCAGGTGCAGTCGATGGTGGCCGTGCGGAAGGCGCCGTCCACCAGTTCGCTGATGGCGCGGATCTTCTCCACGTCGGCATTGGTCAATACCGGCTGGCTGACCTCCAGGCGCTTGTGCGCGCCCGCCTCGCGCCCCAGAAGATTGGGACGCGGGCCGATCATCGACACCAGGCTCATCACCAGCTCCTCGCGGATCGGATCGATCGGCGGGTTGGTCACCTGGGCGAAGTTCTGCTTGAAATAGTTGTAGAGCAGCTTGGGCTTCTTCGACAGCACGGCGATGGGCGTGTCGGACCCCATGGAGCCGATCGGATCGTCGGCCTTGGTCGCCATCGGCTCCAGGAAGAACTTGACGTCCTCCTCGGTATAGCCGAAGGCCTGCTGGGCATCGAGCAGCAGCGAGGGATCCTTCGCCTCCACCCGGTGATCGTCCGGCAGGTCGGGAAGCTCTTCCAGCTTGTACTGGGCCTGCTTCAGCCAGTCCTCATAGGGCTCGGCGGCGGAATATTTCCGCTTGATCTCCTCATCGTCGATGATGCGGCCTTCCTCGAAGTCGATCAGCAGCATCTTGCCGGGCTGCAGCCGCCACTTGCGCGTGATCTTTTCCTCCGGGATCGGGAGCACGCCCGATTCCGAAGCCAGGATCACCAGATCATCTTCGGTGATGACGTAACGCGCGGGGCGCAGGCCGTTGCGGTCCAGCGTGGCGCCGATCTGCCGGCCATCGGTAAAGGCGATGGCCGCGGGGCCGTCCCACGGCTCCATCAGCGCGGCGTGATACTCGTAAAAGGCACGGCGCTGGGCATCCATGCTCTTGTTGCCGGCCCAGGCCTCGGGGATCAGCATCATCACCGCATGCGCCAAGGGATAGCCGCCGGCCACCAGCAGCTCCAGCGCATTGTCCAGGCAGGCGGTGTCGGACTGGCCGTGCGGGATCAGCGGCCACATCTTGTCCAGGTCCGGGCCCAGCAGCTCGGACTCCATGGTGCGGCGGCGCGCATTCATCCAGTTGACGTTGCCGCGCACCGTGTTGATCTCGCCATTGTGGGCGATGAAGCGATAGGGGTGCGCCAGCTTCCAGGACGGGAAGGTGTTGGTGGAGAAGCGCTGATGCACCAGCGCCACCGCCGAGACGGTCAGCGGGTTCTGCAGGTCGCGGTAGAAGCGGCCCACGTCGTGCGCCAGAAGCAGGCCCTTGTAGACCACGGTGCGCGTGGACAGGCTGGGCATGTAGAGGTTGGTGATGGCGGGCAGCTTGTGCTTTTTCGCCAGCTCCGCCAGCGGGTTCTGCGTCTGCTTGCGGATCGCCAGCAGCTTGCGTTCGAAATGATCCTGGTCGCGCACATTGGGACCGGCGGCGATGATCGCCTGGCGGATCAGCGGCATCTCGTCCAGCACGGTCTTGCCCAGGCCACTGGGATCGGTCGGCACGTCGCGCCAGCCCAGAAGCTTCTGGCCTTCGACCTTGATGAAATGCTCGAACTGCTTGACCACGATCTCACGCGCCTTGGCTTCCTGCGGCAGGAAGCACATGGCCACGGCGTATTCGCCGGGCTGGGGCAAGGCCACGCCTGCACCCTTGGCCCATTCGCGCAGCAGCGTATCGGGAATCTGAATCAGAATACCGGCGCCGTCGCCCACCAGCGGATCGGCTCCCACCGCGCCGCGATGGTCGAGATTGATCAGAAGCTGAAGCCCCTGGGTGATGATGTCGTGAGACTTCGCGCCCTTGATATTGGCGACAAAGCCAACACCGCAGGCGTCGTGCTCATTGCGCGGGTCGTAGAGACCCTGTCTCGAAGGCAAACCCATCGAACTAACCTCAAAACCCAGCCGGCCGCGCACGGTGCTCCCGCCCAGCCAGGCCGAGCAAGAAAATTGCGCGCTGTCCACGAAATTACCGGCTATTCGATCATGTCACCAGTTGCGACGCAACATGCCAGATGCGCGCCAGACAAATGCATCCCCATGCAAAAAGAGCGGACGGCAGGACCGTGATTGACTCTTTTTACCGTGGGCGCATTATAGAACATATCATGAACAAAGAGGCAAAAATTGCGGAAATGCGCCACGTCCTGGCACGGTACGGCCTCCCGCCCGACCGGCCGGCGGTGCCTCTGGGTCATGCCGGGGCGGATGCGGTCCTGGGCGGAGGGCTGAGACCGGGGGTCCTGCACGAAGTATTTGCCCAGGACTGGGGGGCCGGCGGCTTTGGCATCCTGATGGCGGCGCGGCTGGCCGCCGCGGCCTTTGGCGGGCGGGGTGGCCCTCTGTTCTGGGTCCGCTCCGATTATGCCGCCCTGGAATATGGCGGTCTTTCACCCCCGGGGATCGCCGCGCTGACGCCGCCGGGCTTCATGGGCGGCTTCGACCTGGTCATGGTGCGCGTGGGCCATGCCGCCGATGCACTGGCGGCGGCCACTGACATCCTGGCCTGTTCGCATGTGGGCTGCCTGTTGCTGGAGATGGAGGG
>DASTRG010000095.1:0-13884 GCA_035761325.1 Rhizomicrobium sp. | reverse complement strand
TCAACCCCAAGATTACCTGGGCATCCGAGGAGACGGCGGTGTTCGAGGAAGGCTGCCTGTCGGTGCCCGAGATCTGGGACGATGTGGAGCGGCCCGCCCGCATCAGGGCGGAATATCTGGACGAGAACGGCGAAAAGCAGTCGCTGGAGGCTGACGGCATGCTGGCCACCTGCCTGCAGCACGAGATGGATCACCTGAACGGCGTGCTGTTCATCGACCATCTGTCGCGGCTGAAGCGGTCGATGGCGATCAGGAAACTCACCAAGGCCAAGAAGCTGGCTGCGGCCGGCTGACATGGCCCTGCGCCTTGCATTCATGGGCACGCCCGATTTCGCGGTGCCCACATTGGCCGAGCTGATCGCCCAGGGTCACGAGATCGCCGCCGTCTATTCCCAGCCGCCCCGCCCCCGGGGACGCGGCATGGCGCTGGAACCCACCCCGGTCGCCAAATTCGCCGCGTCCGCAGGCCTCGACGTCCGCACGCCACTGTCGCTGAAAGCGCCCGAGGAACAGGCCGCCTTTGCCGCCCTGGATCTCGATGCCGCCATCGTGGTGGCCTATGGCCTGCTCTTGCCCAAGCCTATCCTGGATGCACCCCGCCTGGGCTGCTTCAATCTGCACGCCTCGCTGCTGCCGCGCTGGCGCGGCGCCGCGCCGATCCAGCGCGCGATCATGGCCGGCGACGAGCAGACCGGCGTGATGGTGATGCGAATGGAGGAAGGCCTGGATACAGGTCCGGTGCTGATGGCCGAGCGCGTGACCGTCGGTCGCCAGACGGCGGGCGAGCTGACGCAGAGCCTGGCGCATCTGGGCGCCGACCTGATGGCGCGGGCCCTGGGGGCGCTGGAGCGCGACCAGGTTCAGCAGACCCCACAGCCCGAGGCCGGCATCACCTATGCGAAGAAAATCCTGAAGGATGAGGCGCGCATCGACTGGACCCAAAGCGCGCGCCAGATCGACTGCCATATTCGCGGCCTGTCGCCCTGGCCCGGCGCCTGGACCGAGGCGAAAGGCGAGCGGCTGAAGATCCTCTATGCCGTCCCCGTTGCGGATCGCGGCAATCCGGGCGAGGTCCTCACCGACGACCTTGTGATAGGCTGCGGCGATGGTGCGATCCGGTTGCTGAAAGTTCAGCGCCCCGGTAAGGGCGTGATGGACGCCCGCGAGATGGCCAAGGGTTTTGCCCTGCCTCCCGGCACGATATTGACCTGATGGCGCGCTATCGCCTTTGCATCGAGTATGACGGCGGCCCTTTCGTCGGCTGGCAACGGCAGGACAATGGTCCCTCGGTGCAGGGCGTGCTCGAGGATGCGATCCAAAAGCTGTCGGCCCGGCGCGTCAACGTGATCGGGGCGGGCCGCACCGATGCCGGCGTGCATGCCCTGGGCCAGGTGGCGCATTTCGATCTGGACAAGGACTACCCGCCGGACAAGGTGCGCGACGCGCTGAACTATCACTTGCGGCCCGCGCCCGTCAGCGTCCTGGAGGCGGCCGCCGCGGACGCGGACTTCCACGCCCGCTTTTCCGCCACCGCACGCCACTATCTGTTCCGCATTCTCAACCGGCGCAGCCCCCCGGCGCTCGACCGGGCCAAGGTCTGGCATGTCGCCGTGCCGCTGGATGCCGACGCCATGCACGCCGCCGCCCAGCACCTGGTAGGCAACCACGATTTCACTACTTTCCGCGCCGCGGAGTGCCAGGCCCGCACGCCCGTCAAGACGCTGGACCGACTGGATGTCTTTCGTCGCGGCGAGGAAATCCATATCGAGGCCAGCGCGCGCAGCTTCCTGCATCATCAGGTCCGCTCCATTGCCGGCACCCTGAAGCTGGTGGGGGAAGGCAAATGGCTGCCGCGCGATGTAAAGTCGGCGCTTGAGGCGCGCGACCGCGCGGCGTGTGGCCCCGTTTCGCCGCCCGATGGGCTTTATCTGGTGAAGGTCGACTATTAGAGGTCGACCAGCGTCACCGCGCCGGGGTCGATCGGCTCGCCCAGGAATATCTCGCCCAGATGGGCAAAGCGGCCCGGCGCATCCGTGGCCAGGAATCGCGGCGGCGCTGCCGGGCCTGGGTTATCCAGCCCATTTTCTTTCAGAACATCTTCCAATGCCGCGGCAGCCGCTTCGGCGCTGTCAATCAGCACGACATCCGGCCCCACGACCCTGGCGATGGTCTGCTTCAGTACGGGAAAATGCGTGCAGCCCAGCACGAGCCCGCGCGGACTGGGCAGAGTCGCCAACAGTGGATCGAGATAGTGATGCGCCACCGCCTCCGCGATCGCCCCTTGTGTCAACCCTTCCTCAGCCAGGCCCACGAAAAGCGGCGCTGCCTGCTGCACGACCGGCATGGACGGCGACAATGCCTGGATCGCGCGCACATAAGCGCCACCCTTGACCGTGCCCTCTGTGGCAATCACGCCGATAGGGCCGTCGGGCACTGCCGCCACGGATGCCGCCGCGCCCGGCTCGATCACGCCCACCACGGGTAAAGACGTCAACCACTGGCGCAAAGTGGGCAACGCCGCAGCGCTGGCGGTGTTGCAGGCCACCACCAGTGCCTTGACGCCGAATGTCTTCAGTGCCTCGGCCGCCTGCATTGCATAGCGCGTCACGGTGTCGGAGCTCTTCGTGCCATAGGGCAGTCGGGCGGTGTCTCCCAGATAGACCAGTGCTTCACCGGGCAGGCGGCGACGGATGGCGCGCATAACTGTCAGCCCCCCCATACCGGAATCGAAGATGCCGATGGGGGCCCGAATGTCCGTCAAAGCGGAGGCTTTGCGAAATACGCCGCCAACAGCGCGGCATAGATGTCAGTCAGGGCGGCGATCTCGGCGACCGGTACGCACTCGTCGCTCTTGTGCATGGTCGCTCCCGTCAGTCCCAGTTCCACGACAGGACAGACGGACTTGATGAATCGCGCGTCCGACGTGCCCCCGCTGGTAGAGAAGGATGGTGCCTGACCAGTGACGCGCGCCACCGTGTCGCTGACAAGCTGGGTGAACTTTCCCGGTTCGGTCAGGAAGGCGACCCCGCTGGTGGTCGCGGTCACTGCGATATCGCAGCCCGACTGGCGCGCCATCTGCTGGGCGCTGTCATCGATCCAAGCGGTTAGGCTTTCGGGCGTATGCCAATCATTGAACCGAATGTTGAAGCCGGCATGGGCCTTCTCCGGAATGACATTGGTCACTGGATTTCCCACATCGAACGTGGTGAAGGCTAGGGTCGACGGTTGGAAATGATCGGTACCCTTGTCCAGTTTTTGGTTGGCCAGTTGCGTCACCAGCTGGGCCAACACGGGAATCGGATTCTTCGCCTTCTGCGGATAGCCCACATGGCCCTGAACGCCTGTTACCGTGATACGAAAATTGATTGAACCGCGCCGCCCGATCTTCAGCGTGTCGCCCGCACTGGCGACCGAGGTCGGCTCGCCCACCACGCAATGGTCGATGCTCTCGTTCCGGCCTTTCAGCCACTCCAGCACCTTCACGGTGCCGTCGGTAGCCGCGCCTTCCTCATCACCCGTAATCAGGAAGCTGATCGAACCTCTCGGTCTGGCCGATGCCAACAAGCGCTTGACGGCGGCAACGAAGGCGGCAATGGCCGACTTCATGTCGGCGGCACCGCGCCCGTAAAGGATTCCATCCTTCACCTCGGCAGCGAAGGGATCGTGCGTCCAGCCTTCGCCCGGCGGCACCACATCCGTATGGCCGGCGAAGCAAAAATGCGGCTTCTCATCGCCCAGCCGGGCATAAAGATTGTCTATCTCGCCGAACTTCAGCCGGTGACAGGCAAAACCCAGTTCCTTCAACGTCGCTTCCAGCACGTCCAGCGCGCCGGCATCGGCCGGCGTCACCGACCGGCGGCGGATCAACGCCTGGGCCAAGTCGAGGGCTTCCATGATTAATCACGCAGCAATTCGTTAATTGACGTTTTGGCACGCGTCTTCTCATCCACCCGCTTGACGATGACGGCGCAGTAAAGATTGGGACCGTTGCCCGAAGGCATCGAACCTGACACTACCACAGAGTAGGGGGGCACCTTGCCCATATGCACCTCGCCGGTGGCGCGGTCGATAATCTTGGTGGAACCCGATAGATAGACGCCCATCGACAGCACGCTGCCCTCTCCAACGATCACGCCTTCGGCGACTTCGGCGCGCGCGCCGATGAAGCAATTATCCTCGATAATGGTGGGAGCAGCCTGCAGTGGCTCCAGCACCCCCCCAAGGCCCGCACCGCCCGAGATATGGCAATGCGCGCCCACCTGAGCACATGATCCCACCGTCGCCCAAGTGTCGATCATGGTGCCTTCGCCGACCCGCGCACCAACATTGATGAAACTGGGCATCAAGACCGCACCCCTGTCGATGAAGGCACTCTTGCGAACCACCGCGCCCGGAACTACCCGGAAGCCGGCAGCGCGGAACCGTGCTTCGTTCCACCCAAGAAATTTTGAGTCGACCTTGTCCCACCACACCGCCGCTCCCGGGCCGCCCGAAATCAGCTTCATGTCGTTAAGCCGAAAAGACAGTAACACCGCTTTCTTCAGCCATTCATGCACCTTCCAGGCGCCGTTGATCTTCTCCACAACACGCAGCGTACCGTTATCCAAGCCCTCGAGCACAGCTTCGACGGCTTGACGCTCGACGCCATCGCTAGCAACGGAAAGACTCGCGCGCGCGTCCCAAGCAGCTTCGATGGCGGAGACAAGGTCAGTCATGATCGGGTCCTGATGTTATGCAAGAAATGCGTGAGGTTGTCAGTTTCGTGAGTGATATCGCCCTTGGCCACGTCCATAAAGGGACCCTGTGCGGCCCAGGGCGAGTCGGTCTTCAGCCAAACTGTGGTCATGCCCAATGCATGGGCCGGCATCAGGTTGCGCCGAATGTCGTCGAACATGGCCGCGGCCTTTGCATTGATGCCGCTGGCCGCCACAATGTCGGCATAGCCGCGGGGTTCCGGCTTGGGACGAAAGCCGAGGGTTCGAATATCCCACACGGCCTCGAATAAATTGTCCATCTTTAACCGCGCAAGAACACGTTGGGCATGACTGCGACAACCATTGGTGAAAATGAAGCGCCGTCCCGGCAAAGTCGCAACCGCCGCCGCGAGCCCTTCGTCGGCATCAAGATTGGACAGGTCGATATCGTGCACGAAGGCCAGATAATCCCCCGCGTCACAGCCATGCTCTGTCATCAGCCCGTTCAAAGTGGTGCCATAGCGGCGATACAGTGATTTCTGCCGGTCCCGCGCCGTATCGCGCGGCACACCCAGAAACTGCATCACATAATCCGTAATCCGGGCTTCTATCTGCGCGAAGATTCCATTGTTGGTCGGATAGATCGTGTTATCGAGGTCGAAAATCCAGGCCGAGACATGACGAAAGTCGGGCTGGGCGTCCGGGCGGTAATCCCCCGCTCCCCGGTCCCGACCCGCCTGCTTTTCCTCAAGTCCCGTCATGGGGCGGAACATGGCCTTCTCGCCGCCGTCAGGCAAGCACCGTTAATGCGTCTCCACCATGCCCATTTATTTGCTGTTAAAGCCCTGGAAGGGAAAGTGGGGGTCAGGGCCGAAAGAGCAAAAGGAGACTGGTATGGGCCAGATCACGCCGCCCAGCAACCACAGCGCCAAGCCGGGTATCAATCCACGCGACGCCCTGGATATGCTGGACATCCGCACCCGCCGTGACACTTCCGAATTGGCCGGCCGCAGCGACGCGGGTCCCGATTTGCTGCATTACCTTGCGACCCGCGGGTCGGCGCCTACCCGTGCGGCAGTTGCCGCCAATCCTGGCACCTCCGCGGTCACCAACAGACTTCTGGCGGATGATGTATCCGAGGACGTGCGGGCCGAATTGGCCGGCAAGATCGCGCGGCTGATGCCGGGCTTGTCGGAGCGTGAAAGCGCGCGTATCTATGCCCTGACCGTTGAGACGCTGGAATGCCTGGCCCGCGATGCCGCCGTCCGGGTGCGGGCTGTTTTGGCCGATTCGATTAAGGCGATGGACTGCATACCGCATGACGTGGTGATGGCCCTAGCGCGCGATCTCGACACTGTTGTGGCAGCGCCCATTCTTGAATATTCGCCGCTGTTGTCCAGCGCCGACCTGATGGAGATCATCGCCTGTGGTCAGGTGAGTGATGCGCTGGCGGCTATTGCACGCCGCCGGACGGTGGACGGTGATGTCTCGGCCCAGTTGGTGCAGACTCTGGATGTCTCCGCTGTGGCAGCACTGCTAGTCAATCCAAATGCCGAGATTCGCAAGGAAACAATGGATCTGATCATTGATCAGGCCGAGGAGATTGGCGCCTGGCAAATGCCGCTGGCTCTGCGCGCGGACCTCTCGGCGCGCGCCATTCGCCGCATTGCAGGGCTGGTGGGGTCCAGCATCATCGAGCGTCTCGTGGCTCGCAATGACCTGTCGGATGCGACGCGCACGCGGCTGAATCGGGAACTGCGAGCACGCCTAGCCGAAGAGCGGGACATCACTGAATCGGGCGGTGAGCGGCGCAACCCCGCGGACGTTGTCGCGAAGGCGCGGGCCGATGGCCGACTGGATGACTGGTTCGTGGAGCAAGCGGCGCAGCATGGCCAACGCGAAGTTGTGGTGCATGCGGTGGCGGCCCTAGCGCAGGTCGATCCCGCAATAGTGCGCAATATCTTCGGATCGGGCCATGCCAAGCCCGTGGTATCTTTGATTTGGCATGCTCATTTGTCGATGCGCGTGGCCTTCAAGATCCAGACATTCCTGTTGAAGATGCCATCGCATGAGGTGCTGCCGGCGCGTGGTGGCATAGGTTTTCCTTTATCCCGCGAGGAGATGCGCTGGCACCTGAGCTATTTCAACATTTCGGCCTGAACCGGTCTCTGCATGGCGCTGCCACCTAGATGCAGCACCACGCCAGACGACCCATGCGCCTCGAATTTGGCAAAGCCAGCCTGGCGATAGCCACGATCGGAACAGCGCGCCTGCTCATATTGAATTTCGAAGGCTGTGTCCGTGATGCAGAACCCATGCGGTCCTGATAGCACTGTCTCGCCCTTGCGCGTCCGCGCCAGCAAATACACTACGTCTGTTCCCAGCGGCACAGTCTGTAGTTGGGCGCACGCGTCGGGCGTTACCGTCCACCAACCGCGTGCTACCTTCTTGCTGTGGCCGGCCTTTCCCAATGCCACCCGCAGTGGCAGCTTGCCGTCGTTGCAGACTGTCAACCCCGCCGGACCCGCATGGAGCCGCGCCCGTTTTTCAAGAACGGCGATCAACTTCGCATTATCGGCCTCAGGCGCAAATTTCTTGCGGAAGTCCGCCAGCGCCGCCCCCGTCGCCTTGTCAGGCTTGCCATCGAGTGGCCCCACCTTATAGCCATTGTCCCTCAGCAGGCGCTTGACTCCGGCAAGCTGCGCCGCCTGAAGCGTGGGCAGAGGCGGGGATTCATCCAGAGTCGTAGTCCAGTTGAAACGTCCTTTGGTGTCGATGGACGCGAATCCAAGGGGGAAATCGCCGTCAACGGGACAGGTGGATTTGCCCGCTGGCCACTTGAGGGCAAAATTTCCATTGCGCACGCAGAAAAAATGCTTGCCGCCCCACGCACGCGCCGGCCCACCGTGGGCGATGCTGGAGCGCGCGTGGACAAACCAGGCGCGTCCCCTGAGGCTTTCCGGCCGCGCCGCCACGCAGTCACCGGGCGCAATGCGGGTCCAGCCCTTCACCTCCGCGACCCCGCCGCCGAGTGCACTGGTAGCCGCCTCGAGCACATAACTGGTGCGATTACAGAGCGTGAGCGTCGCATGTGCGGGCAAGCCGGTTGCGACCAGGACCGCAACCGCCAGAAGAATGCAACGCAACCGCGTCATTCCGCCGTGATCAGTGTGCCGGCGCCGTGTTCGGTGAACAGCTCGAGCAGCAGCACATGAGGGATGCGCCCGTCCAGGATGACGGCCGCATGGACGCCGCCTTCCACCGCATCAATTGCTGTCTGAATTTTGGGAATCATTCCGCCTGAGATGGTTCCGTCGGCGATCAGCGCTCGGGCTTCTCGCACCGTCAGGCGCGGAATCAGCTTTTTTTCACTATCCAGAACGCCTTCTACATCGGTCAGGAGGACCAGGCGCTCAGCCTTTAGCGCGCAGGATACCGCGCCGGCCACAGTATCGGCGTTAATATTGAAGGTTTCACCCTTGCGGCCCACTCCGATAGGGGCAATCACGGGAATGGTCTCAGACTTCATAATTGAGTGGAGGACCTCGGGATTGACGGTGTCGGGTTCTCCGACAAAACCGAGATCAACGGCCCTGCGCTCACCAGTTTGCGGGTCAAGATGGGTCATCGCCACCTTGCGCGCAATCACAAGGTTACCGTCTTTTCCAGACAGGCCTACCGCCCGGCCACCTGCGGCGTTGATGCCACTGACGATCTTCTTGTTGATGGAACCGGTCAGCACCATTTCAACCACTTCCACCGCTGCCTCATCGGTGACGCGCAAGCCATCGATAAAAGTGGAGTTGATGCCCAGCTTCTTGAGCATGGCCCCGATCTGAGGTCCGCCACCATGCACCACTACCGGGTCTATGCCGGTTTGCTTCATCAACACTATGTCTTGGGCGAAGTCCCGCGCGCCGGTGCCGGACATTGCGTTACCACCGTATTTCACAACGATGGTCTTTTGGTCGTATTTGAGGATGTACGGTAGCGCCTCGACCAACACGCGCCCCGTCTGGCGCCAGCGCGCCATCACACGCAGATTCCGTTCCTCGGGGGTATCTTCGGCCATTGGCAGCCCGGCAAAAAAGCGCGGGCCTTATAGCGCGGCGGGCCGGCAGATTCTAACCTTTTGTTTGTTGCATATAGGCGGCTAGCCGGCCAGGGGGGCCAGATGGGCTCTCAAATCGGCTATCCCGACGCCCTTCAGCGCAGAAGTCAGAACTACCTGGCGCAGGGCCGCATTGTGCTGCACGGCTTCCATGCCGGCCGCCGTCAGCGCCCGGCTCTGTGCCGCCGTATCCAGCTCGTCAACCTTGGTCAGGACCAGAAAATAGGACACCGCTGCCCGATCCAACAGCTCCATCACCTGGCGGTCGCTGTCCATCGCGCCGCGGCGCGCGTCGATCAGCAGCGCCACTCGCCGCAAACGCGCGCGGCCTCGCAGGTAGGCAAAGATCATTTCCTGCCACTGCGCAGCTTCAACCTTCGAACGCTTGGCAAAGCCGTAGCCTGGCAGGTCTACCAGCATCAGCTTGCTCCCCAGATTGAAAAAATTAATTTGACGTGTTGCACCCGGGGTCTGGGAGACGCGTGCCAGCGTTTTGCGGCCGGTCAATGCGTTGACCAATGAGGATTTACCAGCATTGGAACGGCCGACAAAGGCCACCTCGTTCAGATTTTCCGGCGGCAGGTTCTGGGCCGACGTTGCGCCCCATACGAAATCACAGGCCCCCACAAACAGTTTGCGAGCGAGTTCGATCTCTCCCACCGAGGGCTGCATTCCTTCAATCATTGCCCGCCGCCAGCTTCCTGGGCCTATCGAAGAATTTTACCTCAACGCCTTGACGGCGCATGATGAAGTACTGCTGTGCCACCGACAGAAGATTGTTCCAGGTGTAGTAGATCACCAGACCCGCCGGGAAAGTGGCAAACATGAAGGTGAAGATCACCGGCATCAGGGTGAACATGCGCGCCTGCATCGGATCGGCCGGAGTCGGATTCAACTTAGTCTGTACCCACTGGGTCATGCCCATCAGGATCGGCCAGATGCCGATCGACAGGAAGGACAGGAAGGCCGGTATCACCGTGTGCGGGTCGAACGGCAGAAGACCGAACAAGTTGATGATCGAGGTGGGATCGGGCGCCGACAGGTCGTGGATCCAGCCGTAGAAGGGCGCGTGCCGCATCTCAATGGTGACAAACAGCACTTTGTAGAGCGAGAAAAAAACCGGGATCTGGATCAGAATTGGCAAGCAGCCCGATAGCGGGTTCACCTTCTCGCGCCGGTATAGCTCCATCATCTGCTGCTGCATCGCCTGAGGATCATCGGCATGCGCCTTCTTCAGGCGCTCCATCTCTGGCTGCACCTTCTTCATCTTGCTCATCGACTTGAACTGGGCATTGGCCAGTGGAAAAAAGGCCAGCTTGACCACCACCGTCAGCATCAGGATGGCGACGCCGAAATTGCCGATAAACTTGTAGAAGACGTCCAGCAGCCAGAAAAGCGGCTTGGTGAAGAACCAGAACCACCCCCAGTCGACCGCTTTGTCGAACTGCACAATGCCCTCACGGTCGCGATAGTCGCGCAGAACATCAACCACCTTGGCGCCGGCAAACAGACGGTGCTTTACGCTTGCTGCACCTCCTGGCTCGACAGTGCGCGCGCTCAGGCGGTAATTGGCCTGATAGGCTTCGATGCCATTGGACAGCTTGCTGCCCTGATAGGCGCCATCGAAGGATTCACCCTGGGGCGGCACCACGGCCGCCATCCAGTATTTGTCGGTGATGCCGACCCAGCCCCCGACGGATGAGAACGCCTTTGGCGGCGTACCTGCGTCCTTGAAGTCACTGTACTTGGCGTCAACCTCACTGCCATTGGCAACGCCGACAAAACCTTCGTGCAGTATCCAAGTATGCTGGGCGCTTGGCACGCCTTGGCGCGCAACATACCCATAAGGGTACAACGTGATAGGCGCGCCACCGTCGTTGACCACCTTGTCAGTCACGGTGAACATGTACTTGTCGTCAATGGCGATGATGCGCGTGAAGGTCACGCCGTGACCGTTGTTCCAGGTCAAGGTCACCGGATGGCCGGGAGTCAGCGCATTGTCGCCGACCTGCGTCCACTGAGTATTGTCGTCCGGCAGATTCTTGGCACCGACCCAGCCGAATTCGGCATAGTAAGGATAATCCGTGCCCTTAGGGGCGAGGATCACGATTTCGGGGCTGTTGGGATCGACCGTCTCTCGATACTTCTTCAGCCGCATATCGTCGAAGCGCGCACCCTTCAGCAGGATCGAGCCGTCAGCCATCGGCGAATCGACGGTAATCCGCGGGCCGCCCAGCTTGAGTGCCGCGTCGCGGGTCATGTGAGACGCGGGCGCGCTCATGCCTGGTGGGGTTGGCGCGGCCGCAGGCTTGCTGGCCGCTTGCGGTGCGTGGTGACTCAAGGCCGCCTGCTTGGCCTGTTCGGCCTGCATCTGGGGGCGTGCCACAAAATATTGCCAGGCAAACAGCACCAGAGCGCTGAGCGCAAAAGCCAGGATGAGGTTCTTGTTGTTACTATTCATGAGCGTCCCTGCTTGGGATGGGGCAGCGGAACAGGATCGGATCCTTGTCCGCCACCTAGCCAGGAAATGGGATGGCAGCGCCCGATACGACACACTGCCAGCCAGAGCCCCCTTGCGGGGCCATGAATCTTTAATGCCTCCAGCGCGTAGACCGAACATGTCGGGCTGTAACGGCAACTGTGCGGCAGCAGCGGCGATAGCAGCAACCGATAGGCTTTAATGGGCAGCGAAAGCAGCCAGATCGAGGCCCTGCGGGGGCTCAGGCCGGAATCACGCTCAGGGTCAGGCATTGGGGGGCTCTCCCGCCGAGGCGTCCAATTTGCGGTGTGCCGCGTTCAGCGCCCGCGTGATGTCCGACAATAGGCCCTCAAACGGGCGCCCCACAGTCGAGCCGCGCGCAACGAGAACATAGTCATGCCCCGGCCGCCCCAAAAGGGGCAGGACCTGCATCGCCGCGGCGCGAAGACGGCGGCGAGCGCGGTTTCGGACCACGGCGTTGCCGACCTTGCGGCTCGCGGTGAAGCCCACACGCAGGTGCCCTTCCCGGCGGTCCGGGATGGGCGTGGAACATGTTTCCAGTGTCACTCCGCCTTCGGCGCGGCGGACCCCCTGCGCGGCTCTAAGGAAGTCGGAGCGGTTCTTCAGACGATCCACCACGATCTTTCCCTTGGGCGGCACGGACAACCCGCACTCCCGGGACGCCAAGTCCAGATGGGCGCCAGATGAACTCCCGGTCAGGCCGAAAGCTTCTTGCGGCCGCTGGCGCGACGGCGGTTCAGGACTTTGCGCCCACCGACGGTCGCCATGCGCGAACGGAACCCATGGCGGCGCTTTCGCACGAGTTTGCTCGGCTGATAAGTGCGCTTCATGGGTCTCAAGGCTCCCGAAAACTGGCGGTCTTGCGCCCGACAGGCGCGAAAAGAGCCGGGGTTTTAGGCGTTGGCCCCAGCCCTGTCAACGACCGGAAGGTTAACCTGCCAGTTCCCGGGCAAACCATTGATTAAAAAGATAGATCTGGCACGTTACCGGCCAAATCCGGTCTGCGGCGCTCAGTCCCCAATTACCACCCCGTCGCGACGGGGATCGGCACCGCCAATATAGCCGCCCTTGACCTTCTCAATCCCGTGCAGGCCACTGCCCTCGCCCCCCTGCACAGTTACGTCATGGCCCATGGCCTTCAGACCTGACACCAGCAGGTCATTAGCGGGTGACTGTTCCAGCCGCGTAGGACCGTTGAGGTTGAGCTGTCGGGGCAGGTCGATGGCCTTCTGAGGTGTGAGCCCGCCATCCAGCATGGCCACCAGCGTCTGGGCGACATAGTCGATGATGGCCGGGCCGCCGGGCGAGCCCACGGACAGCAGAAAATTACCATCCTTGTCGAGGACGATGGTGGGTGACATCGCGCTAAGCGGCCGCTTGCCGGGCGCGGGGGCATTAGCCACGAGTTGACCATCGATCTCGGGCTGCATGGAGAAATCCGTCAGCGTGTTGTTGAGCAGGAAACCGCCCGCCATAATCTCGGCCCCGAAAACGAATTCGACCGAGGTGGTCATGGACACTACCATCCCCTGGCGATCCACGATCGTCATGTGGCTGGTGCCATGCAGGACCGGTGAGACCTGGGGACTATAGTCCGCGTGCTTTTCGGGTGGA
This sequence comes from Rhizomicrobium sp., assembly GCA_035761325.1. Classification (GTDB taxonomy): domain Bacteria; phylum Pseudomonadota; class Alphaproteobacteria; order Micropepsales; family Micropepsaceae; genus Rhizomicrobium. The sequence continues at coordinate 965 of DASTRG010000095.1, read as the reverse complement.
TTGCCCGCCGTCGCCTTGCCCATGTCCTTGTTCGGGTCAATAGCCGCAGCCCGGCTGGCGATATAGCCCTTATCCAGCAAACCACGGACCGGGACGTCTATGAAATCGCTGTCGGCCAGGTATTTTGCCCGGTCGGCATAGGCCAGGCGGCTGGCCTGGGTGAACAGATGTGCTTCGCTCAGCGTATTCGGCTGCAGCTCAGATGCGGGAAAATGCTGCAGCATGCCCAGGATTTGCACGATGGCGATACCGCCCGAACTGGGCGGACCCATTGAGCACACGCGCCATTGGCGATAATCGCCGCAGACCGGTGAGCGCTCCTTGGCGCGATAGCCGGCCAGATCGGCGAGCGTCATGCCGCCTGGGTTGCGCGGGGCATCCTGAACGGCATCCACGATCTGCTGCGCGATCTTGCCGGAATAAAATGCCTTTGCGCCGCCATCGGCGATCGCGCGCAGGCTAGCCGCCAATTCGGGTTCCTTCAGGATCTCTCCTTCTTTAAAGGGGAGGCCATCGGAATGATAGAAAGTGCGGCGGATGTCAGGCATGTCGCGCATTTGTGGCCAGCGGGCGATGGTACGTGCCAACTTCGGCCCCACAGGAAAGCCGTTCTCGGCGAGACGAATGGCGGGCGCAAAGAGCCGTGCCCAGGGCAGCTTGCCGTATTTTTTGTGTGCCATCTCCAGCATGGCAACCACGCCGGGCACCCCGACCGAAAGGCCGCCGGGAACGGCCTGCAGCTTGGGCCGCGCCTTGCCATCGGTGCCCAGGAACATTCCAGGCGTGGCTGAGGCTGGCGCCAGTTCACGCCCGTCAAAGCTGATGACGGCTTTGGTCTTTGGCTCGAATACCAGCATGAAGGCGCCGCCGCCGATGCCCGACGATTCCGGCTCGACCAGGTTCAGTACCATCTGCACGGCGATGGCGGCGTCGACGGCCGAGCCGCCGGCCCGGAGGATCTCAAG
>DASTRG010000094.1:0-15342 GCA_035761325.1 Rhizomicrobium sp. | reverse complement strand
GACCTGAAGCCCTCGTCCGGCATGCGCCTGATGAAGAAGGACATGGGCGGGGCCGCCCACGCCCTGGCGCTCGGCCGCATGATCATGGACGCGAACCTGCCGGTGCGCCTCGCGGTGCTGGTCCCGGCGGTCGAGAACGCGGTGGCCGGCGAGGCGATGCGGCCCGGCGACGTCATCCGCACCCGCAAGGGCCTGACGGTGGAGGTCGGCAACACCGACGCGGAAGGCCGGCTGGTGCTGGCTGACGCATTGGCCGACGCCGATGCGCAAATGCCTGAGCTCCTGATCGATGTGGCCACGCTCACGGGCGCGGCGCGCATGGCGACGGGCATGGAGATACCGCCCTTTTTTACGGACGACGATACGCTGGCGGCCGATCTTTCGCGCCTTGGTGCGATGGTCCAGGACCCGCTATGGCGGCTGCCCCTGTGGCGCGGCTATGAGGACGCGCTGAACAGCCGCATCGCCGATCTCAACAACAATCCCTCCTACAATCTGGCGGGCGCCGTCACCGCCGCGCTGTTCTTGAACCGCTTTGTCGAAAAGGCGAAAAGCTGGATGCATCTGGACATTCCCGCCTGGATCGACCGGCCCAGGCCCGGCCGCCCCCTGGGCGGAGAAGTCAATGCCGCGCGCGCGCTCTATGCGCTGCTGAAGGAGCGTTATGGCCGATAATTTCGACAGGCGGATCACCCCCGCCCGCCCCGATCTGGCGGCGTCCTTCCTCAAGGGAAAGATCGACGCCGACCGCTATGGCGATGGCCACGACTTTGTGTCCACGCGCGGCCATACCCCCTTGCGCGCCACACCCGAATCTTATGCCGCGCAGGAAACCGAGCTTCTATTCGGCGAGACTTTCACCGTCTACGAGCAGAAAGACGGCTGGGCCTGGGGCCAGATCGCATCGGACGGCTATGTCGGGTATCTGCATGCCCTCTGCCTCGAGGCGCCTGTCATGCCGACGCATCGCGTCATCGTCCAGGCCACGCCCGTGCTGACGCGGGGCGATGTGAAGGCGGCGATGGTCCAGCTTCTGCCGATGAACGCGTATGTTCGCGTCGAGCGCGACGGCGGCGACTTTCACCAGACCAATGCGGGCTTCATCTTCGCCCGCCACCTGGCGCCGCTGGACCGGTATGAAACCGATTTTGTCGCCGTCGCCGAACGCTTTGTCGGCGTGCCCTATGTGTGGGGCGGCAAGACCTTCGCCGGCATGGACTGTTCGGGCCTGATACAGACCGCGCTGGCGGCCACGGGTTTCAAGGCGCCGCGCGACACCGACATGATGGAGCGTGACCTGGGCCGTTCCATCGCCCTGGTCGATGTGCGCCGCGGCGACCTGATCTTCTGGAAGGGCCATATGGGCGTGGCGCTGGATTCGGCGCGCCTGCTTCATGCCAATGCCTTCCACATGCAGGTGACGATCGATCCCCTGGCCGAGGCGCTGGCACGCAATGAAGCGCTCGCCGGTCCCGTCACGGCGGTGAAGCGCCTCGATCCGGGGCAAAAATAAAGGGCGGCTTCGCAGCCGCCCTTTTCTGTTCATGCGATCCGAAAATCAGTGCCCGGCCTTGCCCGGCGCCGCTTTGTCGGCGGGTGCCGGCTTCTCGCCCGGCTTGGCCGCATCGTCGGCAGGCTTCTCGCCAGCCTTCGTGGCATCAGCGGCCGGCGCGGCATCTGCCTTGGGTTCTTCCTTCGGCTTGGGCGCGGGGATCGGCGCCGGCGTATCCGCATTGGTGCGCAGATAGGCGATCAGGTTGATGCGGTCCTTTTCGCTGCGGATACCGGCAAAGCTCATCTTGGTGCCGGGGATGTAGGAGCCCGGCGACTTCAGGAACTTGAACAATTCGTCATAGGTCCAGGTACCCCCCTTGGCCTGCATCGCCGACGAGAAGCTGAAGCCATTGCGGCCCGTTCCCCGCGGCTCATCGACCACGTTGTAGAGGTTGGGGCCGATCCTGTTGGGGCCGCCCTTGGAAAGGTCATGGCACTGCTCGCAGCGGGTGGAGATGGACTTGCCGTCCGCGACATCGGCTGCGGGCAGCACCGTGCCCCAGTCGGGCATGGCTTCTTCCACGGGTGCTGTTGCGCCGCCGGCCGAGGGCTCCACCACGCCTTCGACGACATAGCCCGGCTTGGCGGGATGCTCGGGCTCATAGACAATCTCGGCGACTGTCTTGACGACGAAGATGAAGATCGCCGTGCCCAGAACCGCACCGATGATCTTGTTCCACTCAAAGGAATCCATCTGCCGCCATGCTCCCCATTTGCGGCCCCGCCGGCCGACAGCGGGACGCTGGCGGAAAAAGGGCGCGCGACAACGAAAGGCCGGGCGCTGAGCCCGGCGAAATACGGGGCGACATTACCCGCCGGCACTGGCGCGTCATTGCGGCGAAGCGTCGCATAAAAACCAGCCACCGCCGTGGGTTGGCGGAAAATCAGGGGCGCGAAAAGCTGCGCGGATTTGCCTCCCCGACACCCGCGCGAAAGCGGCCGCGCTCTGGCCTTGCGCGCCGTCCCGGCCTACACAGGCGCACCCGCTGCGAAGACAGTTCCCTCCCATGAACCCCATTTTGATGATCCCCGCCCGCATGGCCTCGACCCGCCTGCCGGGCAAACCGCTGGCGGACATAGCCGGTGTGCCCATGATCGTGCGGGTCTGGGCCCGGGCCGCGGCCGCCGGGCTAGGGCCCGTCGTGGTTGCCGCCAGCGAGCCCGAAGTGGCAGCGGCGGTGGAGCGGGCAGGGGGAACCGCCGTGATGACCGATCCCACCTTGCCCTCAGGGTCGGACCGCATCTGGGCGGCACTGAAGGTCATCGATCCCGAGGGCCATCATGACGTGGTGGTGAACCTGCAGGGCGATCTTCCCGCCCTCGATCCGGCCGAACTCAGGCTGGTGGTGGACCTTCTGGAAAACACCGGCGCCGACATCGCCACCCTCGCCGCACCCATCGACAATGAGGCCGATCGCACCAACACCTCCGTGGTCAAGGCGGTGGCTGCCTGGAACCCGGAGGAGACCCAGGGCCGCGCGCTCTATTTTACCCGCGCCGTCGCGCCGGCCGGAGATGGCACCCTCTGGCATCATGTCGGGCTCTATGCTTTCCGCCGTGCCGCGCTGGAGCGGTTCATTTCCCTGCCGCCTTCGCCGCTGGAACAGCGCGAGAAGCTGGAACAGCTGCGCGCGCTGGAAGCGGGCATGTCCATCGCCATCGCCCGTGTCGACGCCCCGCCCGTGTCGGTTGACACGCCTGAAGATCTGGCGCGCGCCCGGGCGCTGTTGCAGTAAGAGAAGAAGCCATGGTTTCAGCTATCGACACCGCAAAACGCATCGCCTTCCAGGGAGAGCCCGGCGCTTATGCCAACCTGGCCGCGCGCGAGGCTGTGCCCCACGCCGTCGCCGTTCCCCGGCCCACTTTCGAAGACGCGGTCGAGGCGGTGAAGTCCGGCGAGACGGACCTTGCCATCATTCCGGTGGAAAATTCGCTGATCGGGCGTATCGCCGACATCCATCACCTGCTTCCCGATTCCGGCCTGCATATCGTGGGCGAACATTTCCTGCCTATCCGCCACCAGCTCCTGGGCCTGAAGACCGCCACACTGGAGGCGATCACCGACGTCTACAGCCAGGTGCCGGCGCTGGCCCAGTGCCGCGGCATCATCCGCCGGCGCAAGCTCAGGGCGCATCACTGGTACGACACGGCGGGCTCGGCCAAGCATGTCGCCGAACTGGGCGATGTTCACGCGGGCGCCATAGCCTCGGTACTGGCGGGCGAGATCTATGGCCTCAAGGTGCTGGCCCCTGACGTCGAGGATGAGCACCACAACGCCACGCGCTTTCTGATCATGGCGCGCGACTTGGAGACACCCCCCAAGGAGGGGCGGATCGTTACCACGCTGCTGTTCCAGGTGAAGAACGCGCCCGCCGCGCTTTACAAGGCGCTGGGCGCCTTCGCCACCAACAGCGTCAACATCACCAAGCTGGAAAGTTATCAGCTGGGCGGCTCGTTCAACGCCACCCAGTTTTACGCCGACATTCAGGGCCATCCCGACGCGCCCAATGTGCACCAGGCGCTGGAGGAGTTGCGCTTCCAGACCGCGAAGATGACGGTGATGGGCGTCTATCCCGCCTCGCCCTTCCGCGAGGACATGCCCTAGTTCTTTGAACCCCTCTCCCCTTCGCGTGCGAAGCACGCATGAAGGGGAGATGTCGGCAACGCTGTGTCAGCCGCAGGCAGACCGAGCTGCCGACAGAGGGGTTCAAAAGAGCGCCAGCTTGACCGCTGACGCCAGCAGGATCGCCGCCAGAAGAAAGCGCAGTACCTTCGCGGGCAGGTATTTCGCACCCATCCAGGCGCCGGCGAAGCCACCAAGGGCTGCCATCAGCATCCATTGCGGCAAGGCGGGCGGCAGCGCCGGATGCGTCGCCCAGATCGCGCCAGAAGCCGCGGCAGCGGTGGTGAAGTTGCTGACCTGGGCCGCGGCGGCAACGCGCTTTGTCGGTGCCCAGCCCTGCGTCATCATCAGCCAGGCGATGAACAGGCCGCCGCCGATGCCGGTGATGCCTGCCGCCAGCCCGATCGCCCCGCCCAGCGGCACTGCGATGGCATGGGAGGGCGCCGCCGCGGCGGAATCGATCGCTGCGGCCTTCAGCGCCGAGCGCGCCATCTGGAACGCCGCCGCAAGCAGAATCGCCGCCAGCACCAGCCGGAACGAGTCGGGCGGCAGGTTGATCATGCCGCCCAGCACGGATGCGGGAATGCCCAGGATGGTGAAGGGCAGCCAGTCCCGCGTCACCAGCAGGCCCATTGTGTGAAAGCGCAAGATGCCGATTGCCGCCACCAGCATGGTCAACGCCAGCGCCACCGGCTTGATCGCCGCCGGCGCAAAGCCGAACAGCGCCATTACCGCGACATAACCGGGGGCGCCGCCCTGGCCGACGGATGCGAACAGGATGGCGACAAGGGCGAAAAGGCCGGCCAGAATCATGCGCCAGACCCTAGCAGACCCCGGCCGGGCAGGCCCTTGCACACCGCCCCCTCCATCCCAACATGGGAATCGGCGGTGCGCGCCCGGAGCGGCTTATGAAGAAGATTGCACAAATCCTGAAATCACATGGCGGCCACTGGGTGGGCGACGGCTTTCCCGTGCGCTCGCTGTTCGCCTATGACCGTGAAGCCCAGGAAAACAGCCCTTTCCTGCTGTTCGATTATGCCGGGCCCTATACTTTCCCGCCCGCCGCCAGCCCGCGCGGTGTCGGCCAGCATCCCCATCGCGGTTTCGAGACCGTCACCATCGCCTATGAAGGCGAAGTTGCGCATCGCGATTCCACCGGCGGCGGCGGCACCATCCGTCCGGGCGACGTGCAATGGATGACCGCGGCGGGCGGCATCATCCATGAGGAATTCCATTCCCCCGAATTTACCAGGACCGGTGGGCCCTTCCGCATGGTGCAGCTGTGGGTGAACCTGCCGGCGAAAGACAAGATGTCCAAGGCCGGTTACCAGGCCATCGCCGGCGCTGACATTCCGGTCGTGGAGCTGCCGGACGGCGCCGGAACGCTGCGTGTCATCGCCGGCGCGGCGGCGGGCGTGAAAGGCCCCGCGCGTACCTTCAGTCCCATCAACCTGTGGGATGCGCGCCTGAAGGCGGGCGCGGATGTCACGCTCGACCTCCCCGAAGGCCATACCGCGATGGTCGCGGTGCTGTCGGGCCATGTCACGGTCGATGGCACAGGTATCAACGAGGCCGAGATCGTCCGTTTTTCCCGCGAAGGCACCCAGGCAAGGCTGCATGCCGATGCCGACGCGCTGCTGTTGATCATGACGGGCCTGCCGCTGAATGAACCGGTCGTCGGCCACGGCCCCTTTGTGATGACCAGCGCGGCGGAAATCCACCAGGCCATTTCCGACTTCAACAATGGCCGCTTCCTCAGCGCCTGACGTCAGCCCTCCGCCCAGTCGCGGATCAGGTGATGGGCGATGGCGATGGGCGATGGCAGACGGATGTCGTCGGCGATCTCGCCCGCCAGCCGCGCCCGCGCCTCGGCCTTGCTGAACCAGCGCGCCTCCGAGATTTCGGTGCCGTCAACGGTGAACGCGCGGCCCAGCGCCTTCGCATAGCAGCCGATCATCAGCGACGACGGAAACGGCCAGGGTTGGGAGGCGTGATAGGTCACTGCGCCGATCTTCATGCCCGCTTCCTCTTCCAGCTCGCGCGCCACCGCATCCTCAACCGTCTCGCCAGGCTCGATGAAGCCCGCGAAGGCCGAGTAAAGGCCATTGGTGAAGCGGGCATTGCGGCCCAGAAGGCAATGCTCGTCCAGGCGGCCTTTCCCTTCCAGGATAGGCAGCATGATCACCACCGGGTCGGTGCGCGGGAAGTGATCGGCCTGGCAGTTCGGGCAGTGGCGGCGATAGCCGCCGTCTTCCGGGGTGGTGGCCGCGCCGCAATTGGCACAGAAGCGGTGGCGCCGGTGCCAGTCCAGCATCGCCTTCGCCTGGCCGGCTATGGCGCAGTCCCGCGCCGGCAGGACCATCGCGGCGGGCCGCATCTCCTGAAAGGCGGCGCCGTCGAATACCGGCTCGGGGTCATCGGGCAGGTCGATGGCGAACAGCGGCTGGCCGTCGTCCAGGCCCAGGAAAACGGCCTGCATGCCCTCCCAGCCGGCCCGCCGCGGCAGCAGGGCAACCGCCTCGCCCTTGAGCAGCGGCTGGTTCCGCCAGATGGGCAGGAACAGGCCGCGGCCGCGCTGCTCCGCCAGCCAGGCCGGGTCGGTACGGCGGTATCCGGCGCGATCCAGCGGACTCCCGCCGAACGTCATGGGACCAGTCGGGTCAATGCGGGTCATGGGCTGTTGGTAGAGCAGAGGGAGCCGGGGCGAAAGCGGGAAAAATGCCGGTCAGGACCAGCGCCCGGCGGACTCGCCTTTTGCCCGGCAAGCCCTTATATCTCCGCACGGAAGTCGGTGGGCGCCACTGTCGCTAACCTGGTCAGGCGGGGAACCGAGCAGCCATACCGAATTTGTGGCGGGTCGCCGGCTTCCACTCTATTCCCATAGACGTCTATTTCCACAGGCTTCGCGGCTTTTTGCGCCCCGCCCTGGCCGGACGCCTTGCTATAGTCGGCCCATGTCCCAGCCTTCGGCTCCCTATCGCGTCCTGGCGCGCAAATACCGCCCCACCGATTTCACCGGCCTGATCGGGCAGGAAGCGCTGGTGCGAACCCTGTCCAATGCCTTCGCCACCGGCCGCATCGCCCATGCCTTCATGCTGACCGGGGTACGCGGAGTGGGAAAGACCACGACCGCCCGCATCATCGCCCGCGCCCTGAACTGCATCGGCCCGGACGGGAAGCGGAGCGAACCCACCATCCATCCCTGCGGTGTGTGCGAGCCCTGCGTCTCGATCAGCGAAAGCCGCAATGTCGATGTGCAGGAGATGGACGCCGCCAGCCGCACCGGCATCGACGACATCCGCGAGATCATCGAGGGCGTGCGCTATGCCCCCGTCGCGGCGCGCTACAAGGTCTACATCATCGACGAAGTCCACATGCTGTCCAAGCAGGCGTTCAACGGCCTGCTCAAGACCCTGGAAGAGCCGCCGCCGCATGTGAAGTTCATCTTCGCCACCACCGAGATCCGCAAGGTGCCGGTGACGGTGCTGTCGCGCTGCCAGCGCTTCGACCTGCGCCGCATCGATTCCATCGAACTGGCGGCCTATCTGGCGACGCTGGCGAAGAAGGAAGACGTGCAGATCGAGGCGGACGCACTGGCGCTGATCGCGCGCGCCGCTGAAGGCTCGGCGCGCGACTCCCTCTCGCTGCTCGATCAGGCCATCGCCCATGGCGAGGGCGGCCCGATCACGGCGCAAACGGTGCGCGCCATGCTGGGCCTGGCCGATCGTGGCCGGGTGCTGGACATTTTCGAGAAGCTGATGGGCGGCGACGTTCCCGGCGCGCTGGCTGATCTCAAAACGCTGTATGACGCCGGTGCCGAACCCCTGACGATGATCCAGGATTTGCTGGAGACCGTGCATTTCCTGACTCGCCTGAAGGTCGCCCCGGATGCCCAGGGCTTTTTTGACGGCGGATCGGAGGAAGCAAGGCGCGCCGCCACCCTGGCGGGCAAACTGTCCGTCGCTTCTCTCACCCGCGCCTGGCAGATCCTGATGAAGGGCCTGTTCGAGGTGCGCGACGCCGCCCGTCCTATTCTGGCGTGCGAGATGGTGTTGATCCGCCTGGCCTATGCCGCCGAACTGCCGCCCACCGACAAGCTGGTGAAGGACCTGCTCGACAATCCCGGCGCCGCGCCGCGCACATCTTCATCGCCGCCGCCGTCCGGCGGCAGTCCGCGGGCGCAGATGACCTCATCGGGCGCAGCACCACGTCTTTCACCGCAATCCGTTCCCGAAGGCGCGCCCACCTTGCGCACGCTGGAAGACATCGTCGCGCTGGCCGCCGCCAACAATGCGCCCATCCTGAAGGTGGCGCTGGAGAATTATGTGCATCTGGTGCGGCTGGAAGCGGGTCACCTGGAATTCCGGCCCCACGCGCGCGCGCCGCGCACCCTTGCGGGCGATCTTCAGCAAAAGCTGAAGGACTGGACCGGCGTGCGCTGGAGCGTTGCGATCGCGCGCGAGGGCGGCGCCCCCACACTGGCGGAACAGAAGCAGGCGGCCAAGGCCGCCGCCCACGACAGCGCCGCGCAACTGCCGATGGTGCGCGCGGTGCTGGACCGGTTTCCCGGCGCCGAAATCAGGGAAGTGCGCCCGATCGCCCAGGACGACATCGCCGCCGCCATGCCCGACAGCGACGGCGATTCCGACAGCTGATGGCGACAGGCTCCGAAATCGAGCGGCTGATCCAGTTGCTGGCCCGGCTGCCGGGACTGGGGCCCCGCTCGGCCCGACGCGCCGCGCTGGTGCTTTTGAAGAAGCGCGACGTGCTGCTGGAGCCGCTGGCCCAGGCGATGCAGGACGCCGCCGCCGCGATTCAGCCCTGCGCCATCTGCGGCAATCTCGATACCGTCAGCCCCTGCTCCATCTGCACCGATGGGCGCCGCGATCCGCATCTGCTCTGCGTGGTCGAGGATGTCTCCGACCTGTGGGCGCTGGAGCGGGCGGCGGTGTTTCGCGGCCGCTATCATGTGCTGGGTGGCGCTCTTTCGGCGCTGGATGGCGTCACGCCCGAGCGGCTGAACGTTGCCGCACTGCTCGATCGCGTGAAACACGGCGTCGAGGAAGTGATCCTGGCGATGAACGCCACTGTCGAAGGCCAGACCACGGCGCATTACCTGATGGACCTGCTGGAAGACAAAGGCCTGAAGGTCACGCGCCTGGCCCATGGCGTGCCGGTGGGCGGAGAGCTGGACTACCTGGACGAGGGCACGCTTTCGGCCGCCTTCAAGGCGCGGCGCGGATTCTAGGCCTCGCAGGCCCCGCTACCCAACTATGAGGACGCCGCCGCCGGCACCCATACCCTAGTTTATGTGGGGCTTACCACGCGGTGTAGAATGTCTGACGCGTTTGCGGCTTTCCGGGCTCGCCTCGGGAGAGGCCGATAGAAATGCTTCCGCGCGTGCGGCGCCGGCCTCTGGCTTGCCTGGCGTTCCTGACAGTTGCGGCGGGCACTTGTCTCGCGGCGCCGGCTGCCGCCCTCTCACTCCAGGACGCGCTTGCCGCCGCCTATCAGACCAACCCGCAGCTCATGGCCGCGCGGGCGCGCCTTAGGGCGACCGACGAGGGTGTGGCGCTGGCAACCGCCCAGACGCGGCCAAGCATAAGCGCATCCGGCTCCTATGGCGTCAGCCAGGGCAGCGTTACCGGCATAGGGTCGGCTTTCAACAGCCATCCGCTGGTGGGACAGGTCACCATAACCCAGCCGATCTATTACGGCGGGCGGATCAGCGCCGGAATAGGCCGTGCCAAGGCGGACGTCGATGCCGGCCGCGAAGATCTCACACTCGCCGAACAATCCGTCCTGCTGGATGCAACGCAGGCCTATATGGATGTCATAAGGGATGAGGCTGTCGTCAGGCTCAACCAGGACTATGTGCGCACGCTGCAAGGCAGGCTTGATGCGGTGCAGGCCCAGCACGATGCCGGCATGGTCACGCGCACCGACGTCGACCAGGCCCGGGCGCGGCTTTCGCAGGCCAAGGCCGGAGCGGCGTCCGCACAGTTGCAATTGTCGGTCAGCCGGACGGCATTTGAGACGGTGACGGGTCTGCCCGCCGCCGCGCTCGACGAGGTGAGCGCCCCCCCGTCCCTGCCCGCCTCCCGCGAAGCGGCGATTGCCGTCGCGGTGGGCGACAATCCCGTCCTGACGCGCGCGCGGGCCCAGGCCCGGTCGTCGGACTATTTGGTGGACGAAGCCGTCGGCGCCCTGCTGCCGCAATTTTCCCTCTCCGCGCAGTATCAGTATCTGCGCGATGCCGCGGGAACCAACATCTATGCGACCAGCGGCGTCCAGCAAAACATGGCGGTTCTGGGCCAACTGACCATACCGATCTATCAGGGCGGCGGGGAGGAAGCAGGGGTGCGCCGCGCCGAGCAGGTGCGCGCCCAGGCCCAGGCAGCGATCGTCGTCGCCGAGCGCAGCGTGCGCCAGGAGGTCGAAAATGCCTGGCAGACCCTGACGTCGACCCGGGTCGCGCTTGATCACAATCGCGCGCAGGCGCTCGCCGACCAAAAGGCCGTCGAAGGCGTGAGCCAGGAGCAACGCGGCGGCGAAAGGTCGGTCGTGGAAATTCTCAACGCCCAGGCCGAGCTCCTGGTGGCCCAGGTCGCGGTCGAAGCTTCGCGGCATGACTCGATCCTGGCCGCCTACCGGCTTCTCGCGGCGATGGGGCATATGAATGCCCGCTCGCTCAGGCTGCCTGTCAAACTGTACGACCCGCGCGAATATTATGAAAAGACCGCCAACGCGTGGTTCGGATTGGGTGATTGAGCCGGCCATGCGGACCGATCCGATAAAGACTGCGGCCGCGGCGAACAAGGATCTGTTCATCGCCGCGCTGGGATTCAGCGCGGCGATGAGCATCCTGGCGCTGACCAGCTCCTTCTACATGCTGCAGATATATGACCGGGTGCTGACCAGCCGCAGCGAGGACACGCTGCTGCTGCTCACCGTCATTGCGGTGGGTGGCATAACCTGTTTCGCGGCGCTGGATTCGTTGCGGGTCCGGCTTTTGATGCGCGCGGGCCTGCGGGTCTCGAACGCATTGGCGGGTGATGTGTTGCGCGCAATGGTCGCGACCGCCTGCAGAAACGGCGGCATGCAGGTCCGTGCCGGCCTGCGCGATGTCGAAACGATCAGGCAATTCGCTGCCAGCCCCTGTTTCACGGCGCTGATGGACCTGCCGTTTGTCCTTGTCTACCTGTTCGTGCTGGCGCTGCTGCATCCGGTGTTTCTTGTGATCGTCCTTGTGGGCGGCATGATCCTGGTGCTCGTCGCGCTGGTCAGCGAGCGCATGGTTACCCCGGTGCTGGCCGAAGGCATGGGCCTGTCGATGCGAGCGCATGCCTTCGCCGAAGACGGGCTGCGCAATTCCTCCGTCCTGGAGGGAATGGGAATGTCGCGTACCTTCTGCGCGCGCTGGCACCGGCACTGGCTCGATTCTCTCCATAAGACGACCCAGGCGCTGGACCGCGACAGCCGTCTTTCATCCTTGTCTAAGGCGGTGCGGATGCTCATTCAAATCGCGTTGCTGGGCGCGGGGGCGATGCTTATCCTGGACTTCCGCGCCACCGGCGGCATCATGATCGGCGCTTCCATCATCGGTGCGCGCGCCCTGGCACCGATCGAAACGATCATCTCGACCTGGAAGAACCTGATTGCGGCCCGCCAGGCCTGCAAGCGGCTGTCGCAATTGATGCATTCCGCTCCCGATCGCGAGGAAGGAATGGCCTTGCCGGCGCCCAATGGATGGCTGATGGCGGCGGGCTTGCATTTCGCATCGCCGGCAACCCGCAGGGCCATACTCTCCAACGTCAGCTTCGATCTGGCGCCCGGCGAATCGCTGGGCATCATCGGGCCGTCGGGGTCGGGAAAATCGACCCTCCTGCGCCTGATGGCGGGCGCGTGGCCCTGCAGCAGCGGAATTGTGCGGCTGGACGGCGCCGATATCTATGCCTGGCCGCGCGAGGCGCTCTGCCGTTTCATCGGTTACCTGCCGCAGGACGTCGAACTCTTTACGGGAACCGTGCGCGAAAACATAGCGCGCATGACCGAGGGCGATCCCGAAGCCGTAGTGCGCGCCGCCTGCCGCGCCCACGCCCATGAGATGATCCTTGGGCTGCCGCAGGGCTATGAGACCCAGATCGGCGAGAACGGCCACGATCTGTCCGGCGGCCAGGCGCAGCGTATCGGCATCGCCCGCGCCTTTTATGGCGATCCGCGGCTGGTCCTTCTGGACGAGCCGAACGCCAATCTCGACAGCGTGGGAGAAGATGCGCTTGTCACCGCCATCGCCGATCTGAAAAAGCAGGGAGTCACACTTGTCATCGTCGCCCACCGGCCCAGCATTCTGTCGTCGGTCGACAAAATGCTGGTCCTTCGAGCCGACGGTACCGTGGAAGCATTCGGGCCCAGGGCGGAGATCATGCAGCGCTTCACCCGCCCCGCCATAATGCCCTTCGCAACGGCGGGTCGCTGATGCGCTCAGGCCCCGAAAACATTTTCGACAGGCTTCGCGAACGGTTCAACGGGCTGGTGCAGCGGCTGTCCGGCCCTGTCCGCGGGTGGTCGTACCGTGTTCGCGGCACGCCGTCCTGGCAGCTTCTGGCCGCTTCCGCCGGCACGATCGGGGGGTGGACCTACCGGGTGATCCTTCCGCGCGAGCCGCAATTGCCGGACGATCCGGCCACGCGCTTCATGAGCGCTCGCGACGTGATCGCCAGGGGGCGGTTGATCATGCTCGCCTTCTTCGCGGGCTTCCTGGGTTGGGCCGCGCTGGCCCCCCTTTCAAGCGCGGTGCTGGCGCCCGGTGTCATCGTGGTGGAATCGCATCGCAAGCCCATCCAGCACCTGGAGGGAGGAATTGTCCGCCGGGTATTCGTGGCCGACGGCCAGTATGTGAAGGCGGGACAGTCGCTGGTCCGGCTGGACGATACCCAGGCGCGGACAAGCCTGGCCCTGCTTAAGGGACAGGGCGACGCCCTGTTGGCGCAGGAAGCCCGCCTGATGGCCGAGCGGGACGGACGCGAGAGCATCGAATTTCCCGCCGACCTGATTGCCCGGGCGTCCGATCCAAAGGTCGCCGAGGCCATGCGCGGCGAGGAAAGCACTTTCCTGACGCGGCGCCAGACATTGGCCAAGCAGATCGAAATCCTCAACCAGCGCAGCAGCGAGAATGAAAGCATCATCGCTGGCATAAAAAGCCAGCAGTCCGCCCTGGCCCGCCAGATCCAACTGCTGGAAAAGGAAGCGGCAAGCGTGCAGGCACTATACGCCAAGGGCCTGTCCACGCTGCCCCGGCTGTTGACCTTGCAGCGCCAGGTGGCGGAAGCCAATGGACAGCGCGGGCAGCTGACCGAAAAGATCGCCGAAATGAAGCTGGCATCCGGTGAAAACGGGCTCCAGATAATGAACCTGCGCAACCAGCAGCTGAGCGATGTTGTAAGGGACCTTCGGGACGTACAGACGCGCCGCTTTGAACTGGTTGACCGGATCAATGCCGCCGCGGATATTCTGGCGCACGAGAACATGACGGCGCCTGTTGCCGGCAAGGTCGTCGGGCTTGCCGTGCATTCGCAGGGCGCGGTTGTGCGGCCGGGCGAAACCATCATGGAAATCGTGCCGCGCAACGACGCGCTCGAAGTCGAGGCGCGCGTGCGTCCCGAAGACGCCGATGGCGTCCATGTGGGCATGACCGCGGGGGTCAATTTCAGTGCCCACCAGCAGCGGCGGCTGCCGGTCATCCAGGGCGTCGTCAACAATGTCTCGGCGGACCGCCTGGTCGATCCGCGTACCGGGCAGGCCTATTTCGCCGTTGAAATCACGGTCGACCGCAGCGGGCTCGAGGGGCAAAAAAACGTCAGAATCATGCCGGGCCTGCCGGTTGAGGTGTCGATCAATACCGGGTCGCGGACGGTGCTGGAATATTTTGTCGAACCCATTTCGGATGTGTTCCGCCGCGGCATGCGCGAGCGATAGGGGGCGCACATACCAAATGGTGGGTACGCGAATTTCGCGATTGCCCGTCGAACGTGCGTGTCAATCCGCGCGACCGTTATTATGATGGGGCAAAAGAGGACGGGGATTGATTCATGGCTGGCACCAATGTGCTGCCGGTTGCAGTGTCGGATACCGCGTCGGTTTCCGTGGGCGGCACGACGCAGGTATCGGGGGACGTTCTATCCAACGACAGCGACGCGGACGGCGACGCCATTGGCGTGACGGCCGTCAATGGCCTGGCCGCCAATGTCGGCCAGACGCTGACCGGGACTTATGGCTCGCTGGTGCTGGGCGCCAACGGCCAGTACACCTACGTGCTGGCCGCCAATCAGGCCAATGTCCTGGCGCTGGCGCCGGGACAGACCGTCACGGATGTCTTTCACTATTCGATTTCGGACGGAGTCGACCATTCGACAACCACAAGTGTCGTCCACCAGAATCTGCTGACCCAATCCGAGGCGTTCGACAGTGCCGCGTGGGTGAAGTTCGCCGATTCGGGCTCCGCGCCGGTTGTCACCGCCAATGTGGCCGCCGGGCCGCAGGGCGGCGCCAGCACCGCCGACCAGATCGTCCTTTCGGGCACCGATCGCGGCATCTTTTACACCACCAACGTGTCGGGGCAGTACACCTTCAGCATCTGGGTAAGGCTGGTCAGCGGCAACGGCAATTTCGCTTTCAACTATTATGACGGCGCGGACGGCGAGAATACGAAGACGGCCGTCGCCACCGGGACATGGCAGCGCTTCAGCTGGACGTTCAACGGCACCGGCAACGCCGATGCCAATGTGGCGCTGATCCACACGGCCAACCAGTCGGCCACCGGCACCTTCCAGATATGGGGAGCCCAGCTCAATCCGGGCGCGGTGGCTGACGATTACGTCCCGACTATCGGTTCGCCGGGCACTGTGACCACGACCACCACTGTCGACCCGCCGCCGGTGGTCGCCGACCTGACCGTCAGCGTTCACGGCCCTGCGGCATCCTCCGGCGGCGGCGGTGGTGGCGGCACCAACGCGCCTCCGGTTGCGGTGGCCGACAGCGCTTCCGTCACCGTCAACGCGACGACCCAGGTGACGGGAAATGTCCTGACAAACGACAGCGATCCCGAAAACAATCCGCTGACCGTGGCCAGCGTCAATGGCGCGGCGGCCGGTGTCGGCGCCACC
>DASTRG010000093.1:0-3003 GCA_035761325.1 Rhizomicrobium sp. | reverse complement strand
ATGAAAAGTAAAGCACCAACCGGGCAGGCTGTCATCTCCAACCTCTGCCAAAACGGCCCCTTTTGGCCAGGCTTAAGGAGTGCTAACGAGGGGGGTATGGCGCCTGGGAACCCGGAAAAAAACAAAGGCGGACGGCTGATTGTCGGGCTGTCCGGGGCGTCGGGGGCGGCCTATGGCATCCGCCTTCTGGAAGCGGCCCGCGATCTGGGGATAGAATCCCACCTGGTGATGACCAAGCCGGCGGAAATGACCATTGGCTATGAGACGGATCTCACCCCCAAGCAGGTCGCCGCTCGAGCGGACCATGTCTACGCGGCTGGCGATATTGCCGCGCCGATCGCCAGCGGCAGCTTCAGGACCATGGGCATGATCGTGGCGCCGTGCAGCGTGCGCAGCATGAGCGAGATCGCCACCGGCGTGACCTCCTCGCTTCTGACCCGCGCCGCCGATGTGATGTTGAAGGAGCGCCGCCCGCTGGTGTTGATGGTGCGCGAGACGCCGTTGCACCTGGGACACCTGCGCACCATGGCGCAGCTGGCCGAGATGGGCGCCATCATCATGCCGCCGGTGCCGTCCTTCTATGCCGCGCCCAGGACGCTGAGCGATCTGGTCGACCAGATGGTGGGGCGGGCACTGGATTTGTTTGGCTATGAATGGCCCGACGTAAAGCGCTGGGGCGAGGACATCGCCAAGAGCCGGCGCAAGAAGAAGGGCTGAGTCATGGCCGGTGTGACCAAGCCCGATGAAGTCGCCGCGCGCGCCAAGCTGGCCGAACTGATGCAGGAGCATCGCGACCTGGATGCCGCCATTACGGCGCTGCAGGATTCGGGCACGCCCGATGTGCTGGCGCTGTCGCGGCTGAAGAAGCGCAAGCTTCAGTTGAAGGACGAGATCACCGAGATCAACAACCGGCTGTTGCCGGATATCATCGCGTAGGCCGGTGAAACCGAAGATCGGTCTTGTCACATTGGGGGTGCGCGACCTGAAGCGGTCGCTGGCCTTCTACCGCGACGGCCTGGGCTGGCCGGTCCATGACTACAATCCCGACGCCGATGTCGTATTCTTCCCGCTGGAAGGCACGTGGCTGGCAATTCATCCCCGCGAACAGCTTGTGGCGGAAGCGGGCGTGCCCGACGGTCACGGTTTCGGCGGATTCACCCTGGCCCATAACGAGCCGTCGATGGCCGAAGTGGACACGGCCTATGCCAAGGCGGTGGCGGCGGGGGCAAAGCCGGTGAGCCCGCCGGCAAAAACCGGATGGGGCGGCTATTCCGGGCATTTCGCCGATCCCGACGGCCATGTCTGGGAAATCGCCTTCAACCCCTTCATGGACCTGACCTAGCAGCTAGGCTGGAGTCAGTTCCTTCAGCTTGGCGCGAACCGCATTCAGCGCGGCTTTTATGTCGCCATTGTCGGGGCCGCCGGCCTGGGCCATGTCGGCACGGCCGCCGCCGCCCTTGCCGCCCAGGGCTTCCGCCGCCGCGCGCACCAGGTCAACCGCGCTGATTTTTGCGGTCAGGTCGTCGGTGACGCCCACCACGACAGAGGCCTTGCCGTCGGCGGCGGCGACAAAGGCCACCACGCCCGAACCGATCTGCTGCTTGGCACCGTCGGCAAGCGACTTCAGATCCTTGGGCGAGACACCTTCGACCAGCTTCAGCACCGTCTTGATGCCCGCTATCGTTTCGCTGTCGCCGCCGCCCTTGGCGGGACCGGCCAGGGCAAGTTGTTTCCTGACCTCGGCCAATTCGCGTTCCAGTTTGCGGCGCTCCTCGGCAAGCTGGGCCACGCGGGCCGACAATTCGCCGATCGGCGTCCTGATCGCGCCGGCCGCCTCGCGCGCGATTTCCGCCTGGCCCGCCAGATAGCGGCGGGCATGCTCGGACGTCAGCGCCTCGATGCGGCGCACGCCCGCAGCCACCGCCGATTCCGAGATGATGGTGAAGAGCCCTATATCGCCCAGCCGGTGGACATGGGTGCCGCCGCACAGTTCGACGGAATAGGCCTTCTCTTCGGCGCCGCCCAGGTCCGTACCCATGCTCAGCACGCGCACTTCGTCGCCGTATTTTTCGCCGAACAGCGCCTCGGCGCCCGCCGCTATGGCCTGGTCGGTGGCCATAAGACGCGTGGTGGTGTCGGAATTCTGGCGGATGACGGCGTTGACCTGCACCTCGATGGCTTCCAGTTCCTGTGCGGTCACCGGCTTGGGGTGGGAAAAGTCGAAGCGCAACCGCTCGGCCGTCACCAGCGAGCCCTTCTGGCTGACATGGCTGCCCAGGACGCGCTTGAGCGCGGCATGCAGGAGATGGGTCGCCGAATGGTTGGCGCGGGTGGCGCGGCGCCGTTCCTCATCGACCTTCAGATCGACCGCATCGCCCGGCGCGAAACTTCCCTGCGTGACCCTGACCAGATGCACATGCAGTGCGCCCAGCTTTTTCTGGGTGTCGGTCACCTGCCCGCGCCCCTTGGGCGAAATCATGAGGCCCTGATCCCCCGCCTGGCCGCCGGATTCGGCATAGAAGGGCGTCTGGTTGGTGAGAATCTCGACCGTCTCGCCGACGGTCGCCTGCATCACCCGCCCGCCGTCCTTGAAGATGGCCAGGACCTGGCCTTCGGCTTCCTCGGTGTCATAGCCCAGGAACTCGGTGCGGCCGACTTCATCCAGCACCGCGAACCATTGTGCCTCGCTGGCGCCTTCACCCGAGCCGACCCAGCTGGCGCGCGCCTCGGCGCGCTGCTTTTCCATGGCAAAGGTGAAGCCGTCGATATCGACATGGATGTCGCGGGCGCGCAGGGATTCCTGGGTGAGATCCAGGGGAAAGCCATAGGTGTCGTAGAGCTTGAAAGCGACATCACCGGTCAGCCGGTCGCCCGCCTTCATGCCGGCGGTCGCTTCGTCCAGCAGCTTGAGGCCGCGCGCGAGCGTTTCGCGGAAGCGGATTTCCTCCAGCTTCAGCGTCTCGGCGATCAGGGCCTCGCTGTTCTTCAATTCGGGATAGGCGC
>DASTRG010000092.1:0-3135 GCA_035761325.1 Rhizomicrobium sp. | reverse complement strand
CAGGAGAAATAAGATGCGTCTTCTCATCGTCGGCGGACTTCAGGGCCAGATCGGCCTTGCCACCAAGATCGCGATGGACAAGGGGGCCAAGGTCACCCATGCCGGCAGCATCGACCAGGCGCTGTCCACCCTGCGCGGCGGCGCGGGCGCCGACCTGGTGTTCTGCGATGTGTCGCTTGAGATCGGCGCGCTGGTGCGCGGCCTTGCCGCCGAGCGCATCTGCACCCCGGTCGTGGCCTGCGGCATCGGCACCGACACCAGCCGCGCGGTGGCGGCCATTCGCGCGGGTGCCAAGGAATATCTGCCGCTGCCCGCCGACCCCGAGCTGATCGCCGCGGTGCTGGCGGCGGTGGCCGACGAAAGCCACCAGCTGGTCCATGAGGACGAGGCGATGAGCGCCGTCCTGGCGCTGGCCGACCAGATCGCCGGCAGCGAAGCCTCGATCCTGGTCACCGGCGAAAGCGGCACCGGCAAGGAGGTGATGGCGCGCTACATCCATCGCAAGAGCCATCGCGCCGACAAGCCCTTCATCAGCGTCAACTGCGCCGCCATTCCCGAGAACCTGCTGGAATCGGAACTGTTCGGCCACGAGAAGGGTGCCTTCACCGGCGCCATTGCCCGGCGCATCGGGAAATTCGAGGAAGCCAATGGCGGCACCCTGCTGCTCGACGAAATCAGCGAGATGGACGCGCGCCTGCAGGCCAAGCTGCTGCGCGCCATACAGGAACGCGAGATCGATCGCGTGGGCGGCACCAAGCCGGTCAAGGTCGATATCCGCATCATCGCCACCTCCAACCGCGACCTGGCCGAGGCGGTGCGCCACGGCACCTTCCGCGAGGACCTGCTCTATCGCCTGAACGTCGTGAACCTGCGCCTGCCGGCGCTGCGGGAGCGGCCCAAGGATATCCGCGCCCTGTCGCAGCATTTCGCCCGCAAATATGCCGAGGCCAACGGCGTGACGTTCCGTCCGATCGCTTCGCAGACCGAGCGCCTGCTGCTGGCCCATCCCTGGCGGGGCAATGTGCGCGAGCTGGAGAACACAATCCACCGCGCCGTCCTTTTGGCGCAGGGGCCCGAGATCGGGCCGGAGGCGATCCGCCTGCCCGACGGCACGCAGGTCGGCGGCACGCAGGCGGCCCCGGCTGCCGCCGGCGCGGCCCTGTCCCAGAACAGCCAGGTGCAGGGCGCCATGGTGCAGGCCGGGGCAGCCACCCGCTCGCTGGTCGGGCGCACCGTCTCCGATGTGGAACGCGACCTGATCCTGGATACGCTGGACCATTGCCTGGGCAACCGCACCCATGCGGCCAACATCCTGGGTATCTCGATCCGCACCCTGCGCAACAAGCTGCGCGAATATTCCGATTCCGGTCTGACCGTGCCCAGCCACGGCGAACAGCGGATGGCTGGGTGAGGCGGGCCGGCTACGCCGCGAGCTTGAGCGAGCGGCCGGGCGACGACACCGGCCCATGGTAGACGGAAGTTTGGAGTTCATGGCGTGACAGACATCACCAACGCGGCGCCGGCCTCATCGGGCTTCGATTTCTCGCCCGGCAAGATCGCCCAGTTCATCCGCAAGTCCGATCTGGGCCTTGCCATCGGCATCATGGCCATTCTGGTGGTCCTGATCCTGCCGCTGCCCACCTGGCTTCTGGACGTTTCGCTGGCCTTCAGCCTGTCCTTCTCCATCCTGATCCTGATGACGGCGGTGTTTGTCAGAAAGCCGCTGGAGTTCAGTTCCTTCCCGACCATCCTTCTGATCACCACAATGCTCAGGCTGTCGCTGAACCTGGCGTCCACCCGCCTGATCCTGGGCCACGGGAACGAAGGCACCGCCGCCTCCGGCTATGTCATCCAGGCCTTCGGCAAGCTGGTGATGCAGGGCAATTTCGTCATCGGCCTGATCGTCTTCATCATCCTGATCATCGTCAACTTCGTGGTCATCACCAAGGGTTCGGGCCGCATCGCCGAAGTCGCCGCCCGCTTCAGCCTGGATGCCATGCCCGGCAAGCAGATGGCGATCGATGCCGACCTGTCGGCCGGCCTGATCGACGAAAAGGAAGCACGAAGCCGCCGCAAGACCATCGAGGCGGAATCGAATTTCTTCGGCGCCATGGACGGTGCGTCCAAATTCGTGCGCGGCGACGCCATCGCCGGCCTTTTGATCACCGGCATCAATATCGTGGGCGGCATCATCATCGGTGTCGTCCAGCATGGCGTCAGCTTCGCCGACGCCTCCCAGACCTACACGCTGCTGACGGTGGGCGACGGCCTGGTCAGCCAGATGCCTGCGCTGATCGTTTCCACCGCCGCCGGCCTGATGGTCTCCAAGGCAGGCGTGGAAGGGGCCACCGACAAGGCGCTGATGGGCCAGCTTTCCTTCTATCCCCAGGCGCTGGGCATGGCGGCCGCGGTGATGGGCGTGGTTGCCGTCCTTCCGGGCATGCCGACCCTGGTTTTCGCCGGGCTTGCCGGCGCCACCGGCACGCTGGCCTGGTATGCCGGCAAGCGCAAGGACCGGCGCGTGGCCGAGGCCGAAGCGCAAACCGCCACCGCCGACGGCCCGCCCAAGGAAGAACCGATCTCGACCGCGCTGGCGCTGGACCTGCTGCGTGTCGAACTCGGCTATGGCCTGCTGCCCCTGATAAACGACGTGCAGGGCCATCGCATCACCGACCAGATCAAGGCGCTGCGGCGCCAGCTGGCGCAGGAAATGGGCTTTGTCATGCCCGCCGTGCGCATCCTGGACAACATGCAGCTTGGCGCCAACGAGTACCGCATCCGCATCAAGGAATTCGATTCCGGCAAGGGCGAGCTGTTCCCCGGCTCCTTCCTGGTGATGGACCCCAAGGGCCTGCCTATCGACCTGCCCGGCACCCACACCAGCGAGCCCGCATTCGGCCTGCCCGCCACATGGGTGTCCGGCGCGCTGAAGGAAGAAGCGGCGTTCCGCGGCTTCACCGTGGTCGATCCCGGCACCGTCCTGACCACGCACCTGACCGAGGTGCTGAAGTCGCACATGGCCGAACTTCTTTCCTATGCCGAGACCAAGAAGCTGCTGGACGACCTGCCGCCGGACAACAAGAAGCTGGTGGAGGAGATCATCCCCTCGCAGATTTCCGTCACCGGCGTGCAGCG
>DASTRG010000091.1:0-5392 GCA_035761325.1 Rhizomicrobium sp. | reverse complement strand
GCATGCGCCGCTATTTCGGCATTCGCTGGCTGACGATCGCGCTGATCATGCTGGGGGCGTTGGTCAATTTCCTGTCGCGGCAGACCCTTTCGGTGGCCGCGCCCACAGTGATCGCCAACTTGCACATCACCACCGAGCAGTATGGCTGGATCACCGCCGCCTTTCAGGGAACGATCATGCTCCAGCCTGTGGTGGGCTACATCATGGACATTCTGGGCGTGAAGACCGGCTTTGCCCTGTTCGCCTTTGCCTGGTCAGCGATCTGCATGGCGCATGGCCTGGCCACCAACTGGCAGATGCTGGCGGCGCTGCGCGGCGCTTTGGGTTTTGCCGAGGGCGCCTTTTCGCCGGGGGGACTGAAGGTGGTGTCGGAATGGTTTCCGGCAAAGGAGCGCGGGCTGGCCGGTGGGCTTTACAACATCGGGCCATCGATCGGCTCCATGCTGGCGCCCCCGCTGATCGCCTGGTCAATCCTGAACTACAGCTGGCAAGCCGCCTTTGTCATTGTGGGGCTGGTCAGCATGGCGTGGGTGGGACTATGGCTGGTCTTCTATTACCCGGTGGCCAAGCATCCGGCCCTGTCGGAAGCGGAACGCCATCACATCGTCTCTGGCCAGGAAGGCTTTCTGGCCGATGACGGCCGCAAACCTTCCGTGCTGTCGATCCTGACGCGGCGCAATTTCTGGGGCATCGCGCTTCCCCGTTTCCTGACCGATCCCACCTGGGGCATGCTGAGCTTCTGGGTGCCCCTGTACCTGACGACCGTTCGCGGATTCGACCTCAAGCAGATCGCGCTGTACGCGTGGCTGCCTTTCCTGGCCGCCGACCTTGGCTGCATCTTCGGGCCCGCGGTGGTCCTGTTCCTGCAGAAGCGCGGCCTGGATCTAATCAACGCGCGGCGGGGTGCCTTTACCGTCGGCGCATTTTTGATGATCGGTGTGGCTTTCACCGGTGTGGTGCACAATGCGCTGGTGGCGGTCGCGCTGATCTCGCTGGCGGGTTTCGCCCACCAGACCCTGTCGGTCACCATGATCACCATGGCCACCGACCTGTTCCCCGGCAATGAAGTAGGCACTGTGGCGGGCATGGCGGGCACCTGCGCCAATCTGGGCATCCTGATCTCGTCGCTGCTGATCGGCGGCCTTGTGGACACAATCGGCTACGAGCCCTTCTTCGCCGCGCTGGCGGCGCTGGACCTGGCCGCTGCTGTTGTGGCCTGGACTGTGATACGCAGGCCCCATGGTTGAGATTTGCAACCCCATCCTGACAGGCTTCAACCCCGATCCTTCAATCCTGCGGGTCGGGGACGATTATTACATCGCCACATCGACGTTCGAATGGTTTCCGGGCGTGCAGATCCACCATTCCCGCGACCTCGTGCATTGGCGGTTGCTGGCGCGACCACTCAGCCGCCCAAGCCAGCTCAACATGCTGGGCGATCCGGATTCCTGCGGCGTGTGGGCCCCTTGCCTGACCCATGACGGCAGGTTTTTCCACCTGATTTACACCGATGTGAAACGTTATGGCCGCACCTCGGTGGGGGGAGCCGCGGGCGCATCCCTGCGCGACTTCCACAATTACCTGGTGACGGCGGAAGCGGTCGACGGCGACTGGTCCGATCCGGTCTATCTCAACAGCAGCGGCTTCGATCCGTCACTTTTTCATGACGATGACGGGCGCAAGTGGCTGGTCAACATGCTTTGGGACCACAGGCCCGGCCGCAACCGCTTCGCCGGCATTGTGGCGCAGGAATATTCGCCGTCCGACAGGAAGTTGATTGGCGCCCGTACCAACATCTTTGCCGGCACGCCGCTGGGACTGACCGAAGGACCTCATATCTACAGGCGGGCCGGCTGGTATTATCTGCTGACCGCGGAAGGCGGCACCGCCTGGAATCACGCCGTGACTCTGGCACGTTCAAGGAACCTGCTGGGACCTTATGAACTGCATCCCAACGCGCAGATCCTGACCGCCCGTGACAAGCCGGATGCGCCCTTGCAACGTGCCGGTCACGCCGATCTGGTGGAAACACAGACCGGCGACACATACATGGTCTATCTGTGCGGGCGGCCGCTCAAGAACCGGGGCCGTTGCATCCTGGGGCGTGAAACCGCTATCCAGAAGATGGTGTGGCGCGATGATGGCTGGCTTTATGCCGAAGCAGGCGACGCTAAGCCCACCCTGACCACGCCCGCACCGGCCCTGAGGCCGCATCCCTTCCCCGCCGCACCGGATCGTACGGACTTTACCGGACCCGAACTGCCGATTGATTTCCAGTGGCTGCGTTCGCCCTTCCCCGGGGAGATATTCAGCCTCAAAGCGCGCCCCGGATTTCTGCGCGTTTACGGCCGTGAAAGCATCGGAAGCCTGTTCCGGCAGGGGCTGGTGGCGCGGCGGCTCCAGGCCCATCACGCAACTATCGAGACCGAAATGGACTTCACGCCTACTCATTACCAGCAGGCGGCGGGCCTTGTCTGTTATTACAACAGCAGCAAATTCCACTATCTCCATGTCAGCCGGGACGAGGCTAACGGCCGGCATCTGCGTGTCATGTCGGCACTGCCCGATTCGGTAATGGCCGATGCCTTCACCGCGCCGATTTCCATTCCCGATGGCCCGATACGGCTGCGCGCCGAGATCGACGCGGAACGCCTGCTGTTCGCCTGGCGGGTCGGCGACGGTGCCTGGCAGCGGCTGCCCGAGGTGTTTGACGCCTCCATCCTGTCGGACGAGGCGCAGGCGCCGGGCACGCCCAACTTCACCGGCGCCTTTGTGGGCATGGCGTGCCAGGACATGGCAGGCTCGCTGAACCCCGCCGACTTCCGCAGCTTCACCTATCGCGAGCGAAGCTTCAGCGCCGATCCATTCCGCGGGGAATAATCTTCACCGGTCGCTGGGCCATGCCCGGTACATCGGCGCGGAAGCGGAACAGACCGCCCGCAAGCGGTTGCGCGGCGCGTTGCGCGGCATCCAGCCCTTTCCACGCCGTGGTCGCATAGACGGTGCGCAAGTCGTCTCCCCCGAAGGCCAGCTTGGTGACATTGGCGACGGGAAAGCGCACCTCATCTACCAGCCTTCCGTCCGGGGAATAACGGCGCGCCGCCCAGCCGCCGAACAGGCCGGTCCACACGAAGCCTTTGCTGTCCACCACAGGACCATCGGGCCAGCCTGCCCCCGATTCTATAGTCACGAACGGCCGCTTGTTCGACAGCGTGCCGTCGTCGCCGGCGTCGAAGGCGTGGATGGTCCTGCCCAGCGTGTCTGTGTGATAGAGCGTGCGCCCGTCCGGGCTGAAGGCTGGGCCATTGGTGATGACGATCCCGCTGTCCATTGTTTTCGGACCGGCTTCAGTCAATTGATAGAGCACGCCGCTGGCATCCGCTTCGCTATCATCCATCGAGCCGAACCAGAGACGCCCCTTTGCATCCACCGCGCCGTCATTCAGCCGGTTCGCGGGCAGATGCGGCTCGACCACGCACAGGGTCTGGAAGATTCGGCTCGCCGGATCAAACTCCAGCAGGCCCGTCCTGGCGCCGGCAATGAAACGACCGTTTTCCAGCGGCGCCAGAAATCCCACCGGCGCGGGCGCATTCCAGCTCCGGCCGGTGCCCGATACCGGATCGAAACGATGTATCTTGAAACCCTTGATATCGGTGAACCACAGCGCGCTGCCCCACCAGAGCGGCCCTTCACCCAGTTCGCAGGCCAGCGGCCAGACGCATTCGGGCGTCACGCCCATCCGGCGTCGATCCAAAAGGGATGGCCGGTGCACATGGCCGCGTCGTCGGACGCCAGGAAGAGAACCAGCGCGGCCACATGCTGGGGCAGGATGCGTGCCTTCAAACACTGCTGGGCGAGGATCTCGGCCTCGCCTTGGGCCGTGTACCACTTCATCTGCCGCGGGGTCTTCACGTTGCCGGGAACCACGCAATTGACGCGGATATTGTCCGCGCCCAGCTCGCGCGCCAGCGCCTTCGTCATGCCTTCGATGCCGGCCTTGGCAATCTCGTACAGCGTCAGACCCTTCAGGCCCAGGTGCCAGGAGATTGAACCGAAATTGATTATCGTCCCCCCGCCCTTCGCCTTCATGCCGGGAGCCACGGCGCGGGCGGCAAACAGCATGTGGCGCAGATTGACCGCCATGCGATCGTCCCAATACTCCGGCGTGATGTCATCCAGGGCGTGGCGATCGTCGTTGCCGGCATTGTTGACCAGCACATCGACAGGGTCGATGCCGGCGAAGAAACGCTCCAGCGCCTTGAGGTCGGTCAGATCCAGCGCCTCGAACCGGACATTCGCGCCCTGCGCTTTAAGCCGGTCGGCAAGCGCGGCGCCTTGTGCCTGCAGGATGTCGACAAAAATGGTTTCGGCGCCCTGGCCGGCGAAAGCCTCGACCAGCCCGGCGCCGATGCCCGAACCGCCGCCGGTCACGACCACGCGCCTGCCCTTCAGGCTGGGATAGATAGCTAACGACACGCCGGTTCCGCCCGTTGCCAATGCTAATGTTTGCGCTAACAATAGCAGGGCGGCGGCGCTGTCAAGGCTTTCGGGAGGTCTTGGGGGCTCCGGTCGATTCCCGCTCGACCATGGCGTATTTGAGCTGCTTGTGGGTCACCTGGGGCTGGCGCCCTGCCCGCCGGGCCCGGATTTGCTCCAGCAAAAGGACCACCGCCTCGCGCGCCATGGCTGCAATAGGCTGCCGCACTGTCGTCAGGGCAGGCCAAACTGCGGAAGCGAGCGGCGTGTCGTCGAACCCGGCCACCGTAAGGTCGCCTGGGACATCCATCCCCTTTCTGTGTGCCACCGCCATGACGGCGGCGGCCATGTCATCATTGCTGGCGAAAATGGCGGTGGGCCTGGAGCTGCCGGCAAGCAGCTTTTCCGCGGCCTCCAACCCCGAACGGTAGGTAAAATAGCCCTGGGCCATCTGGTGGGTATCCACCGACAGGCCGGCCTCGGTCATGCCCTCGACAAAGCCGCGAAAGCGCTGGCCGCTGGCGGTCTGATTGGGATGGCCGTTTATGAAAGCGATGTGCCGGTGGCCCAGACCGAGCAGGTGGCGGGTCATGGCGCGGGCTGCTTCGAAATCGTTGATGGAAACCGCGCTGAAGGCCGCGTCCGGCCGGCCCGAGGCGACCAACACGGCGGGAATGCCGGCCTTGGTCACCGCTTCCAGCGCCCCTTTGGAATCGCACAGGGGCGGAGGCAGGACCACGCCATGCACCCCGCCGGCAACCAGACGCTGTATCGCCTCATATTCGGCCTCGTCACACTGTTCAACTACCAGTTGACAGCCGGACAGGCTGGACTGCGCCAGACTGCCCAGCAGGAATTCGCTCAGATAGGCGGCGCTGGGATTGGAATAGAGCAGCCCGATATGCACGGATTCGGC
>DASTRG010000090.1:0-2536 GCA_035761325.1 Rhizomicrobium sp. | reverse complement strand
ACGCTCAAGCACGACCTGCCCAATTACGGCGTGTTCGACGAAAAGCGCGTCTTCGCCGCCGGTCCCCTGCCGCAGCCGATGACGGTGCGCGGCGTCCCGCTGGGCGTTCCGGTGTGCGAGGACATCTGGACCCCCGCTGTGACCGGGGCGCTGGCCGAGCGCGGCGCCCAGCTGCTGCTGGTACCCAACGGCTCGCCCTTCGAGGCAGGCAAGGAAGATGTGCGGCTGGAACTGGCGCGCGCGCGGGTGCGCGAAACCGGCCTGCCGCTGGTCTATATCAACCAGTTGGGCGGCCAGGACGAGCTGGTGTTCGACGGCGCCTCTTTCGTGCTCAACGCGGACGGCGAGATCGCGCTGTCGCTGCCGGGCTGGGAGGAAAGGATCGTCCGCACCGACTGGGCGCGGCGGCCCGACGGCAAATGGGCCTGCGCGCCCGGCGAGAGGTCCGAGCCGCAATCGCGCCTTTCCCAGAACTATCACGCCATGATGCTGGGCCTGCGCGATTATGTGAACAAGAACCGCTTTCCCGGCGTGGTGCTGGGCCTGTCCGGCGGCATCGACAGCGCGCTCTCCGCCGCCGTCGCGGTGGATGCGCTGGGCGCGGCCGGTGTACGCTGCGTGATGCTGCCTTCGCGCTACACCAGCCGCGAAAGCCTGGAGGATGCCGACGCCTGCGCCCGCCTTCTGGGCACGCCCTATGAAACGATAGAGATCGAGCGCGCCGTCGCCGCCATGACGCAAACCCTGGCCTCGCCCTTCGCCGGCACCAACGCCGACACGACGGAGGAGAACATCCAGTCGCGCCTGCGCGGGGTGATCCTGATGGCGATCTCCAACAAATTCGGCCCGATGGTGCTGACCACCGGCAACAAATCCGAGATGAGCGTGGGTTACGCCACCCTCTATGGCGACATGTGCGGCGGCTACAATGTGCTCAAGGACATCTACAAGACCGAGGTGTTCGCGCTGGCCCGCTGGCGCAACGAGAACGCGCCCGCCGGCGCGCTGGGGCCGCAGGGCCGCGTCATTCCCGAGCGCATCATCGACAAGCCGCCGACCGCCGAGCTGCGCGCGGGCCAGACCGATCAGGATTCCCTGCCGCCCTACGACATCCTGGACGGAATCCTGGAATGCCTGGTCGAGCGCGAATGCTCCTTCGAGGAGACGGTCGCCCAGGGCTACGATCCCGCCACCGTCAAGCGCATCGAGCACCTGCTCTATGTCAGCGAATACAAGCGCCGCCAGGCGCCACCCGGCGTGAAAATAAGCAGCCGCAATTTCGGCCGCGACCGCCGCTATCCCATCACCAATGCGTTCCGCGATGCCCGTTAACGTCCGCTTCGCCCCGTCGCCCACGGGCCTGCTGCATGTCGGCAACGCCCGTACCGCCATCATCAACGCCCTGTTCGCGAAGAAGGCGGGTGGCCGCTTCATCCTGCGCATCGACGACACCGATGCCGCGCGTTCGAAAAAGGAATATGAGGACGCGATCATCCGCGATCTCGCCTGGCTGGGCCTGGCGCACCACGCCATCGCCCACCAGTCCGCCCGCATCGCCCAATACCGCGCCGCCTTCGAGCGGTTGAAAGCGTCCGGCCACGTCTATCCGGCCTATGAGACCGAACTCGAGCTGGACCGCAAGCGCAGCCTGGCCGCCGCGCGTCACCTGCCGCCGATCTATGACCGGGCGTCGCTCGATCCCGCCAACCGCGCCAAAATGGAGACGGAAGGCCGCACGCCGCACTGGCGCTTCAAACTCAGCCGCACCAAGGTCGGCTGGACCGACCTGATCCGCGGCCCGGTGGAGATCGACACCGCCACCCAGTCCGATCCGGTGCTGCTGCGCGCCGACGGCACCTTCCTCTACACCTTTCCCTCTGTCGTCGATGACGCCGAAATGGCCATCACCCATGTGATCCGCGGCGAGGATCACGTTACCAACACCGCCGCCCAGATCGAGATATTCCGCGCCCTGGGCGCCACCCCGCCCCAGTTCGCCCATCATCCGCTGCTGGTGGGCTCGGGCGGCGAAGCCCTCAGCAAGCGCCTGGGCTCGCTGTCGCTGGCCTCGCTGCGTGATGACGGGCTGGAGCCGCTGGCGATCGCGTCTTATCTGGCGAAGATCGGCACATCGGACCCCGTCGAACCGCGCCTGTCGCTGGAGGCGCTGGCCGCCGATTTCGATTTCGCCAAGATCGCCCGCGCCCCGGCCCATTTCGACAGCGCCGAGCTTCTGGCGCTGAACGCCAGGCTGCTGCACCAGCTTCCCTTTGAGGCCGTGACGGCGCGTCTGTCGGCCATGGGCGTCGATGCCGGTCCCGCGCTGTGGGACGCGATCCGTCCCAACCTCACAACACTGGCCGACGCCGGCGCGCTGGCGCTGCTGGTCACCGGTCCCATCACGCCGGTGATCGAGGATGCCGCGTTGGCCGCCGCCGCCGCCGCGCTGCTGCCGCCCGAACCGTGGGACGAGGGCACCTGGCCCGCCTGGACCAAAGCCATTTCCACCCGGACAGGGGCCAGAGGCCGCGCGCTT
>DASTRG010000089.1:0-10076 GCA_035761325.1 Rhizomicrobium sp. | reverse complement strand
AAGCGCGCGGCCTCTGGCCCCTGTCCGGGTGGAAATGGCTTTGGTCCAGGCGGGCCAGGTGCCCTCGTCCCACGGTTCGGGCGGCAGCAGCGCGGCGGCGGCGGCGGCCAACGCGGCATCCTCGATCACCGGCGTGATGGGGCCGGTGACCAGCAGCGCCAGCGCGCCGGCGCCGGCGAGGGTTGTGAGGTTGGGACGGATCGCGTCCCACAGCGCGGGACCGGCATCGACGCCCATGGCCGACAGACGCGCCGACACGGCCTCAAAGGCAAGCTGGTGCAGCAGCCTGGCGTTCAGCGCCAGAAGCTCGGCGCTGTCGAAATGGGCCGGGGCGCGGCCGATCTTGGCGAAGTCGAAGTCAGCGGCCAGCGCGTCGAGCGACAGGCGCGGTTCGGCGGGATCGGAGGTACCGATCTTCGCCAGGTATGAAGCAATCGCCAGCGGCTCCAGCCCGTCGTCGCGCAGGGACTGGAGTGACAGCGAGCCGAGGCGCTTGCTGAGGGCCTCTCCGCCCGAGCCCACCAGCAGCGGATGATGGGCGAACTGGGGCGGGGTGGCGCCCAGGGCGCGGAAGATCTCGATCTGGGCGGCGGTGTTGGTGACGTGATCCTCGCCGCGGATCACATGGGTTATGGCCATTTCGGCGTCATCGACGACAGAGGGAAAGGTGTAGAGGAAGCTGCCGTCGGCGCGCAGCAGCACCGGATCGGACTGGGTGGCGGTGTCGATCTCCACCGGCCCGCGGATCAGGTCGGTCCAGCCGACCTTGGTGCGGCTGAGCTTGAAGCGCCAATGCGGGATGCGGCCTTCCGTCTCCATTTTGGCGCGGTTGGCGGGATCGAGCGACGCCCGGTCATAGATGGGCGGCAGGTGACGCGCGGCGGCCAGGGCGCGCTTGCGGTCCAGTTCCTGTTCGGTCTCGTAAGCCGGATAGACGTGACCGGACGCCTTGAGCTTTTCGAACGCGGCGCGGTATTGGGCGATGCGGGCGGACTGGTGGGCGATGGCGTCGTGCGCCAGCCCCAGCCAGGAAAGGTCGCGGATGATCGCGTCTTCAAATTCCTTCTTCGAGCGCGCCGCGTCGGTGTCGTCGATGCGCAGGATGAGGCGCCCACCAGTCCTGCGCGCGAACAGGGCGTTGACGATGGCGGTTCGGGCATTGCCGACATGCAGCAGGCCCGTGGGCGATGGGGCGAAGCGGACGTTAACGGGCATCGCGGAACGCATTGGTGATGGGATAGCGACGGTCGCGGCCGAAATTGCGGCTGCTGATTTTCACTCCCGGCGG
This sequence comes from Rhizomicrobium sp., assembly GCA_035761325.1. Taxonomy (GTDB): domain Bacteria; phylum Pseudomonadota; class Alphaproteobacteria; order Micropepsales; family Micropepsaceae; genus Rhizomicrobium. Next base: position 8,788 of record DASTRG010000089.1, on the reverse strand, counting down.
GGCCTGGCGGCGCTTGTATTCGCTGACATAAAGCAGGTGCTCGATGCGCTTGACGGTCGCGGGGTCGTAGCCCTGGGCGACCGTCTCCTCGAAGGAACATTCGCGCTCCACCAGGCATTCCAGGATGCCGTCCAGGATGTCGTAGGGCGGCAGGGAGTCCTGGTCGGTCTGGCCCGCGCGCAGCTCGGCGGTTGGCGGCTTGTCGATGATGCGTTCGGGGATCACGCGGCCTCGCGGACCCAGCGCGGCGGCCGGCGAAGACTGGTTGCGCCAGCGGGCCAGCGCGAACACCTCGGTCTTGTAGATGTCCTTGAGCACATTGTAGCCGCCGCACATGTCGCCATAGAGGGTGGCATAGCCGACGCTCATCTCGCTCTTGTTGCCGGTGGTCAGCACCATCGGCCCGAACTTGTTGGAGATGGCCATCAGGATCACCCCGCGCAGGCGCGACTGGATGTTCTCCTCGGTGGTGTCAGGGGTGCGGCCGGCGAAGACCGGCGACAGGGTCTGGCCCATCGCCGCCACGGCGCGTTCGATCTCGATGGTCTCATACGGCGTGCCCAAAAGGCGCGCGCAGGCGTCGGCATCCTCCAGGCTTTCGCGGCTGGTATAGCGCGAAGGCAGCATCACGCAGCGCACGCGGGCCGCGCCCAGTGCATCCACCGCGACGGCGGCGGAGAGCGCGCTGTCGATGCCGCCGGACAGGCCCAGCACCACACCGGGAAAGCGGTTCTTGTTCACATAGTCGCGCAAGCCCAGCATCATGGCGTGATAGTTCTGGGAATGGCGCGATTGCGGCTCGGACCTCTCGGCGGGCACGCAGGCCCATTTGCCGTCGGAACGCCGCCCCCAGTCGGTGCGGACGATCTTTTCCTCCCAGCCCGGCAGCGACAGCGCGATTTCACCATCGGCGTTGAGCACGAAAGAGGCGCCGTCGAACACCAGCTCGTCCTGGCCGCCCAGCTGGTTGATATAGACCAGCGGCAGGCCGGTTTCGCGCACCCGCGCGCGGGCCAGTTCCAGCCGCACATCTTCCTTGCCCGCCTCGAAGGGCGAGCCGTTGGGTACCAGCAGCAGCTGGGCGCCGCGTTCGGCCAGCGCCCCGGTCACAGCAGGGGTCCAGATGTCCTCACACACCGGAACGCCCAGCGGGACGCCGCGCACCGTCATCGGCTGCGGCAGGGGACCGGCGGCGAAGACGCGCTTTTCGTCGAACACGCCGTAATTGGGCAGGTCGTGCTTGAGCGTGACGGCGGCGACGCGGCCCCCGTCCAGCAGCAGGAAGGCATTGTAGAGCAGGCCCTCCACCACCCAGGGCGCGCCGACCAGAACGGCGGGGCCACTGGCGGTATCCAGCGCCAGCGCCTCGATCGCGGCGCGGGCGTCTTCCTGGCAAGCCGGCTTGAGCACCAGGTCCTCGGGCGGATAGCCGATGATGTAAAGCTCGGGAAACAGGATGAGATCGGCGTCGCCGGCCTGCCCGCGGGCGGCGCGGGCGCGCTGAAGGTTGCCGGCGATGTCGCCCATCACGGGATTAAGCTGCGCCAGCGCGATGCGGAAACGATCGGTCATGCCCGTTGTTTAGAGCATTTCAGGACGCAATGGATAGCGGTCGCGGCCAGGCAGATGCCCTCACCCTTCGACAAGCTCTCAGGGTGCGGAAGGATTCAGCCCGCCACTGCCACGCGGCGCGGGGCCACGGGCACGGGCAGCGAGACGCCGGCCGCTTCCTCGATCAGAAGGGCGGTTTCCAGCGCCTGGCTTGCCTGCTCGGGCGTCACCAGCGCATCGGTACCGGCCTTGGCGGCGGCGACGAAGCCGGCGACGGATTCACCCAGGGGGTCGCCCATCTCCAGCAGCCCCAGCGGGCGCGGCGTGGTGTTGACGATATGGCGGGTCAGGAAATCGATCTCCACCACGCCGTCGGCATAAACGGCGCGCATGCCGCGGCGGCGCTCGGGCGCCACCCGGCTGGTCTCCAGCCGCGCGACCGTGCCGTTGGCGAATGTCACGGTGGCGCTGACTTCGTCGGCGTGGGGGCCGTATTCGATATAACCTTGGGCCTTCACATCGGCCACGGCGTCGGGCACCAGCGAATGAACCAGGTCGAGGTCGTGGATCATCAGGTCCAGCACGGCCGAGACATCGTCACCGCGGCCGGTCCACGGGCCCTGGCGCCAGCAGGTGACTTCCAGCGGCGTTTCGGAAAGGTCGAGCAGACCGGTACGGGCAAAGACGAAACGTTCCTGATGGCCCACGGTCAAAATCCTGCTCGTTGCGCGCGACAGGGTGACCAGCGCATTGGCCTCTTCCATCGTGGTGGCGATGGGCTTTTCCACCAGCACATGGGCGCCCGCGTTCAGGAAGGCGTGCACGATCTCGGCATGGGTGATGGCGGGCGAGCAGACGCTGACCAGATCGACCTTGCCCAGAAGATCGCGCCAATCGGCCACCACAGTCACCTTGTGCTGCGCTGCCATGGCGGCGCGCACTTCCGGTTCGGGATCGGCGATGGCGAACAGCTCGATCGTCTCGCCCGCCGCGGCAAGGGCGCGATACTTGTTCGCGTGATGGCGGCCAAAAGCGCCTGCGCCAATGACAGCGGCTTTCAGTGGGCCGACTTCCGGGACGCGGCGGCGGAGAAACAAGGTAAAACCCCAGCAATTTGATGCGGGCGCATAAGGAACCTCGACGGGGGTCCATGCCAGCAAACAAATGTTCCGGTTTGTTACCGCTTCAGACAAACCTTTGTTTTATTTCGATTTTTATTGTGTCCGGGGACGGGGAAAGTATCGGGGGCGGCGAAAAAGCCGCAGAAAGCCTCACTTTTCCGGCGAGCCGGCCAGCAGTGAGGCCAGCGCGGCGACGATCAGGTAGGCCAGCATCAGTGGCGCCAGGCCGATCAGCAGCGGCCCGGTGATATCGGCGAACGCGCTGCAGTTCAGCCAGGAATAGGCCGAGCCGACACACAGAAACTGAATGCCCACCACCGCGACGGTGCCGAAAAGGAAGGCGCGCAGCGTCGGTCCCAGAAGCTGCGGACGGTCGCCCTGCTCCAGCCGGATCAGTCCCGCGGCAAGCCTGAGGCGCGAGGAGGCGCTGGCCAGATAGATGATCGCCAGAAGCCAGGTGAAGGCCGCCGCATAGACGCGGCCGCCATCCATGGTGCAGGCGTCCAGCGCATCGACCAGCGCCCGCTGGCCGGGCATCAGGAAATAAATGGCGTTTTCCAGCGCACCCGCTCCGCCGCGATTGATCACCTCAGGCGCCACCAGCGCCTGGTTGAGAAAGGACAGGATCACGAAGACGATGAATACGCCTTCATTGAAGCCCGGGATCAGGTGATGCAACTTCATCCGCACCAGGATCGGGCTGACGGAATGCACCGCCGAGGCGCCGAAGCCGCCCACGAACAGAAGCCCCATGGCGATGAAAAGCCCGGCGCAGATCGACAGCGCCGTCAGCGCGTTGCCGACAGGCAGGCCCGACATCAGTTCTATGCGCAGGGCATGGGCCGCCGCGAACAGACAGAAAACGATCCAGCCCTTGGCGAGAAGACGGGCAATTCCCATTAAAACTTACCCATCAATTCGCCCGTTTCCTGGCCGCTCGCCTGTGCTCGCGGCGTACGTCGCTTTCGCACGTCCACTGGACGTGCTCACGCGCTGAGCGCGCCGCTCCTTAACTCCTTCATCCGCTCCTCACGGATGCCCTGGGCGATAAGGAAGGCCAGTTCCAGCGCCTGGCTGGCATTGAGGCGCGGATCGCAGGCGGTCTGGTAGCGATCCTGCAGATCCACTTCCTTCAGGCCCTGGGCGCCGCCCAGACATTCGGTGACGTTCTGGCCCGTCATCTCGAAATGCACGCCGCCGGCATGGGTGCCCTCGGCGCGATGGATGGCGAAGAAGCTCTTGACCTCTTCCAGGATGCGGTCGACGGGCCTGGTCTTGTAGCCGGACTTCAGCTTGATGGTGTTGCCGTGCATGGGATCGGACGACCACACCACCTGGGCGCCCTCGCGCTTCACGGCGCGGACCAGGGGCGGCAGCTTTTCGGCGACACGATCGGAGCCGAAGCGCGCGATCAGGGTCAGCCGGCCGGGTATGTTCTGCGGATTGAGCGCGTCGATCAAACGCAGCAGGTCGTCGGGCTCAAGGCTGGGACCGCATTTCAGGCCGATCGGGTTCTTGATCCCGCGCATGAATTCGACATGGGCACCGTCAAGCTGGCGGGTGCGGTCGCCGATCCAAAGCATGTGGGCGGAGGTGTCGTACCAGTCGCCGGTGGTGGAATCGACGCGGGTCATCGCCTGCTCGAACGGCAGCAGCAGCGCCTCGTGGCTGGTATAGAAATCGGTGCCGCGCAACTGGGGCACGGTGTCGGAATTGATGCCGCAGGCGTCCATGAATTCCAGCGTTTCGGTGATACGCTGTGCGAGACCTTTGTATTTTTCGCTGGCCGGCGAGTCCGCTATGAAGCCCAGCATCCAACGATGGACATTGTGCAGGTCGGCATAGCCGCCCTGGGCGAAAGCGCGCAGGAGATTCAGCGTTGCCGCCGACTGGGCGACACCCATCAACAGGCGCTGGGCGTCGGGAATCCGCGCCTCGGGCGTGAACTCGCTGGAATTGACATTGTCGCCGCGATAGGACGGCAGGGTGACGCCGTCACGGCTCTCGAAATCGTCGGAACGCGGCTTGGCGAACTGGCCGGCGATGCGGCCCACCTTCACCACGGGCACGCCGGCGGCAAAGGTCAGCACCACCGCCATCTGCAGCAGCACGCGGAAGGTGTCGCGGATATTGTCGGGATGGAATTCGGCAAAACTCTCGGCGCAGTCCCCCCCTTGAAGAAGGAATGCCTTGCCGGCGGCGACCTGGCCCAGCGCCGTCATGAGATTGCGGGCCTCGCCGGCGAAGACCAGCGGGGGGTGGGACTTCAGCTGCGCCAGCACGCGGTCCAGCGCCGCCTTGTCCGGATAGTCCGGCATCTGGCGCGCGGGTTTTTCCTGCCAGCTCTGCGGGGTCCAGGTCGTTTGGGCCACGCGGGTTACTCCCTTCAAATGTCAAATCCTGTGCCGTGCCGGGGATATCCCGGCCGGGCGTGGGTATAGGCGATAGGGGGACAATTTACCACCGACTTCTGGTCACGGTCATCGTGTCGGGGGCGCCCTTGACGCCGCCCGGTATTTCGCCGTTCTCAGGCCTGAGCGGGCATATCCACACGGTGACGGCACCCCTTGCGGCGGCCGCCCCGCACCCGCCGGTGGAAACCATCGGCGCGGGGTTCGGCGAATTACCGCACGAGCCGCGCCGCCACGGATGAGCGCCGGCAGGCCGTTTACCCTGCCGGGCGGGCCTTCTGCCGGCCGGGGTTGCCGGCGGCATGGCGGGCCCACGCCAACTTACGGCCGGCGCGAGTAGCTCTTCGCGCGCATCGTGACCAGTTCCTCGGCGGCCGTGGGGTGCAGCGCGATCGTGCTGTCGAAATCCTCTTTGGTCGCGCCCATGCGAAGCGCCACCGCCACGACCTGGATGATCTCCGAGGCATGGTCGCCGAAGATGTGGCAGCCCAGCACCTTGCGGGTTTTCGCATCCACCACCAGCTTCATCAGGGTGCGGACCGCGCGCCCGCCCAGCGTGTGCAGCAGGGGATGGAAGGTCGACTTGTAAATATCGACGCTGTGGCCCTTGAGCAGCGCTTTTTCCTCCGACAGGCCGATGGTGGCGATTTCCGGCGTGGTGAAGACGGCGCTGGGGACATGGATGTGGTCGGGTTTGGTCGGGTTGTTCTTGAAGGCGGTCTCGACGAAGCACATCGCCTCATGGATGGCGACGGGCGTGAGCTGGAGGCGGTCGGTAACGTCACCCACGGCATAGATGTGGGGATTTGAGGTGCGCGAATAGTCGTCGACCTTGACCTCGCCGCGCTTGCCCAGCTCCACGCCCGCCTTTTCGACATGCAGCGCCATGGTGTTGGGCTGGCGGCCGATGGCCAGCATGATCTGGTCGCATTCGATGATGGCGCCCTTGTTGGTTTCGGCGTGCAGGTGGTCGCCCTGTTTTTCCACCTTGGTGAATTCGCAGCCCAGCAGCACCTCGATGCCGCGGCTTTTCATGGATTGGCACAGGGCGTCGCGCAGGCAGTCGTCGAAGCCGCGCAGCGGTTTCTCGCCGCGATAGACCAGCGACACCTTGGCTCCCAGGCCATGGAAGATATGGGCGAATTCCAGCGCGATATAGCCGCCGCCGGCGATCAGGATGCGTTTGGGCAGGGCGGGCAGGTGAAAGGCTTCGTCCGAGGTAATGCACAATTCGCCGCCGGGAATGACGTGGCTGGTGCCCATCTCGCGCGTCGGCCGGTTGCCGGTGGCGATCAGGATGGTCGCGGCGGTGACCTTTTGGCCGGAATTGAGCAGATGCAGGGTGTGCCCGTCCTCGAACACGGCGCGGTCATGGAAAATCTTCACGCCCGCCTTTTCGACATTGGTGGTGTAGAGCCCCTCCAGGCGCGCGATCTCGCGGTCCTTGTTGGCGATCAGGGTGGGCCAGTCGAACGTGCAGTCGCCGAAGTCCCAGCCATAACCCTTCGAGTCCAGGATGTTCTCGCGGAACTGGCTGGCATAGACGAACAGCTTCTTGGGAATGCAGCCGCGGATCACGCAGGTGCCGCCCATGCGCCATTCCTCCGCCAGCGCGACGCGGGCCCCCGCCTGCGCCGCCATGCGCGCGGCGCGCACGCCGCCGGAGCCGCCACCGATGACGAACAGGTCATAGTCGAATTTGGTCATTCCGGTACGCCCACGGGCTGCGGTATACGCTTAACTGACACCGGGTCGGGTCACAATGTCGAAGCGGATTGGACAGGCATGCATATGTTTGCTGGCGGCACTGCTGCTGGCCGGATGCACCTATTCCGATTCGCTGCGCGTCAACGAGATCCGCTCGGTCTGGGGCCCTTCAGGTCACGCGCTGGCGCCCGTGCCGGTGTTCTATGCCACCGACCGCGAGCCGGACGGTGACGGCGGATTCACGCTGAACTGGGGCGGGGTGCCGCGCTGCGGCAAGGCTGATGTGGCCGTCACCAATGCACTGAGCCCGCCCACGCCCGATCCGAAGCTGGCGCCGATCGCCTGCGACGGCGAGGCGGCGATGCGTGCCTTCGCCGGCCAAATCGCGGCGGCGGCCAAGGCGCGGGGCTGCAACCGGGTGCTGCTGATCGTGCACGGCTACAATGTCAGTTTCCGCTCCGCCCTGCTCCATGGGGCACAGAATGCGCGCGACACCCAGTGGCGGTGCGCCACGCTGCTGCTGAACTGGTCCAGCGAGGCCAGGTTCAACCGCTACGCCGCCGACATCGAGCGCAGCGGCTATGCCGTGCCGCTGCTGGTGAACCTGTTGCGCGAGTTGAAGGCGGCCGGACTGCAGACCGAAATCCTCTCCCACAGCCTGGGCGCGCGCATCGCCCTGATCGCGGTGGATTCGCTGTGCCGCGACCGCCAGACGTCGGTGGGCGAGTTCATCCTGGCCGCCGCGGACATCAGCGTGGGCGAGGATAATGACGACCTGGCCAAGCTGCTGGACCGCGCCCTTCCCTGCACGCGGCGCTTCACCATCTATGCCTCGCGCGATGACCTGGCGCTGATCCTGTCGGAGAATGTGCATGGCGGCATCGCGCGCGCCGGCCGCGTGCCCGAGCACGACCTGCGCTATCAGGGGCCCAAGGTGGATGTGGTCGACGCGACCGAGGCGCCGGGCGACGATGCCGGCCATGCCTATTTCATTTTTTCATGGGAAATGGCCAAGGACATCATGTGGGTGCTGGCGGGAGCGCCGATGGCCGAACGCGCGGCGCCGGACGGGCCGCGCACGCTCGAGTGCCGCGACTGGAAAGCCAGCCCGTGCGCGGCGGGCGGCGGGCGCTACAGCCTGCGGGTGGCCAGGGCCCGCAGGCCGGGCCTTGCCACCGACCTGCTGCGCGACATCCTGCCGATCACGCCGGTGCAGTGAGCGCCCTTCGACAAGCTCGGGGTGAGGACAGCCTCATGCTGAGCCTGTCGAAGCATCAGGCTGCCGGAGCATGCGTTCAGGCGCGCTCGATAACCTCGACATCGCCGGGGCCGGCGATGAGAAGCGTGGAAGCAATGTCGATGAACAGGCCATGCTCCACTACGCCCGGCACCGCCTTGATGGCGGCAGCCAGCCTGGACGCGTTGGCGATGCTTCCCAGGGCGCAGTCATAGATCACATTGCCGCTGTCGGTCTTGAACACCTCGCCATCGCGCCGGCGCAAGGCGAGGGACACGCGCGAATAACCCAGAACGTCCAGCGCCGCAGCCAGACGCTGGGCGGTGGATTTGTGACCGAAGGCGACCAGTTCCACCGGCAGCGGAAACCTGCCCAGGCGGGCGACCATCTTGCTCTCGTCGGCGATGACGACCATTTTTTTCGACGCGGCCGCCACGATCTTTTCACGCAGAAGCATGCCGCCGCCGCCCTTGACCAGGTTGAGATTGCGGTCGGCTTCGTCGGCGCCGTCAACGGTCAGGTCCAGCGGCGCCAGGTCGTCCAGTGGCGCCAGGGTGATCCCGAGCTTGCGGGCGAGCGCCGCGGTCTTCTCGCTGGTGGGCACGCAGGTCAGCTTCAGCCCGCCGCGCACCCTGGGACCCAGCAGCTCGACGAACAGTTCGGCGGTGGAGCCCGAGCCCAGCCCCAGCTTCATGCCGTCCTTGACATATTCGAGCGCCTTGGCGGCGGCGGCTTTCTTGAGGATGTTCTGGTCGGTCATG
>DASTRG010000088.1:0-3443 GCA_035761325.1 Rhizomicrobium sp. | reverse complement strand
GATTGGGTCTGAGGAGACGTACGCGGCGCTTGCTGCGCGCGTGGCGAAGTCGGTGGTGGATAGGGAGTTTGACCGTGCTGTCCTTTGCTGCGGGACGGGTCAGGGCGTGATGATGGTGGCAAACAAGGTGCCTGGGATCCGTGCGGGTCTTGTGAATGGTCCCTATGCTGCGGAGCGTCTGGCGCTGTCGAATGATGCCCAGATCGTCTGCGTTGGGGCTGTGGACGGTTATGGCAAGGCTCAGGATCTGAATGCCGTGGAGGAATGGGTGAGCCAGTATCTTGGGCTGAAGTTCGATCCGCAAGGACGGTCTGCGGAAAATGTGGCGGCGATCGATGAGGTTGACGAGCGTTACCGTGCCGAGCCTGCCGGTGGAGAAGTGGAGGAGTGATTGGGTTCTGCGGAGCGGTTGGTTGTTGTGAAGGCAGGAGGTTGAGGGGGAATGTTGACTGGAGGAGCGAAGGCTGGACCGCACTCCCTTTGCGATGATCACTTGTTTTTAGTCAGTCGTTACCGTGCACAATAAAACCGGAAAGCGGGCTTTGGACCCCCATTTGACATCGCCGCGTGAAGTGTTGGCTGCGTGAGAGAAATGGCGCGATTGGCCAGTTGGAACGGCGAGGATGGGGCGCAAACGTGAAGTGAAATGCATTGGCATGTCTGCGTTATACGAGATAATATGATAATTCTTGAAATAAGTCTCCTCATATTTTACGTGATAATGCTATAAATTTGTTTTTGGGAAATTTTTATATTCGTCTACCTAGAACAACGTGAAATCATAATAAAATGAAATATCCAAAGACGGCAAAGTGTTAGAGTAATGCTAATTGCGTTTACTATTCTGCGTGGTTGCCGGCGTGGGCTGTTGTTTGCGTTTGGTTGCTTGCTGGAAGCATCTTTTCTGCGAATGCTTGACCGGCGAGCATGAAGGCGTTGTACTCTGTAAAGAACCAGAAGACGTTTAGCATCATTCCGATAAATGGTGATAGTCCTTTGCTGTCGAAATATTGCCCGATCACATTAGCCAGCACCGGGAAGAGCGCGGTGCCGCAGAAACGCGGAACGAATTCGGTGACGATGGCGCGTAAAGAGAAGAGCTCTTTGTATATGCTGGCGATTGCTTCTTCGAGAGCCTTGGAAGCTGGGGCACCCGTCTGCGATTGGACCTTGCGACAGCTGGACTTGAGGAGCGCGGCGTCGGCGAGGCAGGTGAGGACCCGGTATGCGAAGAACGACGCCACGAATGCTGCTGTGTCGATGCCGAGGTCACCGGCTATCTGGACGGCACCGGTGGAGAGGCGGACGGAGCCGAAGCCGGTTCCGACGGCCACAGTGCCGCAGACGATGTCGGCGGCGATGGTGGCTGCCTGTTGAAGACGGGTCTTGTGCTGCTCTTGAAGGCGACCTGGATAGCGTTTCGCGACCCTATCGAGGATTGCGAGGCAGAAAGGGGTAACGATCGCGTGGGTCGTGGCAGCGATGGTGGATTGCGCGTCCGGGGGGACCTTGCCCTGAAGGGCTTTGGTGGGTGCGTCCCATGCCAGGGTAAAGGAGACGAGGCCAAGGCCGACCGCCGCGATCGATGCCTCGGCGAGGATAAGGCCGGCGAATTCGGAGTTGGAAATGGGGGTATCGACCAGGGCGGAGGCGACTTGTGTCTCGATGGCTCGGGCCTGCTCGGGGTCAAGATCAGCCAGTTGAATTGGTGCTTGGGCCGACATGGTTGCTGGTTGTGGATGGATGCGGGGTTTTGGGTGCCGGGTGTTGGAGATATTGCTTTTTGCGAAACCGTGGTGGGTTGAGAAGCGGGGTGGGAGCGGAATTTATCTTCGGGGCTCTGCAATGAGGCGCAAAAAGTCGGTGAACGGGCCGCGTCAGCGTGAGCAGACTATTGGCTTGGCGCGCAATGTGATCGGCTGCAGGCAGGCCGCGTTGGCTTTTGTCTCGGCGATTGGCGGAGGTGGACGCGTGGGCTGCGTCGCTGTCGGCTGGAGCGGTCCGTTGTGTGGGTTGGGTACCGGCATTGTGATGAGTGTGGCGCCGTGGCGTGGCGTTCCAGCCGGGCGGAACCGTGGGCAGGATTTATAGGCTCGTGTGATGCGCAAGTGTGTTTGTTCGTTCGATCGTGGATGCAGGGCTTCGTCGGTGCGTATAGGCGAAATGCACGGGATCGGTTCGTGCGTATGTCTGTGAGGACGTATACCTGGGGGTGCATGTGTGCGTGCGGACATCGGATCGGTTGACGGGCCGGCGCGGGTGACCACTTCTTAACAAAAGTCAGCTCAATCTCGACAAATGTCAGCCAATCGTCTATCAGGGGCGCACGGGAAACTCGGACGGCGCCCTTGTCGCGGGATAGAGGCGCGCGTCCGGTAGCGATTGAGGACGAGACCATGAGGATCGTGATCGGCGCCGACAGCGCCGGCAAGCCGTTGGCCGATGTGATCGCAGCGCATCTGGCGGGCAGGCCCGGCATTACGGTCGTGGACGTCAGCCGGCCGGGCTTCTACGCCGATATCGCCAGGACGGCCGCCGAGAAGGTGCTGTCGGGCGAGTTCGAGCGCGGGCTCCTGTTCTGCGGCACCGGGATAGGCGTCGCGATCTCGGCCAACAAGGTGCCCGGCATCCGGGCGGCGCAAGCCCATGACACTTATTCGGCGGAACGCGCCGCCATGTCCAACAATGCCCAGATCATCACGATGGGCGCACGCGTCGTCGGTCCGGAACTGGCCAAGGCGATCGTCGATGCCTATCTTGCCTCGACCTTCGATCCGGCCGGCCCCTCGGCCGAAAACGTCAAGGCGATCGACAGGCTCGACGCATCGAAGCGCTGACCGCCGCCTCCAGGCGGTCCTCCCCGGCCGATTTCCCTAGGGCGGGGCAATCTCATTTGGGCGGTGTTCGACAAAAGGTCCGATTTCGGCCGGCCGGGCGGCACATGCAGGACCGCGATCAATCCATATCCGTGACCGGAAGCAATCGGGGATTTCGCAATGGAAAACAGCATCGACGCCATGCAGGACATCAAGTCGCCGGATGTAGCGAAGGAGGCGTCCGCGATATCGCCCGTGCCGGCATCCCGCGACCGGCTCTTCCAGTTGGCCAATTGCATTCGGGCATTGTCGATCGATGCTGTCGAGGCTGCCAATTCCGGCCATCCGGGCATGCCGATGGGCATGGCGGATGCGGCGGCGGTGCTCTTCGCCAACCATCTCAAATTCAACGCCGCCGATCCGGCCTGGCCGGACCGCGACCGCTTCGTCCTGTCGAACGGCCACGGCTCGATGCTGCTCTACAGCCTTCTGTACCTTACCGGCTATGAAGGCATGACGATCGAGGAGATCCGCAACTTCCGCCAGTGGGGCTCGAAGACGCCCGGGCATCCAGAATACGGCCATACGGCCGGCGTCGAGACGACGACCGGTCCGCTCGGCCAGGGC
>DASTRG010000087.1:0-6062 GCA_035761325.1 Rhizomicrobium sp. | reverse complement strand
ACCGTGTCTTCCGACAGACCCTTGGGCGCGCGCTCCATCTCGATGTCGGTGACGAAGCCGTATTTGTACTTCTCGCCGATCTCGGCGACGGCCTTGCGGGTTTCTTTCTGTGCGGCGCTGGACATCAGGCGGCCCTGTCGGTTTGCGGCGAACGGTTGGCGCGCTCGGCCAGTTTGACCAGCGATTCCACTGCGGCGTGTACATCCTCGATCGTGCTGCTCCAGCCGAAGCTGGCGCGCAGCGCCGCGGCGGACAGGCCGGGATCGGCGCCCATTGCCGCCAGCACATGCGAGGGCGCAACCCTGCCGGACGAACAGGTGGCGCCCGCGCTCATGCGCACGCCGTCCAGGTCCAGCGCGATCAGTGCCGTTTCCGACGCCAGGCCGGGAATCGCAAAGTTGCTGGTGCTGCAAAGGCGCTCGGCGGCGGCGCCGAAGATAACCGTGTCGGGCAAGGCCTTTTTCAACGCCGTCTCGAAGCGCTCGGTCAGGTGCGCCAGGCGCGCCCGCTCGCCGTCTGCGCCGCGCAGCGTGTGGGCCGCCGCGCCGAACCCGGCGATGCCGGCCAGGTTCTCGGTGCCCGCGCGCAGGCCCTTCTGCTGGCCGCCGCCCAGGATCTGGGGACGAAGGGGAACGCCGTCGGCGACGATCAGCGCGCCTACCCCTTGCGGGCCGCCCATCTTGTGCGCCGACAGCACCATGTAGTCGCACAGCGAGAAATCCAGCGCTGTCTTGCCCGCCGCCGGCACCGCATCGGCCAGCAGCAACGCGCCCGCCTCGCGGCAATGACGACGTATCTCGGCCAGGGGCTGGATCACGCCGGTCTCGTTGTTGGCCGCCATCACCGCCACCAGGGCGCGGCCCTTGCCCTCGCGCAGTGCGACACGCAGCGTCTCGGTATCGACGACGCCGTCGGCCGTCACCGGCAGGGTGGTCAGCCGGAGCCAGGGCAGGTCCTCGGCAATGCGCCGGGCGGTAGCCTGCACACAGGCATGTTCGATCGCGGATACAAACAGGCGGGTGATGCGCGAGGCGCCGCTCGCTTCCTGCTCATCCAGCGAACCTTCAACCGCGCCCCACAGCGCCAGTGAGACCGCCTCGGTGGCGCCGCTGGTGAAGACAACCTGCTCGCCCCTGGCGCCCGCCAGCGCGGCGACCTTGTCGCGCGCGTCATCGACGATGGCGCGGGCCGCGCGGCCGTTGGCGTGGACGGAGGATGGATTGCCGCAAACACCCAGCGCGTGGGTCATGGCGGCCAGGCTTTCCGGCCGAAGGGGTGAAGTGGCGTTGTGATCGCAATAATGCATGGTGCTCTGCTGCTGGATACTATTCGGCCGCGACGGTCTCGTCCTTCGCGGGCATGCCGTTGCCCCCGTCGGCGAAGCCGACATCGTTGCCCCCGTCGGCGAAGCCGACATCATTGCCCCCGTCGGCGAAGCCGACATCATTGCAGGGCCGGGCACGCCCCAGGACGCGCCGCTCCACGACATCGGCCAGGCTGACGGAAGACAGAAACACGTGGATCTGCTGGCCCAACTCCTCCCAAAGGTCATGGGTCACGCAGCGGGCGCCCGATTTGGTGCAGCCCTTGGTGCTGCCGGTCTTGCAGCGCGTGGCGGCGATCGGTTCGTCCACCGCCATGATGATGTCGGCGATCCGAACCTCGCCGGCCGGACGTGACAGCCGATAGCCGCCGCCGGGACCGCGCACGCTGGAAACAAGGCCCCCGCGCCGCAGCTTGGCAAAAAGCTGCTCGAGATAAGAGAGTGAGATATCCTGGCGGGCGGCGATGTCGGCCAGGGCCACGGGGCGGACGCCCCCTGCGATGTCCGGCTGCACGGCATTTCCGGCCAGATCGGCCATTGCCATCACCGCGTACCGTCCCTTGGTGCTCAGGCGCATGACTGCTGTTCCTTCTTCCGCCGGGCCCGAAACGGGCGTTTTTCCTTGCTTTTTCACCCCCTTCCCGGTGTAGAGAGGGGCCAGGAATGTCCCGGTAAGGTGGGATATAGAGTTCCCGAGTAAGTTGGTCAAGTATTAGCGCCGTTTTGTTGAACCTATCTGCAAATCATTGAAAAATATGTGGTTTTTGTGGCCGCGCCCGGCCGGAGATTCCGAGTTTTTTGGTTGCAGATAGCTGTGGTGGGGAAAACGAGAATCCATGCCTGATGTCATCCTGCCCGGCTCGGCCGGCCGCATCGAAGCGCGCTATCAGCGGCAGAAGACCAATGGCGCGCCCATGGCGCTGGTCCTGCATCCCCACCCCCAGTTCGGGGGCACGATGAACAATCCCCTGGTCTACGACCTGTTTCACATGTTCCACGGCCTGGGCTGCACCACGGTGCGGTTCAACTTCCGCGGCGTGGGGCGCAGCCAGGGCACTTTCGACAATGGCGCCGGCGAACTCAGCGATGCCGCGGCCGTGCTGGACTGGATGAACACGCTTTATCCCAATCCCAGCCATGTCTGGGTCTGCGGCATCAGCTTCGGCGCCTGGATCGGCATGCAGCTGCTGATGCGCCGCCCCGAAATCACGGGGTTCGTCTCCATCGCGCCGCCCGCCAGCATGTATGATTTCGCCTTCCTGGCGCCCTGCCCCGCCTCGGGCCTGATCGTGCATGGCACCAGGGACAATGTGGTGCCCGAGCCCGATGTGCAGAAGCTGGTCGACCGGCTGACCGCCCAGAAGGGCATAAAGATCACCTACCAGAAGATCGAAGGGGCCAACCACTTCTTCGACAAGCACGAAGCCGACGTGGTGGAGACGGTGAAGGACTATGTCTCCAACATGATGAGCAGGCCAAGAGAGGGTCGTTAGACCCTCTCGCAGTCACCCGGCTTATCCGGGTGACCCGGTCATCGACCGCGAATAAACCTCAACACGCCCAGAACCCGCGACTTGCCTGTGTCGGAGGGATGGTTGGCGCCGTCCATCACCGGCACCTCGTCAAAGTCGAAGGGACTGCAACCTTCCAGGCACGCCACATTGACCCCGAACTGGTTGGGGGTCGAGCGGCGGCGGTGATGGGTATAGATCCCGCAGCGGGAGCAGAAATAATGCTCGGCCGTTTTGGTGTTGAACCGGTAGCGCGACAGGCTTTCGGCGCCCTGCAAAATCTCCAGCCCGGCCAATTCCGCCGAAACCGCGACGGCGCCGCGCATCCGGCAATAGCTGCAGGTGCAGCGGCGGGCGGTGTTCAATCCGTCCACCAGCCGGGCGCGAAATTTCACCGTCCCGCAGTGACAGGCGCCATTCACATCCATGATTTGCCTCCGTTAAGCCTTCCAGAACCGGCCCCCCGTCATCGGCCGAGCAACGCCGGTCGTGGCAGGCAGCGACAGGGGCAAGCCGAGCTTCGCGCGCATTGCCAGATAGGCGAAGCCCTGCGCCTCCAGACCGTCGCCGTCCCAGCCGACGTCGTCCGCGGAAAATACCGGCGCGTCCACCCGCGCTTTCAGCATCGCCATCATGGTCTTGTTGTGGCGGCCGCCGCCGCTGACGATCCAGTTCGCGGCAGGTTCGGGAAAATGCGCGCGCGCCGCGGCCAGTGACGCGGCGGCGAATGCGGTCAGTGTGGCGGCGCCGTCGGCGGGCGACAGCCCTTTCACGGCCTCCATGCCGAAATCCATGCGATCCAGCGATTTGGGCGGTTTGCGCGCGAAAAATGGATCGGCCAGCATCGCCGACAGCGCTTCCTCATCAACCTTGCCGGTCGCGGCGAAGGCGCCATCCACATCCACCGGACGACCCGAATGGGCGTGCATCCAGTCGTCAACCGGCGCATTGCCGGGACCGGTGTCGAAGGCGAGGATCGTGTCGCCATTCACATATGTGACCTGCGCAACGCCTCCTATGTTGACGAGGATGATGGGCTGCGGCAGCCCGCTCCGCCGCGCCAGAACGGCATGATAGAGCGGCATCAACGGCGCGCCCTGCCCACCGGCCTCCACGTCGGCGCTGCGGAAATCGTTGACGACATCGATACCCGTCAGCCGCGCCAGAAGCGCGCCGTCGCCGATCTGCCAGGTCCAGCGCCATTCGGGCCGGTGCAGGATGGTCTGGCCGTGAAAGCCGATCAGCGCCACGGCTTTCGATTCCAGCCCTGCCCGGTCCAGCAGCGCCCCAACCGCCGCCGCATGGGCTTCGGTCAGATGCCGTTCGGCCTTGCGGATGGCCACGGTCGCGGGAGGAAGGGGCACCGGCCCGGCGACCACCTCACCCCGACGGGCCGCCGCCGCGCGCGCGTCATCCAGCGCGGCGCGCAACAGGGCTCTGGTATCGGGGTCATAGGGGATGGTCAGGCTGGGACCGGGACGGGCAATCTCCTCGCCATCCGTTTCCAGCAGGGCGGCGTCCACGCCATCCAGCGAGGTACCGCTCATGAGGCCGATGACTTTTTGAATCTGCGCCATTCGTGCTATTCCCCTCACCCTTCGACAGGCTCAGGGTCAGGGCAATGTAACATCCTCATGCTGAGCCTGTCGAAGCATGAGGATCACACACCATGCCTGCCGCGCCTTCCTTCCGCTCCGACTTCCTGCGCACATTCGTCGCCCGGGGTGCTTACTACGCCTGTTCCGAACCCTGGGAAGAACTGGACCATCTTTTCGCCACGGAGCGCGTTACCGCCTATATCGGATTCGACTGCACCGCCGACAGCCTGCATGTCGGATCGCTGGTGCAGCTGATGACCCTGCGCCGGCTGCAGCAGGCCGGGCACAAGCCGATCCTGCTGATGGGCGGGGGCACCACAAAGGCGGGCGATCCCAGCGGCAAGGACGAGACGCGCCAGCTTCTGTCCAATGAGCGCATCGAGGCCAACAAGCAGTCGATCCTGGCCGGCATCCGACATCTGCTGAAATTCGGCGACGGGCCCAGCGATGCCATCCTGGTCGATAATGCCGAATGGCTGGACAGGCTGGAATACATCCCCTTCCTGCGCGAGGTGGGGCGCCATTTCTCGGTCAATCGCATGCTGACCATGGAGTCGGTGAAACTGCGCCTGGACCGCGAGCAGCCGCTGTCCTTCCTGGAATTCAACTATTCGATCATGCAGGCCTATGACTTCGTGGAGCTCTACAAGCGATATGGCTGCCGCCTGCAATCCAGCGGCTCCGACCAGTGGGGCAATGTGGTGTCCGGCATCGAGCTGGGCCGGCGCATGGAACAGGTGCAACTGTTCGGCCTGACCACGCCGCTTATTACCACCGCCTCGGGCGCCAAGATGGGCAAGACCGCTGCCGGCGCGGTATGGCTGAACGCCGATCGCGTCAGCCCTTACGAATACTGGCAGTTCTGGCGCAACACCGAGGACGGCGATGTCGGCCGATTCCTGCGGCTGTTCACCGACCTGCCGGAATCGGAGATCGCGCGGCTGGAAAAGCTGCAGGGCGCCGAATTGAACGACGCCAAGAAGGTACTGGCGACCGAGGCAACCTCCATCCTGCATGGCCGCGACAGCGCGCAGGCGGCGGCCGAGACCGCGCGGCGCGCATTCGAGGAAGGCGCAAGCGCCGAAGGCCTTCCCACCGTCAGCGTCAGCCTGCCGGACGGAATCCTGAACCTGACGGTGGCGGCGGGCCTGGCGGCCTCCAACTCCGAGGCACGCAAACTCATTGCCAACAACGGCCTGAAGCTGAACGATGTCACGGTCAGCGACCCGCGCCTGACGGTCGATGCATCGGCGCTCAATGCCGACGGCGTGTTGAAGCTGTCGAGCGGCAAGAAGCGTCACGTGCTCGCCAGACGGCGCTGACGGCTATTTCGCCGGCTTTTCGCCAGGCTTGCGCGCCGGCGGATCGGTAACGGGCGTTTTCGGCTTTGCGGTGCCCTGCCCGTCCTGGGGAGCGTTGGACGGCGCGTTCGCGGCGGTGGGAATATGCCCCTCGAAGATGCGGCGCAGGATGCCCGGCGTCAGCATGGCCAGGGGATTGGTGCTGATGTCGGGATGCTCGGAATCCCCACTGAGCGAATAGGTCACCCCAAAAATGCCCTCGCCCTTCTTTGAGGCAAGTATATCGCCGATCACCGGCACGTTGCTGATGAACGAGTTGAGCGCGAAG
>DASTRG010000086.1:0-5055 GCA_035761325.1 Rhizomicrobium sp. | reverse complement strand
TCCTCAACGAATTCGAGAAATGCGGCGCACGGAGCATCGGGCAGGCGAGCGGAGCGAGCCGTCGCCCGTGCGACCAATAAAAGAAGGCAGCAATGACGGTTGATCAGGTTTTAGCTGAGTTCAAGAAGTCTGGGGCGCTCTTGGAAGGCCATTTCATCCTCTCCAGCGGCTTGCACTCCGACAAGTTTCTGCAGAAGGCGCTGGTATTCCAGGACGCCAAACGCACCGCCAAGCTGTGCAAGGCGCTGGCCGCGAAAGTGAAGGCGGAAGTGAAGGACGAGATCACCGCCATCGTCTCGCCCGCCATCGGCGGCATCGTGCCCGGCTATGAGATGGGCCGCCAGCTGGGCCTGCCGGCCATGTATGTCGAGCGGGTGGACGGCGAGTTTCAGCTGCGCCGCAACTTCACCCTGAAAAAGGGCCAGAAGGTGCTGATGGTGGAAGACATCGTCTCGACCGGCGTCTCCTCGCGCGAATGCATCGCCGCGATCAAAAAAACCGGCGCCAAGGTCGTCGCCGCCTGCTGCCTGATCGACCGCAGCGCCGGCAAGGCCAAGGTGGGCGTGCCGCTGATCGCGCTGGCGGAATGGAAAGTGCCTGCCTGGCCCGCCGATCGCCTGCCGCCGCACCTGCGCGGCACCAAGGCCGTCAAGCCTGGCAGCCGGGGGCTTGCATGACCCACCTTCGCCTGGGCGTGAACATCGATCACGTCGCCACTGTCCGTAACGCGCGCGGCGGCGACAATCCCGATCCGGTGCGCGCCGCCAAATTCGCCCAGGCTGCCGGGGCCGACGGCATCACCGCCCATCTGCGCGAGGACCGCCGCCACATCAGCGATGCCGACATCGCGGCGCTGTCCACCGTGCTGTCCATACCGCTGAATCTCGAAATGGCGGCGACCGACGAGATGGCGGAAATCGCCCTGCGCCACCGTCCGCACGCCGCCTGCATTGTCCCGGAGAAGCGCGAGGAGCGCACCACCGAGGGCGGCATCGACTGCGTGGGCCAGCACAACCGCCTCGCTCCGCTGGTCGCCGCGCTCGGCAAGGCCAATATCCGGGTTTCCATGTTCGTCGAGCCGGCGAAGGAGCAGCTTGATGCCGCAAAGGCCTTGGGCGCGCCCGTCGTCGAACTGCACACCGGTGCCTATGCCAACGCCACCGGCGCGGCCCGTGCCGTCGAACTGGCCCGCATCCGCGATGCGGCGGCCCATGGCGTGCGGTTGGGTCTTCAGGTCCATGCCGGTCATGGCCTGACCTTCGATAATGTCGGTCCCATCGCCGCCATTCAGCAGATCGTCGAACTCAATATCGGCCACTTCCTGATCGGCGAGGCGATCTTTGTCGGACTGGACGCTTCCATCCGCGAGATGCGCCGCCTGATGGACATCGGCCGCGGCGAGGCGATCGGCGCATGATCCTCGGCATTGGCTCGGACCTGATCGACATCCGCCGTATCGAAAAGACCATCGAACGCCACGGCGAGCGCTTCATCGCCCGAATTTTCACCGATATCGAGCGGGCTAAATCCGATGGCCGTGCCGCCCGCGCCGCCAGCTATGCCAAGCGCTTTGCCGCCAAGGAAGCCTGCGCCAAGGCGCTGGGGACCGGGCTGAACCAGGGCGTGTTCTGGCGCGACATGGGGGTGGTCAACCTTCCGGGCGGCAAGCCTACCATGCGCCTGACCGGCGGAGCATTGAAAAGACTGGAAAAAATGGTCCCGCCGGGCTGTCGCGCCCAGATCGACCTGACCATCACCGACGATTTTCCCCTGGCCCAGGCCATCGTCATCATCTCCGCCGTCAAAGATTAACTGTGGGCCGCCTTGACAGGGGCGGCCGCGGCCCGTTTCTGTCCCCGCAACCCGGAATTTCAGAAGCATGTCGGACAGCGAGCGCATGGCAACAAAGCAGAAGGAAGGCGAATCCTGGGGGGAACTCGCCAAGACGGTCATCTATGCCGGCCTGATCGCCATCGTCATCCGCACTTTCCTGTTCCAGCCCTTCAACATTCCTTCCGCCTCGATGGAGGCGACCCTGCTGGTGGGCGACTACCTGTTCGTCGAGAAATTCTCCTACGGCTATTCGCGCTACACCTTTCCCTTCGGCGGCGGGCCGTTGGGCGCGCTGATGCATGACCGGTTTCCCGACCTCAAGCCGACACGCGGTGACGTGATCGTCTTCAAGTTTCCACAAGACAACAGGACCGACTTCATCAAGCGCCTGATCGGCATGCCGGGCGACAAAATCCAGATGATCGGCGGGCGGCTCTACATCAACGACAGGATCGTGCCGCGCCAGCGCGTCCAGGATTATGTCGAGACCGTCGACGGCGTCGAGCACCATGTGCCGCAGTATCGCGAGACGCTGCCGAACGGCAAAAGCTACCTGACCCTGGACCGCGATCCCGACGGGCCGCTGGACAATACCGAGCCCTATTATGTCCCCGCCGGCCATTACTTCATGATGGGCGACAACCGCGATAATTCCGACGACAGCCGCCAGGCGGTGGGCTATGTGCCGGCCGAGAACCTGGAAGGCAAGGCGCTGATCCGCTTCTTCTCCACCGACGGCAGCGCCCATATCTGGGAAGTGTGGAAGTGGCCCTTCGCCATCCGCTATTCGCGCATTCTCTCTCTTGTGAAATGAAGATTGGCGTGAAATGACCGCGCTGGAAGACCGGCTGGGTCACCGCTTCGACGATCCGGCGCTTTTGCGCCGCGCGCTGACCCATGCCAGTGCCGATACCCGTGTCTCCAACGAGCGCCTGGAGTTTCTCGGCGACCGGGTGCTGGGGTTGGTGATCGCCGAACGCCTGCATGTTCTGTATCCCGAAGAACCGGAAGGTCTGCTGACCAGGCGCCTGCATGCGCTGGTGCGCTGGGAAACCTGCGCCCGGGTCGGCGAGGCGATCGATCTGTGGCCGCAGCTGGTGCTGACCCGCTCGGAACTGGCCAATGACGGCGGCCGGGCGCGCGGCAACATCGTGGGCAGCGCGATAGAGGCGCTTATCGCCGCGCTCTATCTGGATGGCGGCCTGGATGTGGCGCGCGCCTTCATCGAACGCCACTGGCTGCCGCTGCTGGACGAGATCGCCACCGACCAGCGTGATGCCAAGACCAGGCTTCAGGAATGGAGCCAGGGGCACGGCCGCGGCGAAAGCGGCGCGCCGGTTTACAGCCTGATCTCGCGCGAGGGGCCCGATCATGCGCCCCGCTTCGTCATCGCCGTGACGGTTCCCGGCCATCCGCCGGCGCAAGGCGAGGGGGCCTCCAAGCGCGAGGCGGAACAGGCCGCCGCCGCCGCGCTGCTGGCAGAGGCGGGCGTGACATGACCACGCGCTGCGGATTCTGTGCGATCATCGGTGCACCCAATGCCGGCAAGTCCACGCTGATCAACGCGCTGGTCGGCACAAAGGTCGCCATCGTCAGCCCCAAGGTCCAGACCACCCGCATGCCGGTGCGCGGCATCGCCATCGCGGGCGAAACCCAGGTCGTCTTCGTCGACACGCCGGGCATCTTCCGGCCCCGCCGGCGGCTCGACCGCGCCATGGTCAGTTCGGCCTGGGCGGGCGCCGAGGAAGCCGATGCGGTGCTTCTGATCGTCGACGCCGCCGACATGACCGGACGCGACAACAGTCCCGGCGCGCGCGACACCATGGCGATCCTGGAAAACCTGAAACAGTCGCCCGCCAGGAAGAAGGCGCTGGTGCTCAACAAGATCGATGGCCTCAAGCGCGAAAATCTGCTCCCGCTGGTGGAAAGGCTGCACGCCGAGGCGGTGTTCGAGGATGTCTTCCTGATCTCGGCCCTGAAGGGCGAGGGCGTGGCCGACGTCGCCCAATGGGTGGCGGCGCGTATGCCCGAAGGTCCGTGGCTTTATCCGGAAGACCAGGCCGCCGATATACCGCTGCGCCTGCTGGCCGCGGAGGTGACCCGCGAGAAGCTTTACCTGCGCCTGCACGACGAACTACCTTACGCCAGCGCGGTCGAGACCGAGAAGTGGGAGGAGCGCAAGGACGGATCGGTCCGCATCGACCAGGTGATCTATGTCCAGCGCGACGGCCAGAAGGCGATCGTGCTGGGCAAGGGCGGCGCCAGCATCAAGAAGATCGGTGAACTGGCGCGCACCGAGCTGGAGGAATTGCTGGGCCGGCGCGTTCACCTGTTCCTGTTCGTGAAGGTGCGCGAGGACTGGGCGGAAAAGTCCGAGCATTACAGGGAAATCGGCCTGGATTTTCCAAATGAATAACCCCGAGCGCCGTTCAGCCGACGAAAGGTCCACTGGACCTTTCGCAAGGATCGGCCTCACTTCGCGTCGCGACCATCCGCGCCCACCAGCTTTCGCCGCCCGCGGCGCGAAGCGCCAGGTGGGGGGAGATGCCCGCCTGCGGGCTTGCCCGCGGAGGCGGGCAGAGGGGGGCCAATAAATCCATGGAATGGTCGGATACCGCCATCGTGCTGTCTTCCCGTGCCCATGGTGAAACCGGCGCGATCCTGGAACTGTTGACCCGCGAGCATGGCCATCATCTGGGCCTGGTGCGCGGTGGGGCCTCGCGCCGGGTCAAGCCGACCTTGCAGCCCGGCAATTCCGTCCATGTCCATTGGCGCGCGCGCCTGGAAGAACATCTGGGCAGCTTCACCTGCGAGCTGGCGCAGGCCCGCGCCGGCGATCTGATGGAAAGCCGTGAAGGGCTGACCGGTCTCAACGCTTTCACCGCCGTTTCCTGCGCCGCGCTGCCCGAACGCGAAGCACACGCCCATGTGCATGACGCGGGCGTGGTACTGCTGGATGCGATGGTGTCACAGAACGCTGCCCACTGGCTGCCGCTCTATGTGCGCTGGGAAGCGGGGCTGCTGGAGGCGCTGGGCTTCGGGCTTGACCTGTCGGAATGTGCCGCCACGGGCGGCACCGCCGATCTGGCCTATGTTTCGCCGCGCTCGGGCCGTGCGGTGTCGCGCGACGGCGCCGGGATCTACGCCGCGCGCCTGTTCCGGCTTCCGCCATTCCTCATCGGCGAAAACGGCGCGGTTCCCGAGCCGGACGAGACCGCCGCG
>DASTRG010000085.1:0-6149 GCA_035761325.1 Rhizomicrobium sp. | reverse complement strand
CGGACTGGTTGAAGAAAGACCACGGCGTGACGCTGGTCCCGCTGGACGAGGCAATAAAGATGAAGGCTGCGCGGCAGGTCGATCTGGCGGCGCGCTGACTATTGACCCCTGTTCGCGGTGCTGGCGAAGCGCACGGCCTCTTCCGCCGCCGCAAACAGGGCGCGGGACTTGTTGACGGTCTCCTGGTACTCCGCTTCGGGCTGGCTGTCAGAGACCACGCCGCCGCCGGCCTGTACATACATGGTACCATCTTTGACCAGCGCGGTGCGCAGCACGATGCAGGTGTCCATTGAGCCGTCGGCGGCGAAATATCCCACCGCGCCGGCATAGGTGGCGCCGCGCTTTTCCTTCTCGAACTCGTCGATGATTTCCATGGCGCGGATTTTCGGCGCGCCCGTCAGCGTGCCTGCGGGCAGGCCCGCCGCCAGGGCGTCCACCGCGTCCAACCCCTCGCGGATGTCGCCTTCCACATTCGACACCAGATGCATCACGTGACTGTAGCGTTCGATGAAGAAGCTGTCCGTCACCTTGACGGCGCCGACCTTCGACACCCGGCCCACATCGTTGCGGCCCAGGTCGACCAGCATCAGGTGCTCGGCCCGTTCCTTCGGATCGTTGATCAGATCCTCGGCCAGGGCCTTGTCTTCTTCGACGGTCTTGCCCCTCCAGCGGGTGCCCGCGATCGGGCGGATGGTGACCTTGCCGTCGCGCAGGCGCACCAGCACCTCGGGGCTGGACCCCACGATTTGAAAGCCGGGCATGGACAAGTAGTACAGGTAGGGCGACGGGTTCAGGCGGCGCAGCGCGCGATAGAGCGAGAACGGCGGCAGGGTGAACGGACGGCGGAAGCGCTGGCTGGGCACGACCTGAAACACGTCGCCGGCGGCGATGTATTCCTTCGCGCGGCGGACCACGTCGAAATATTCGTCCCTGGTCATGTTGGATTCGACCGCCACGCCCGTCGGCAGGTGTCCGGGCGCGGGCGGCATGGGCGGCGCGGGCTTTTCCAGGTCGGCCACGGCGTCTTCCAGCCGCGCCGCGGCACGCGCATAGGCTGCCTTGGCTTCGACCTTCGCATCCGGCCAGACCGGCGTGACCAGCACGATTTCGTCCTTCACGCCGTCAAAGATCGCAGTGATTGTGGGCCGCAGCAGGATGGCGTCGGGCAGGCCCAGCGTGTCCGGCGGGGGGTTGGGCAGATGCTCAACCTCACGGGCCATGTCATAGCCCAGATATCCGAACAGCCCGGCGGCCATGGGCGGTAAACCGCGGGGTACCTCGATGCGGATCTCGCGGGCAAGGGTGCGGAGACTCTCAAGCGGCTTTGCGGTTTCCGGTGTGAAGGCATCGCTCGCCAGCGCAGCGCGGTTTATCTCGGCCACGCCGGAGCGGCAGCGCCAGATCAGGTCCGGCTTAAGCCCGATGATGGAATAGCGCCCCCGGGCTTCACCGCCCTGGACGCTTTCCAGCAGAAATGCATTTTCCCGGCCTTCCGCAAGTTTCAGGAAGGCGCTGACTGGCGTCTCCATGTCCGCCACCAGCCGGGTAAAAACCAACTGGGGACGGCCCGCCGCGTAGCCGGGCTGGAAGCCGTCGAACGCAGGCTCGATCATCTCAATAGCCGCCCGAGCCTATGGTGGAGTTCACCAGCTGCTGGTTCACCTTCACCCCCTGGCGCTCACGTGCGGCATTTGCCAGCGAGATGGTGAAGTCACTCGCAACCGCGCGCGAAAGCTGCGCGGCGCCCTGGGCATAGCCTGGATCGTTGGGATTTACCGGCGGATGGACGATGCCGCTGACCCGGGCGATAACGAAATTGCCCGTCATGCCTTCGGGACCCCACACCACACCGCCGGGCGGCGCGTTGAACAGCTCCTGCACCAGGCTGGCAGAGAATACCGCATCGTTGGTTTGGCGCGATAGCGCCGGGCTGTGCTGCACCGATGCGCCAAGTTGCTTGGCCACGCCGTCAAGCGACTTGTCTTTGGTGACCTGCGCGGCCAGTGCCTTGGCCTTTTCGGAGAGTATTTTACTGCGCTGTTCGGCGGTCCAGGTGGCCAAGGCGCCATCACGCACCTGGTCCAGCGGCTTGAGCTTCGGCGGTGTCACGCCGTTGACATGGATGACGTAATAGTTGCCCAGCTTGGTATTGAACGGATCGCCATCCTCGCCCACATCGGCTGCGAACAGCGCGGTGAGGAATTCGGGATCGGCGGGGGCACTGCTGCGCGTCCCGTCCGGCGCCATCCCCCCCGAATCCACGGCCTTGAGATGCTCCACCCGCATGCCCGCCTTCTTCGCCGCCTCCGCCAGATCGTCGCCGCTGTTGCGCGCGTCCGAATAGGCATTGACTGCATCCACCAGCTTGGCCTGGGCAAGCTGATCCTGCAGGGTCTTGCGGATTTCCGGTGTGGCTTCTTCCAGGGTGCGGCTTGAACCGGCCTCGATCTTCGTGACGCGCGCCAGCACCCAGCTTCCGAAGGCGGTCTTGAGCGGCTGGCTGACCTGATTCAGCGGCAACGCGAAGATCGCCTTGGCGCGTGCCGGATCGGGTATGCCTGTTTCAGTCAGCGTGCCCAGCGAGATGTCGGCGGGCTTGAGGCCCCGCTGCGCCGCCAGTTGGTCGAAGCTGGTGCCGGAATCGATCTTCTGGCGTGCGGCTTTTGCTTCGGCCTCGGTCTTGAACTCGATCTGCTGCACATCGCGCTTTTCGGGCACCACATAGGTGTCCTTCATCGCTTCATATTGCTGCTTGATCTGGGCGTCGGTGACAGTGATCTGGCCCGATACGTCTGCCGGACCGATCACCGCATAATCGGCGGCGCGATATTCCGGTGTCGAATAGCGCGCTGCATTGGCTTTCACATACTCCTCCAGCTGCTTGTCGCTGGGTGGGGCAATCGTGCCTGCCGCATCGGGCGGGAGTACGACATAGTCGGCAGCGCGCCGCTCGTTGATGTAGAGGAACAGTCCTTCAGCGTAGGCAGCCGGCAGTATGAAGTTGGACTCCACCGCGTCGGTCAACTGGGTACGGGTTTTGTCCTGGCGCAGTTCATCGAGAAACTGTTGCTCGGTATAACCGGCATTCTGGATCGCCTGCTGGAATGTGGCGCGGTCGAACTGGCCGGAGGCGCCGCGAAAGGCGCTCATGGTGCGCACTTCTTCGGCGACCGCTGCATCAGAGGTGGTCAGGCCAAGATCGGCCGCCGCATTGTCCAATGCCGTGCGGCTGATCATCTGCTGTAGCGCCACCTGGCCCAGACCCATCTTCTGCGCCATTTCCGGCGTTATGTCGGTGCCCATCTGGGCGCCCTGATTGCGCACGAGATTGCGGTAGGCGCGGCTGAAGGCGTTCTGGCTTATTTCGGTACTGCCAACCACCGCCACGGAAGTGCCGATGCCGCCTTGGAAGATGTCGCCGATGCCCCACAGCACGAAACTCAGGGAAAGACCGCCCATCAAAAGGGTCGCCACCCAGGACTTGGACAGGGCGTGCATCCATTGAATCATGTGATAAGTCCGTTTGCTGCTCAGGTGGCGCCGAAAGGCGCCGGATGATAGGGAGGGGACCTCGCGGGAGCAAGCCGCGATTGCCGGTCGGGCTTGGCGTTGAAATGCGGTAATTTCAAGAGGTTATGATGCGTCCGCTGGTGGCGGGAAACTGGAAGATGAACGGGCTGGGGGCCGACCTGGCCCAACTGGCGGCGCTGAAGGCCAGGCTGGCCGGCGGCCCGGTCGCCTGCGATGTGCTGGTATGTCCGCCGGCTACACTCATAGCCAGGGCGGTCGAGCAGGTGGACGGCGCTTTTGCCATCGGGGCGCAGGATTGCCATCAGCGCGCCTCCGGCGCCTTCACTGGCGATATGTCGGCCGAAATGTTCAAGGACGCCGGTGCCTCCGCCGTCATAGTGGGCCATTCCGAGCGTCGCCAGTTTCACGGCGAGACCGATGCCGATGTCGCGGCCAAGGCGGCGGCGGCGTGGCGGGCGGGCCTTCTGGCGGTCGTCTGTGTCGGCGAGACCAGCGCCCAGCGCGACGCCGGCACCGCCAATCATGTCTGCGGAAGCCAGCTCGATGCCAGCCTGCCCGATGGGGTCACGCCCTGGAATACGGCGGTCGCCTATGAACCGGTCTGGGCCATCGGCACAGGGCGCACGCCCAGTGACGGGGACATCGCCGCCATGCACGCACATATTCGCGCCTGCCTGCTGCGCCGCTTCGGCGAGGGAGCAAGGGAGATTCGCATCCTCTACGGCGGCTCCGTCAAGCCATCCAACGCGGCACAGATCCTTAACCTGCCTGAAGTCGGCGGGGCGCTGGTGGGTGGCGCCAGCCTGAATGCGGCGGAATTCGAGGCCATAATTCGAAGCATAAAGGTTTACGACTGAACCTATTTCATTGCCCTTAACCACGTCACTCGACCCTTTGTTAACAAGGCAGACGCCATCCTGCCGCAGAGAAAAAGAGTGTGTGGGTAATGGGTAGGCTGTCTTACGACAGTGTCGATGTGCTGATTTACGACCCGGTGCCCGCCAACAGGGCTGCAACCCGGGCGGCGCTTTATGCCCTGGGCTTTCGCCGTACGGTCAACGTCTCCACTGTGGATGCCTTCGTGGAGGCCATCCAGAGAAATCAGCCGGATATCGCGCTTTGCGAGGCGGATGAAGGGGGGGCGGAGCTGTGCAGGACCATCCAGGATTTGCGACAGGGCGGCGCCTGCGCCAATCCCTTCATCGTGATCATCGTCACCTCCTGGGACAAGTCGAGCGCGCTGATCAATCGGGTTGTCTCCAGCGGCGCCGACGATCTGCTTTTGCGGCCATTCTCCACCGCCGTGCTGGGCAGCCGTATTGAGGCCCATATCGAGCGGCGAAAGGGCTTTGTCATCACGACCGAATATGTTGGCCCCGACCGCCGCCGCGACGACGCGCGACCCGGCAATGCCGAGCTGTTCGATCCGCCAAACTCGCTTCGCATGAAAGCCAAGGAAAAGCTCAGCGACGATGTGGTGGTCCGCCGGCTTGAGGGGGAACTGAAGCAGGCGCGCGAAAAGCTGAATTGCGAGAAGCTGCGCCGCGACAGTTTCCAGATTTGCGTCCTGTGGCGGCTGTTGCAGGAACAGCAGCGCCCCGGCCCGGGCGCTTCGCCATCAGATCTGGACAAGCTGATCGGGCTGGCGCGCACGATCGGGCAGCGCTGCCGCGACACCGAATTTCACCCCGCCGTCGAATGGTGCGAGTCCATCCTGGCTGCGGCGGAAGGGCTGAACATGGGCGTTGACCGCAACGCCTCCATGCACCTTCTGGGCCACGCGGCCCTCAGCATGCACCTGATCTTCCATCCTGAGAAAACACCGGCCGAGCAGATCAGCGAAATCGATGCCACCGTGGCACTGATCCGGGCCCGCCAAACAGCCCAGGCCCTGGCGAGCTGAAACGCCCAGATCAGTTCCGGTGGGGTGGCACCGGGAACACTGTCTGCAGCCGCGCCCGGGGCCAGACCCAGCCCAGTTCGCCGACGCGGTTCGCGGCGCAAGACGCTTCATGTCAGGTCCGGCGGGGAATTTTCCGCTAAAAGGCCCTATTTCGGCAGGGAAATTACGTCCATCCACCGGAACTTCCCAAAGCGGTGCAAATGCCGTAAAGAGCCCGCCGAACAAATACCCTCTCTTACCAAGGCTTTGGCCCATGCAAACCCTGCTGCTCTTCGCCGAACTGGTGATCGCCATTGCGTTGATCGTTTTCGTCCTGCTGCAGCGCTCCGAAGGCGGCGCGCTGGGCATCGGCGGCGGCGGTGGCATGGGTGGGCTTTTTACCCCTCGCGGCGCGGCGGACACGCTGAGCCGCACGACCGCCATCCTGGGTTTCCTGTTCTTTGCGACCTGCATCGCCCTCAATCTGGTGGCGCTGCACGGGCGGAATGAAACGTCGATTCTTGATTCGGCACCGGTGACCTCCACACCGACACCGGCGCCCAAGCCCGTGGGGCCATCCGTGCCGGTGCCCACAGGTCCTTCGGTCCCGCGGCCCCAATAGTCCCCTTAAATATCTCCAGCTTTTGCCTGTGCCGCGCGCATAGCTGTTAGCGGCGACGGTTTTTTTCATTTTTGCGCTTGAGAGCAGCATGCCTTTTCGACATTTTGGCCTCCC
>DASTRG010000084.1:0-2632 GCA_035761325.1 Rhizomicrobium sp. | reverse complement strand
CTCAATCCCCCCGGCGCGATCCTGGCCATGGCGCTGAGGAGCCGAAGCGCCTTCGAACCCGAAGCCAGGCGTATCGCCTATGTGAGAGGCGAGGTGGTGCCAAACCGCCTGTCGGAGGCGCGAAAGCGGGTACTGGATGTGGCCGCCGACGGGCTGGCCCGCAGCGTGCCCGGCCTGGCCGAGGAGGCCAATGTGTCGGCGGCTGTGGTCCGCGGGTTGATCCAGCACGGCGCGCTGGTGGCGACCGAACTGCCGGAGTTCGCACCCTTTGCCACGCCCGATCCGGATTTCGCCGCGCCCGCACTGAACGCCGATCAGGAACAGGCGGCAAATATCCTGCGCGCGGCTGCCGCAGGCGGCTTCGCAGCGCATCTGCTGGATGGGGTGACCGGATCGGGCAAGACCGAAGTCTATTTCGAGGCTGTGGCCGCGGCGCTGAAGGCCGGAAAACAGGTGCTGATCCTGTTGCCCGAGATCGCGCTGACGGTGCAGTTCCTGGACCGCTTCGCGCGCCGCTTCGGGGCGCGGCCCGCCGAGTGGCACAGCGACCTGTCGCAGAAGGAACGGCGGCGCACCTGGCGCGCGGTGATGAAGGGTGAGGCGCGAGTTGTGGTGGGTGCGCGGTCTTCCCTGTTCCTGCCCTTCCCCGAGCTGGGCTTGATCGTGGTGGACGAGGAACACGAACAGGCTTTCAAGCAGCAGGACGGCGCCATCTATCATGCCCGTGACATGGCGGTGGTGCGCGCGCGGATCGAAGGCTGCCCGGTCGTGCTGGCATCGGCCACGCCGTCGCTGGAAAGTTTCGTCAACGCCACGGGCGGGCGCTATCGCCATCTGGTGCTGCGCGGACGGCACGGCATTGCCGAGCTTCCGCAGGTGAAGCTGATCGACATGCGGAACGAACGCGATGGTCCCGACGCCGAGGTGCGCGGACAATGGCTGTCGCCACCGCTGCGCGCGGCACTTGAAAAGACGCTGGCCGCCGGCGAACAGGCGATGCTGTTCCTGAACCGGCGCGGCTATGCGCCGCTGACCCTGTGCGAAGCGTGCGGACATAAATTCACCTGTCCGCATTGCTCGTCCTGGCTGGTGGAGCACAAATACCGCCGCCGCCTTGCCTGTCATCAATGCGGTTACGAAATTCCCACCCCGTCGGATTGTCCCGAATGTCATGAGAGCGGCGCGCTGATCCCCTGCGGTCCGGGCGTGGAGCGGGTGGCCGAGGAGTTCGCACAATTCTTCCCGAACGCGCGCTATGCTATCGCCTCGTCCGACACGCTGCACGGGCCCGCCGAAACCCAAGCCGCCATTCGCGCCATGATGAAGCGCGAGATCGACGTGCTGATCGGCACCCAGATCGTGGCCAAGGGCCATCATTTCCCGCAACTGACGCTGGTGGGGGTGGTCGATGCCGATCTGGGCGGCAGCGACGGCGATGTGCGCGCGCGCGAGCGCACCTTCCAGCTTTTGCACCAGGTGGCGGGCCGCGCCGGGCGCGCCGAGAAGCCGGGAGTGGTGCTGCTGCAGACCCGCAATCCCGAGGACGCGGTGATGCAGGCGCTGGCGAGCGGCGACCGTGACGGGTTCTATGAACAGGAACGCATGTTTCGCGAGGCGGCTGCCGCCCCACCTTTCGGGCGGCTGGTGGCGCTGGTGGTGTCGGGCGCCGATGGCGAACAGGTGCGCGCGGTCGCGCGCATGCTGGGCAAGGCCGCGCCCGCTGCCATCGACGTGAAAGTTTGGGGCCCGACACCGGCCTTCTATGCCCTGCTGCGCGGCCAGACCCGCGAGCGGCTCTTGGTGCAGGCAGCAAAATCGGTGGACGTGCAGGCGTATCTGAAAGCCTGGCTGGCGCTGGTGAAGGTGCCGTCCGCCGTTCGCGTGGCCGTGGATGTCGATCCGGTGAGCTTTTTCTAGAGCCTCGGTTCCGGCAGCAGCGCCAGGTTGAAACCGGACAGGCGCGCGGGATCGGCGATGATGTCCAGCGCGGCGATGCGGCCATCGCGGATGGTGACGTCGAACACCAGAAACAGCCGGCCCATCGGCGCCACCGCGACGCCGACCCGGCCGTCCACCAGGACGGCGCGCGCCGTCTGCGCCCGGCCCATGAAGAATTTCGCCACCTCCGGTGCCCCGCTGACCATCGCCGGGCCCAGCCGTGCCGCCGCAGCGTCGCAGCGCGCCACCACCTGCGGGTCCAGAACCGCCAGCAAGCCTTCGAAGTCCCCCTCGCGCGACGCCGCCAGGAACGCTTCGACCGCCGTGCGCGCGGCGCTGGCGGTTCGATCGCGCGGCACGCCACGCACGCGCTTGCGCGCGCGGCTGGCAAGCTGGCGGGTGGCGTCATTGGAGCGGCCGACGATGGGGGCGATCTGCTCGAAGGGCAGGTCGAACATGTCGCGCAGGACAAAGACGATGCGCTCGGCCGGCTCCAGCGCCTCCAGCACCACCAGCAGCGCGACGCCGACGGAGTCCGCCAGCTCGCGCTCGCGCAGGGGATCGTTCTGGATCGCGGTTAGCACCTCTTCCGGCGGCGTGGGTTCTTCGCGCCGCGTCTTCCTGGCGCGCAGCATGTCCAGGCAGATGCGTGCCAGGATGGTGGTCATCCAGCCGGGCAGGTTCTCGACACCGC
>DASTRG010000083.1:0-4225 GCA_035761325.1 Rhizomicrobium sp. | reverse complement strand
GCCGCCGACCACGGCCACGCGCTTGCCGCGGTAGAAAAAGCCATCGCAGGTGGCGCAAGCCGACACGCCAAAGCCCTGGAACTGGTTCTCGCTGGGAAGGCCCAGCCAGTTGGCGCTGGCGCCGGTGGCGATGACCAGCGTGTCACAGGTATAGATGTCGCCGCTGTCCCCCGTCAGTGTGAACGGCCGGCGCGACAGGTCCACCCGCGCGATCGTGTCGCTGATGAATTTTGTGCCCAGCGCGCGGGCCTGCTCCTGCATCTGGTCCATCAGCCATGGGCCCTGGATGGCCTCGGCAAAGCCGGGATAGTTCTCGACCTCGGTGGTGATGGTCAGCTGGCCACCCGGCTGCAGCCCGGCGATCAGGGTGGGTTCCAGCATGGCGCGCGCGGCATAGATGGCGGCGGTGCAACCGGCCGGACCGCTGCCCAGGACTACGACCTTGGAATGGGCGTTCTTATCGAAGTTCTTCGGCGGCTCGACGACCATGGACAGGCTCTGCGGCTTTTGCGGGTCTGGGCATGTCATATCGGAATAGGGGCCGCCAAAATCAAGCGGGTCGGAAATTAATGCCGGTGCATAAGGTCAGAAAGAAGCCCTGGAACGGCGGCCGGGGTGGCTTTCGGACCGGTTCGAGAAATATTATTGCGCGTGCGCTGCCCGCGGCGGTATAAACGGCTGGCTTTATTACCCGGACATTTCTTGGACCGCCGCAAACTGGATTCGATCGATTTTCGCATTCTCAGCGAACTTCAGACCGATGGCCGTGTCACCAACGTCGAGCTTTCCCGCCGGGCGGGAATTACCGCGCCACCGTGCCTCAGGCGCATCCGCGCCCTGGAAAAGGCGGGCTTTATTCGTGGCTACCATGCTGAACTGGACGGCAAGCTGCTCGGCTTCGAGGTTACCGGTTTCGTGTTCGTCGGGCTGGCCGGCCAGAAGGATGCCGACTTGAAGGCATTCGAGGAAAGCGCCCGCCGCTGGCCGCAGGTCCGCGAGTGCTACATGCTCTCGGGCGAGGTGGACTTCCTGCTCAAGTGTGTCGCGACCGACCTGTCGGCCTTTCAGTCCTTCATTACCGACACCCTGACGGCCGAGAAGAACGTGGTCAGCGTCAAAAGTTCGCTGGTGATCCATGCTTCCAAGCAGGACGGCGGCTACCCCATCGAAGTGCCGGACTGAGCTTTCGCAGGCGCCGCCGAATGCGCTAGGCTTGCAGCCGCATTTCCGAAGTACAAGAAGCCATTGATCCAACCAGAGGGAGTGGGAACATGAAACACATCAGCCTGCTTTTGGCGGGGGCCGCACTCCTTGCCGCATCCGCAGCATCGGCCCCGGCCGCCACCGTCACGGCCAAGATGAAGGAAGCCGTGGCCGACCCGGCGCGGCCTGACGCCGACAAGGCCCGCGACGAGAACCGCAAGCCCGCCGAGATGCTGGCCTTTGCCGGCATCACGCCAGGCAAGGTGGTCGTCGACCTGCTGCCCGGTGGGGGCTACTTCACCCGCATCTTCGCCAAGGCCGTGGAGCCGGGTGGCCATGTCTACGCCTATTTCGGCACCCAGTACGATGCGCGGCTGAAAAGCCAGGGCAAGGACCCGGACAACCAGTTGGCCGACCTGAAGCAGGCCTATCCCGACCTGAGTGTCATCCACGCGCCGCTGGCGGATTTCACGACACCGCAGAAGGCGGACGTGGTTTGGACATCGCTGAACTATCACGACATGCACAACAAGGCCTATGACACCGATATCGCCAAGGTGAACAAGGCGATCTATGCCGCCCTCAAGCCCGGTGGCTACTACGTCATCGTCGACCACCGCGCGGCCGAGGACGCCGCCGATGACGTCACCGAGAAACTGCACCGTATCAAGGAATCCACGGTGAAGCGGGAAGTCGAGGCGGCCGGGTTCAAGCTGGCGGACGAGAGCAGCGCCCTGGCCAATCCCGCCGACAATCACAGCGAGCGGGTATTTGAATCCGACATTCGCGGCCACACCGACCAGATGGTTCTGAAATTCCAGAAGCCGCAGTGAACCGGATCGTTCGCGCATGGATCGGTGGCGCCGCGGTGCTTTGTGCTGCGGCGCCGCTGTTTTCTGGGCCCCTGTCCTGCGGACTGGCTTCCTGTGCGTTTGCGCAGCCGGTGCCGCGCATCAAGGCGAAGGTCCTGGAATTTGACGGCAAGGTGCTGAGGCTGGAACCACAGCCGGGCAACGCCGCCGGCAACGCGCCGGCCGGCCTGCCCGCGTCCGGTCAACCCATCGATGTCTCGGTGCTGCCGCAGACGCGCTATGCCGTCGCGGTGCCGGCCGCATTGTCCGACCTCAAGCAGGGCGGTTATGCCGGCGCGGCGGCGAGCGACAATAACGGCCGCCTGACGGCGCAGGAGGTCTTCCTTTACCCGCCGGGATTGACCGGCACCGGCGAGGGGCGCTTCACGGAAGGCGGCCGCACCATGGTCAACGGCACGGTTACCCAGGCCTCGGCCTCGGGCTTCACGCTCCGTTATCGCGGCGCGGCCGAAAGCGGCGGCGTGTGCACCGGGCGCGCCAGCCCGCCCCTTATCGCCAGCCCGCTGTCCTGCACGGGCACAGCCGCCATCGCCGTGCCTGAGGGCACGCCGGTCATGGCCCTCAGCATGGGCAAGGCAGACGACGTCTCGCCCGGGGTAATGGCGACCATCTCGCTGGCCCGCGATCCGCAAGGCGAGTACGTAACCCCGGGCCTTGTGATCCAGAAGGCGGAGAATGTGGAAAAACCAGCTCCGGCCCCTTAAGCTTGCCCGCCCATCCCGTTCATTCCCCCGGAGAGCTTCATGTCACGACGTCCCCTTCGTGCCTTTCTGTGCGGCGCCCTCATGGGCGGCCTGGCAATCGGCCTGGCAGCCGGCGCGCCGGCCTCGGCACAAGCCCAGCCCAAACTTGGCAAGTGGGGCATCGACCTTTCGGCCATGGACAGAAGCGTGGCGCCGGGCGAAAATTTTTTCGATTACGTGAACGGCAGCTGGCTGAAGACGGCGCAGATCCCGCCGGACCGTTCTTCCACCGGCTCGTTCCAGGACCTGCAGATACTGTCCGAGGATCGCCTTAAGACCATCGTCTCCGATCTCGAGAAGACGCCGGAAAGCCGGCTCACGGTGGAAGAAAGGAAGCTGCGCGATCTCTATGACGCCTTCGAGGACACCGCTGCGATCGAGGCGGCCGGTCTCAAGCCGGTGCAGGCCGACCTGGATTACCTGGAGGGCCTGAAGACCCACGCCGACGTGGCCAGGGCCATGGCTTCCGTCAGGCTGTCCACACAGAGCATTTATGGCATCGGCGTCGGCGTCGACGACAAGCATCCCGACAATTATTCGGTCAACCTGATGCAGTCGGGACTGGGCATGCCCGACCGCGACTATTACCTGAAAAACGACCCGGCGCTGGTCAGGACGCGCGACGCCTATCGTAAATACCTCACCGACATGCTGACCCTGGCGGGCATGGACGATGCCGCCGCGCGCGCCGGCCGCATCCTGGCGCTGGAGACCGAGATCGCCAAGGTGCAGTGGACGCGCGCCGACCGCCGCGACGCCGACAAGATCTACAATCCCATGCCGGTCTCGGCCCTGAAGGCGCTGGCGCCGGACTTTGACTGGGACGCCTTCCTGGCAGAAACCCACATCCCGATGACCAGGCCCGACGGCAGCGAACGCCAGGTGATCGTGGCCGAGAAGACCGCCTTCGGCCCGCTGGGCACCATCTTCAAGAACACGCCGGTCTCGACCTGGCGCGACTATCTGGTGGTGCATTACCTGCACACCTTCGCGGCCTACCTGCCAAAGCGGTTCGACGATCTGTCCTTCAGTTTCTACGGCACGGTGCTGGGCGGGCGCACCCAGCAGCTCGACCGCAAGACCCGCGGGGTGCACCTGCTGGACAACCTGATCGGCGAGGCGCTGGGCAAGCTCTATGTCGCCCGCTACTTCCCGCCCGAGGCCAAGGCCAAGGCGGACGAACTGGTCGCGAACCTGCTCAAGGCCTATGAGGCCGACATCAGGACCCTTGACTGGATGAGCCCGGCCACGCGCGAGAAGGCGCTGGAGAAGCTGCACCTGTTCACGCCCAAGATCGGCTACCCCACCAAATGGCGCGACTATTCGGCGCTGACGATCACGCGCGGCGACCTGATCGGCGACGTGCAGCGGGCCAACGAATTCGAATGGAACCGCGAGGTGGCGCGC
>DASTRG010000082.1:0-2543 GCA_035761325.1 Rhizomicrobium sp. | reverse complement strand
ACTATGGTGCCGTCGCTGGCGCTGTAAACGCCCGGGCGCACATCGCCCATCCGTTCCGCCGACAGCCTGGCCGCCATCGGATTGGTATAGGGATTGATGCCAGGCGGCCCCTCGGGCTGTGCCCAAGCGGCCGGCATAGCCGCAAACAGGAACACGGCGGTGATGGTGCGAATGTATGTCACTCTGTCCACTGGCGGCTTTCTTCCGCCATCCGGCCGGCAAATGCGTGTCCCAACCAGATCCTCTTTGATTGCATCCTGCGGGTTCAATTGGGCAATTTTTAGCCCTTTCAGGCAAGAGTGGGCCGGCCGGCGCCGCATCATTGCGGCGCGTTAAAGGGGTTTGCGGACCTCGGCCCGAGGCGCGGTGCGGAAATTTGCCGGCCGCGAGCCGCGATGGCTTTCATTTGGCCGTGAATATGACTAAATCCGGTCCCACTCCATCCAGCAGAAGGACGGGCCCGTGACCCAGAGCCTCGACAGTTTCAGGTGCCGCAAGACCCTCAAGGTCGGTGGCAGGTCCTACACCTATTTCAGCCTGCCGCAGGCGGAGAAGAACGGCCTGAAGGGGATTTCCAGGCTCCCCTATTCGATGCGGGTGCTGCTGGAAAATCTGCTGCGCCATGAAGACGGCCAGACCGTCACCAGGGACGACATCACGGCCGTGGCAGCGTGGGCCAAGACCCGCACCTCGGACCGCGAGATCGCTTTCCGGCCCGCGCGCGTCCTGATGCAGGACCTGACGGGTGTGCCCGCCGTGGTCGACCTCGCTGCCATGCGCGATGCGATGAAGAATCTGGGCGGCAATCCGGAGAAGATCAATCCGCTGGCCGAGGTGGATCTGGTCATCGACCACAGCGTGATGGTCGACAATTTCGGCCGCGCCGACAGCTTCAAGAAGAACGTCGCCATCGAGTATCAGCGCAACGGCGAACGTTACCGCTTTCTGCGCTGGGGCCAGCAGGCCTTCGCCAATTTCCGCGTCGTGCCGCCCGGCACCGGCATCTGCCACCAGGTCAACCTGGAATACCTTGCCGGGACGGTGTGGACCCGCAAGGCCAGGAACGCCAAGACCGGAAAGAACGAGGAGTTCGCCTTCCCCGACACGGTGGTGGGCACCGACAGTCACACCACCATGATCAATGGCCTGGCCGTTCTGGGATGGGGCGTTGGCGGCATCGAGGCAGAGG
Source organism: Rhizomicrobium sp. (assembly GCA_035761325.1). Lineage (GTDB taxonomy): Bacteria > Pseudomonadota > Alphaproteobacteria > Micropepsales > Micropepsaceae > Rhizomicrobium. Next base: position 1,354 of record DASTRG010000082.1, on the reverse strand, counting down.
CGGCGATGCTGGGCCAGCCCATTTCGATGCTGATTCCGGAGATCGTGGGCTTCAGGCTGACCGGCAAGCTGCGCGCGGGCGTCACGGCCACGGATCTGGTGCTGACGGTCACCCAGATGCTGCGCAAAAAGGGCGTGGTGGGCAAGTTCGTGGAGTTCTTCGGTCCTGGCCTGGATGCCATGAGCCTGGAAGATCGCGCTACCATCGGCAACATGGCGCCGGAATATGGCGCTACCTGCGGCTTCTTTCCCATAGACGGCGAAACGGTGCGTTATCTGAAGAACACCGCCCGCAAGGCTGGGCGCGTCGCGCTGGTGGAGAAATATGCCAAGGCACAGGGCCTGTGGCGCACCAGCAAGGCCGCCGATCCGGTCTTCACCGACACGCTGGAACTGGACATGGCGACGGTCGAGCCGTCGATGGCGGGCCCCATGCGGCCGCAGGACCGCGTGCCGCTGTCCGGCATCGCCAACAATTTCGCCGAACACCTGACGACCACCTGGAAGAAGGGCGATGACGCCGATCGCCGGGTGGCGATGGACGGCTCCAAGGAGACGCTGGGCCACGGCAATGTGGTGATAGCGGCGATTACGTCGTGCACCAACACCTCCAACCCGTCGGTGATGATCGGCGCCGGTCTGGTGGCGCAGAAGGCCGTGGCGCGCGGCCTGAAAGTGAAGCCCTGGGTCAAGACCTCTCTTGCGCCCGGATCGCAGGTCGTCACGGATTATCTGCAGAAGGCCGGCCTGGACAAGGCATTGGACAAGCTGGGCTTTGCGCTGGCCGGCTATGGCTGCACCACCTGCATCGGCAATTCGGGGCCCCTGCCGGATCCGGTGTCGAAGGCTGTCACCGAGGCCGACCTGGTCGCCGCCGCGGTGATTTCGGGCAATCGCAATTTCGAGGGGCGCGTGCATCCGCAGGTACGCGCCAACTATCTGGCCTCGCCCATGCTGGTGGTGGCCTATGCGCTGGCGGGCTCGGTGACGTTCGACCTAACCAGGGATCCGATCGGCTATGACAAGAAAGGCCAACCGGTCTATCTCAAAGACATCTGGCCCAGCCCGCAGGAGATTTCCGCCGCTATCGCCAAGGCGGTGAAGCCGGCTGCCTTCCGTCAGCGCTACGGGAATGTCTTCGACGGCGATGCCAATTGGAAAAAGGTCAAGCTGGTCAAGGGTCAGACCTATCAATGGGATGCCGGTTCGACCTATGTGCGCAACCCACCCTATTTCGAGGGCATGACCGTCCAGCCCGCCCCGGTCGAGGACGTGAAGGGCGCGCGCGTGCTGGCGGTGTTCGGCGATTCCATCACCACCGACCACATTTCGCCTGCGGGCAACATCAAGGCCAC
>DASTRG010000081.1:0-22476 GCA_035761325.1 Rhizomicrobium sp. | reverse complement strand
GCCGGCATGTGGCGCGAGCTGCTGGAAGGCGGCATCAAATCGGCCAGCCTGTCGGGCAGCGGCGTGTTCAAGGACGCGGCGTCCGACGCGGCGCTGCGCCAGGCGTTTTTCGACGGGACCACGATGAACTATCAGGTGGTGGTGCCGGGCTTCGGTATCGTCGAAGGACCGTTCCGCATCACCCAGTTGCAGTATGACGGCCCCCATGACGGGGAGGTGAAGGTCTCGCTGGCGCTGGCGTCCGCCGGCGCGCTGGCCTTCACGGCTGCATCGTGATGGCCAATCGGGCGCGCGGCGAGGCAGCGCTGGAAGCCGGCGGGCGGCAATACACCCTGCTGTTGACGCTGGGCGCGCTGGCGGAGATCGAGGACGGGTTGGGGCTGGACGACCTGTCCCAGGTCGGGGCGCGGCTGGCGCATACCCGCGCCGCGGATCTGGCGATCGTGGCGGCGGCGCTTTTGCGCGGCGGCGGGCACGACATGTGCCCGGCCGAGGTGCTGCGGCTGCCCTGCGACCTGGGGGCGCTGGTGCGCGCCGTCACCGCCGCGTTCGAGGCCGCCGGTCTGGTCGCGGAGGCGAATGGGGACGCCATCCCTTTTCCTGGAGCGAGCTGATGGCGCTGGGGCTGGGGCGCCTGCGGCTCGCGCCCCGCGATTTCTGGGCGCTGTCGCTCAGCGAATGGCGCGCGCTGGCCCTTGGCCATTTCGGCCGCGCCCAGCCGGCGATGACGCGCGGCGACCTTAGCGCACTGATGAAGGCCTATCCTGATGGCGAATGATACGGTGAACACCTCGCTGGCCGCCGCGGGCCAGGCGCTGAACGACTTCGTCGCCGGCCCGGTGAACGCCGCCGCCGGCAGCATAGAGCGGGCGGTGGATCGCAGTTTCAACGCTGTGGCGAATACCATTGCGCGGGCCGCGCTGTCGGGCCGCCAGTCGATCTCCGCCCTGACGGCGTCGGTGCTGGCCGATTTCGACCGCATCGCCGTCAGCCAGTTCATCGTCAAGCCGGTGGAGAATCTGGTCTCCTCGGTGGTGGGCTCGATCCTGCCCGTGGCGGGGGCGCGCGCGGCGGGCGGGCCGGTGGCGGCGGGCCAGACCTATCTGGTGGGCGAAAAGGGGCCCGAGCTGTTCACGCCACCCAGCGACGGCGCCATCACGCCCACTGCGGCGCTGCGCGGCGCCAGCGTGACGGTCAACATCAACACGCCCGACGCGCAGAGCTTCCTGAAATCGCGCAGCCAGGTAGCGGCGATGCTGGCGCGAGCTGTGGCGCAAGGGAATCGCAATCTATGAATTTCCACGAAATCAGCTTTCCGCTGGCCATCGCCTTCCATTCCACCGGCGGACCGGTGCGGCGAACCGAGATCGTCGCGCTGGGCAGCGGCCATGAGGAGCGCAACGCCACCTGGGCAGGATCGCGCCGCCGCTTCGATGTCGGCTCGGGCCTGAAAAGCCTGGACGACATTCATGCCCTGATCGCCTTCTTTGAGGCGCGCATGGGGCGTCTTTACGGCTTTCGCTTCAAGGATTTCAGTGATTGGAAAAGCTGTGCCCCGGCGGCAGATATCAGCCCGCTGGACCAGAATATCGGCACCGGAGACGGCAGCGTGACACAGTTTCAGCTCACCAAGACCTATGCCTCGGGCGTGGGAAGCTGGACGCGCACCATCGCCAAGCCGGTCGACGGCGGGGTGCGGGTGGCGGTGGACGGCAGCGAGGCCTCTTCCGGCTGGGCTTGCGATGCCGCCACCGGGATCGTGACATTCGATAGCGCGCCCGCATCCGGCGCGGCGGTCACGGCCGGCTTTGCCTTCGATTGCCCTGTGCGGTTCGACAGCGACGTGCTGTCCATCAACCTGGCGAATTTCGCGGCGGGGGAAATTCCCTCGATCCCGCTGGTCGAGGTGCTGCTGTGAAGACGCTTCCCGATGGAATGCAGGCCCACCTTGATGGCGGCGCCACCACCCTGTGCTGGTGCTGGCAACTGACCCGCCGCGACGGCGTGGTGCAGGGCTTCACCGACCACGACCGCGATATCAGCTTCGATGGTGTGACCTTCGGCGCGGTCAGCGGCTTCACCGCCAGCCAGATCGAATCCAGCCTGGGCCTGGCGGTGGACAATCTGACCCTGACCGGTGCGCTGTCGTCGGCGACACTGAACGAGGCCGACCTGGCCGCGGGGCTTTACGACAATGCCGCGATCCGCATCTGGCGGACCAACTGGGCCGACACCGGCCAGCGCGTGCTGATGCGGTCCGGCACCCTCGGCGAGGTGACGCGCAATGGCGGCACGTTCCAGGCGGAGATTCGCGGGCTGGCGCAGGCGCTGAACCAGCCGGCCGGGCGGGTGTTCGGACATCTGTGCGACGCCGATCTTGGCGATGGCCGCTGCGGCATCGCCATCAGCGCCGCCGATGGCACGGTCGCCACGGCCTATGACGCACGGCGCTGCTCGGCGAGCGGGCTGGACGGTTTCACGGGTGGCTGGTTCACGGGCGGCAAGCTCGCCTTCACCAGCGGCGCCAATGCCGGGCGCGCCATGGAGGTCAAGCGCCATGCCGTGTCCGCCGGCATCGTCACCATCGAACTGTGGCAGGCGATGAGCGATCCGGTGGCGGCGGGGGATGCGTTCACCGTGACGCCCGGCTGCGACAAGCAGTTCACGACCTGCAGGAGCAAGTTTTCCAACGCCGTGAATTTTCGCGGCTTTCCCTTCATGCCCGGCAACGACTCGGTACTGGCCGCGCCCGCCGCCGGCCTGCCCATGGATGGCGGCAGCCGCTATGGCAACTGACATCGTAACGGTGGCGCGCGGCTGGATCGGCACGCCCTATCAGCACCAGGCCAGCCTGAAAGGCGTGGGCTGCGACTGCCTGGGCCTGCTGCGCGGGGTGTGGCGCGAACTCTATGGCGAAGAACCCGAGGACGTGCCCGCTTACACGGCCGACTGGGCGGAAGGATCGCCGGCCCAGACCTTGCGCGACGGGCTGGCGCGGCATCTGAGGGCGATACCGCCCGCGGGGATAGCGCCGGCAGATGTAGCACTGTTCCGCATGGGAAGAGGCGGCCCTGCCAGACATTGCGGCATCGTGGGCGAAAGAAGCGGCGCGCTGACCTTGATTCACGCCTGCCAGGGGCGACGCGTGCGCGAGGAAAGCTTCTCGCCGCTGTGGCGCCGCCGCCTGGCTTTTGTCTTCCGCATTCCATCCTGAAGGTTCATCATGGCTTCGCTGTTGCTGGGCGTCGTGGGTTCGGCGCTGGGCGATTCGCTGTTCGGCGGTCTCAGCATTCTGGGCGCCACCATATCCGGCGCGCAGATCGGCGGCGCCCTGGGCGCGGCCGCGGGCGCGGCCATCGACGCGGCGCTGACGCCGGGGCGCGAAATTACCCGCAGCGGCCCGCGTCTCACCGACACCGGCATCCAGGCCTCGACCGAAGGCACTCCCATTCCCCGCATCTTCGGGCGCCTGCGGCTTGCCGGCCAGGTGATCTGGGCCAGCCGCTACCGGCAGACCGCCACCACCACGACGTCGCATGGCGGCGGCAAGGGCGGATCGTCCGTCAGCGTCAGCGAGACCGACTACACCTATTCCATTTCTTTTGCGGTTGGCCTGTGCGCCGGAAAGGCGACGCGGTTGGGGCGGGTCTGGGCCAACGGCAACCCGCTGGACCTGTCGCGCCATACCCTGCGCTTCCATGACGGCGCGGAGGACCAGGACGTAGATCCGCTGATCGCCGACATTGACGGCGATGTTCCGGCCTTTCGCGGCCTTTGCTATGTCGTGTTCGAGGACATGGCACTGGCCGAATTCGGCAACCGCATTCCCCAGCTTCAGTTCGAGGTCCTGCGCAGCATCGGCCATGACAATCCGTCCAGCCTGGAGAACAGGCTGTCCGGCGTGCAGCTGATTCCCGGCGCGGGCGAGTTCGTCTACGCCGATGAGGCGGTGTTCAGCGATGACGGCGAGGGACGCTCGACGGCGCTGAACGTGCATGGCGCGGACGCCGTGCCGGACCTGGAGGCATCGCTGGACCAGCTGATCGCGGCGGCGCCCAATCTTTCCAGTGTGGCGCTGGTGGTGGGCTGGTTCGGCGACGACCTGCGCGCAAACCGGATTGCGATCCGCCCCTGCGTCGAGACGGCGAACAAGACCACCTATCCCGAGATCTGGTCGGTGAACGGCATCGCGCGTGCAGGGGCGCGGGTCGTCAGCCAGGTTGGCGGCAAGCCCGCCTATGGCGGCACGCCGTCCGATGCCAGCGTGGTGGCGGCGATCGCGGCGCTGAAGGCGCGGGGCCTGTCGGTGCTGTTCAATCCCTTCTTGTTCATGGACGTGGCGGACGGCAATGCGCTGGACGATCCCTATACCGGCGCGGACAGCCAGCCCGTCTACCCCTGGCGCGGGCGCATCACCTGCGACCCGGCGCCGGGGGTGGCCGGTTCGCCCGACCGCACCGCGGCCGCGGCGTCGCAGATCGAAAATTTCCTTGGCGGCGCGACGGCAGACGACTTCACCGTCAGCGGCACATCCGTCACATGGAACGGCGGTGACGACTGGGGCTGGCGGCGGATGGTGCTGCATTACGCCCATCTGTGCGCGGCGGCCGGCGGGGTCGATGCCTTCCTGATCGGATCGGAGCTGCGCGGGCTGACCCAGGTCCGGGACGGCGACACCAGCTATCCCGCGGTGGCGGCGCTGAAAGCACTGGCGGCGGATGTGCGCGCCATCCTGGGGCCGCATGTGAAGATCGGCTACGGCGCGGACTGGAGCGAGTATGCCGGCCACCAGACCGGTGCGGGCGGCTTTCTGTTCAACCTCGATCCGCTGTGGGCGGATGCCAATATCGACTTCATCGGCATCGACAATTACCTGCCGCTGGCCGACTGGCGCGACGGGGCCGCCCATCTGGACGCGGCGGTCGCGCCGTCGATTTACGATCCCGCATACCTGAAGGCCAATATCCGCGGCGGCGAGGATTACGACTTCCATTACGCCGGCGCCGCCGACCGGGACGCGCAGCGGCGCACGCCCATCAGCGACGGCCTGGGCAAACCCTGGCTGTGGCGGGCCAAGGACCTGTGGGGCTGGTGGGGCAATCTCCATTACGACCGGCCGGACGGCAGCGAAAGCGCCGTGGCCACCGCCTGGGTGCCGCAGATGAAGCCCATCTGGTTCACCGAGCTGGGCTGTCCGGCCATCGACAAGGGCGCCAACCAGCCCAATGTCTTCTACGATCCCAAATCCAGCGAAAGCGCGGCGCCTTATTATTCTGCTGCGACGCGTGACGACCTGGTCCAGCGCCGTTTCCTGGAGGCGCATTTCGACTTCTGGAACGATGCGGCGAACAATCCGGTGTCGGCGGTCTATGGCGGGCCGATGGTGGATGCGGCGCGCATCCATGTCTGGTGCTGGGACAGCCGCCCCTATCCCTATTTTCCGGCGCGCGGCGATGTCTGGGGTGATTGCGAAAATTACGCCCTGGGTCACTGGCTGAACGGCCGGCTGGGGGCGGTGGCGCTGGCCGATCTGGTGGAGGCCCTGTGCGAGGGCTTTGTCGACTGCGATGTGACGGCGCTTGACGGGATCGTCACCGGTTTTGCCGTCACCGACACCATCAGCCCGCGCGATGCGATCGCGCCCCTGGCAACCGCCTTTTTCTTCGACGCGGTGGAGCGCGAGGGCAAAATTGTCTTTTCCATGCGCGGGCGCAGCCTTCCCGCCCCCTTCGATGCCGATGCCCTGGTGCTGCCGGACGACGGCGCCGCCGTCTCGCTGGTGCGCGCGCAGGAAAGCGACCTGCCGCAGGTCTCGCGCATCTCCTACATCGACGGCGATCATGACTATGCCCAGGCCAGCGTGGAATCGCGGCGGTTGACGGGCGCATCCAACCGGGCTGCCGCCTCCAGCCTGCCGCTGGTGATGGACCAGGAACAGGCCGGCGGCATCGGCGCGCGGCTGCAGGATGCCTGGGTGATGCGTGAGAGCGCGCATTTTGCGCTGCCGCCCTCGGCGCTGGCGCTGGATGCGGGTGACGAGGTGACGCTGAGCGTCGCCGGGCGCTCCCATCGCCTGCGTCTGACCGCCATCGATGACGGCGCCTCGCGCGCCGTGCAGGCCATCGGCACCGATCCGTCCATCTATGACCGGTATGGCGGGCCGGTGCGCACGCCCAGGCTGGCGCAGCCGGTGGCGCAGCCGGGCCGCGTGCTGCTGATCTTTCTGGATTTGCCCTGGCTTGTGGATGCCCAGAACACCGCAGCGCCCTTCGTGGGCGCCTATGCCGATCCCTGGCCGGGCGATGTCGCGGTACTCAGGAGCGCCGCCACCGCGGGCTACGCGCATGACGCGACAGTGCGGACGCCCTGCCGCTTCGGGTTCACAACCGCGGATTTCTACAGCGGGCCGCGCTGGCACTGGGACCGGGTGAACAGCCTGAAGGTGCGGATGGTGAACGGCATTCTGGCGTCGGCGGACCGGCTTGCGGTCTATGGCGGGGCCAATGCCGTGGCGGTGGAAAATCCCGATGGCGGGTGGGAGGTGGTGCAGTTCGCCGACGCCGCCCTGACGGGGCCGGGAGAATATGCGCTGACGAACCTTCTGCGCGGGCGGCGCGGCAGCGAAGGGCAGATGCGCGCCCCTGTGCCGGCCGGCGCGCGGGTGGTTGTGCTGGATGAAAGCCTGGTGCAGCTGGGCCTTTCGGCGGCGCAGGCGCGCCAGCCTTTCAACTATCTGTGGGGTCCTGTATCGCGGCCGATTTCCGACGTCTCGTGGCAGAACGCGCAGAAGACGTTCGAAGCGGCGGCGCTGGTTCCGCTGGCGCCGTGTCACCTGGCCTTTGCGTGGGACGGCGGCGATCTGGTGCTGTCATGGCGGCGGCGCGACCGGGCGCCTTCGGCGGCGGCCATCACCCCCGCGGAAACGGCGATGAGCGAGGCGCGCGAGGCCTATGACCTGGAGATCTGCGACGGCGCGACGGTGGTGCGCAGCTTCAACGGGCTCACCGGGCACAGCTGTGTCTATGCCGCCGCCGACCAGGCCGCCGATTTTCCGGCGGGCCTGCCCAATCCGCTCACCATTCGTGTCTATCAGCTTTCGGCTGTGACCGGCCGCGGGCGTCAAGCAGAGGAATCTCTCTATGTCCGATAATACCCCCCGCCTGGGCCTGCCCGAACTGGCGCAGATGCAGGAGATGGACAGCGCCCAGATAAACGACGCGCTGATCCAGATCGACGCGCTGGGCAGCGTTTTCCTGCAGGGCTTGTTCGTCAACGATCCGCCCGCGTCCCCCGCCGATGGCGATACCTATGTCACGGGCGCGGCGCCGACAGGAGCCTGGAGCGGCAACAGCTACAAGATCGCCTATTGTCTTGATGGCGGCTGGCGCATCTTCACACCCTTTGACGGCCTGGTCGCCCATTGCGCGGATACCGACAGTCCGGTGGTCTATCGCGCAGGGCAATGGACGGGGCTTGGCGCGCTGATGGCGGGACCGGAAGCCAGCATCGCGTCGGCGGCGACCTGCGACCTGGGGGCGGCCGGGGCATTGTGCGTCGAAGTCACCGGCACCACCGCCATCACCAGCCTGGGCAGCGGCGTCAATGCGCTGCGCTTTGTGCGCTTCGCCGATGCGTTGACGCTGACCCATGACGCCGCGAGCCTGGTGCTGCCGGGCGGGGCCGACATCGTCACCGCGCCGGGAGACATGGCCTGCTTCCGTTCCGATGCGGGGGGCCATTGGCGGTGTGTCTGCTACAGCCGGGCGGACGGCAGAATGGTCAACATGGACAGCCCTGTCTTCTCGGGCAGGCTTGGTGTGGGCACGACGCCGGTCAATGTGCTGGATGTGGTCCAGACAGCCGACGGCGCGACCATGGGTGCGATCCTCAACGATTCGGGGGGCAGCGCGGCGTCGGCCCGATGGACCGCGTCGAACGGCACCGGCGTGGCCTGGATCGGCGTGCTGGGCCAGGGCTTCGGATCGTTCGGCGTATACCAGGCCGGAAACGGCATGGTGTTCGCATCGTCCGGCCTGTCGCTGACCGCCGACGCCGGGCCGATCTGCTTTGCGCCCAATGGCGGCAGCGAGGTTGCGCGCTTTGCCACCGACGGCAGCTTCCTGGCCGGCACGACGACCAATGGCGGACCGCTGGGCGGCGCCAAGGTGGCCTTCTGCACGACAAACGCCAATGCCCTCATCGTCTCCGATGACGGCAATGGCGTTGCCCTGAAGAAGCGGATCGCCTCCACCTCCGGCTGGTGGGAAGAATATTATTACGGCAGCACCCGCAAGCTGTTCACCAACACCGATGGCTCGGCATTCAATATCAATGCGGACATTCCGTACCAGATCCAGGTCGGAGGATCGGGCGGCGTTTCGCTGGCGAGCGGCGCTTCAAGCTGGGCCGCCATCTCCGATGCGCGGTTCAAAAATGTGCGATCCGGCCAGACCGATTATCGGCCCGCGATCCAGGCCCTGTGGGTCGGCGATTTCGCCTGGAAAAAGGACGGATCGTTCGGCTTCGGCGTGCTGGCACAGCAGGCCCATGACGTTCTTCCCGACGGCTTGCGGGACATCATCGTCAGCAGGCCCGCGCAGGATGATGGGACATGGACCGCGTCGGCGGAGCCGGTGGGTTACCTGGCGCTGTGGGGCGTAAAGGACCTTTATGCGCTGGTGGAAGCGCTGGCGGCGCGCGTTGCGCGGATGGAGGCGCGGCCGTGACGCTGGTCGGGGAATGGAAGCAGGCCTGGCGCTGGATCTCGGTGCAGGCGATGGCGGCGACGGCGGCGATCCAGGCGGTGTGGGCCTCGCTTCCGGACGATCTGAAACAGCATCTGCCGGGCAGGCTGGTGACGGCGCTCTCGCTGGGGCTGCTGCTGCTGGGCATCGGCGGACGGCTGGTGCGGCAGGAGCGGAACAGATGATCGCGGCGCTATGGGGGTGGCTGACGGAGAAAGGGGCGCGGCCGATCGCGGGCGTGCTGACGCTGCTGCTGGCGGCCGCACTCGTCGGGCAGACGGCGCGGATCGATGGGCTGCCGTTGCTGGGCGGCGGGCTCAAGGCCCAAATCGCCGGGCTTCAGCAGCAGCTCGCGGCGCGCGATCTGGCCGACGCAAAGGCGCGGGCCGATGCGCTGGCGGCGCGCCAGAAATGGATCGCGGCGGGCGAGGCCCAAGCGCGCGCCCATCTGGCGGCGTCGGCGGCGACCAGCCGGCAGATCGAAACCATCGTGGAGAAGGTGCCTATCTATGTGGGTGAAAAAAGCAATGCTGCTTGTGTTGTGCCTTGGGGGGCTGTCAGGCTGCTCGACGCCGCCGCCAGCGGCGCCGGACTTGATACTGTCTCCGCCGCCATCGCCCCCGGCCAGCCTGATGACGCCGCCTCGGACGTTACGCTGTCTGAGGCTGTCGCCCTGCTGGCCACCGACCTCGGCATCGCGCGGGACAATGCGGACCAGTTGACCCGGCTGGAAGCAGCGGTCCGCAAAAATTAGAAGCCCCCGCGCCAGGAGACACGGGGGCTTCACTTGACGGCTTGAGGTCCTATGGGGAGGGGCAAACCACGGACTTCAGGCCCCAAGATTTCCTGTCACATCACAGACGCACCACGCCCATGAAGGCGCCGGTCCACGGATCGATCCGCACCAGCACCACACGGCCGAAGCGGTCATGGGTGCGCACCACATAGCGGCCGCCCAGGAAATAGGGCTCGCCGATCATCCTGTAGTGGTTGGCCAGCAGGATGCGGTTGACGCGGGCGCGCTCGACATAGTGGCGATGCATGTCGTGACGGGCGATGCGATGATCGATGCGGTCGATCCGCCGGTCGATGCGCGCGTCCCGGCGCTCCAGGCGGTGCTCGACGCGGTTCAGATGCCGGTCAACGGGATCGGCGCTGGCGCTGACGGTCCCCGCCGCCGTAATCGCCGCCAACGCGGCTGCCGCCAGGGCTGTTTTCATGTTAAACATGTCCATATCCTTTCAATCGGTCCGGCCGGGCGCGAACCCGTCCATGGCCCGAACGTTATTCCTGGGAAGCTGAACTCGATCTGGACGCGGCGTTCATTGGGGGTTCATGTCGAAAGCACTAAACAAGGGCCATGCGCAGCGGTATTTTTTCCGCACTTTTCCTGGTATTTCTGACCGGTGCCGCCGCAACGCCGGCGCTGGCGCAGCGCAATGACGGCCGCGACGGGATTCAGCCGCTGGACCGGCTTCTGCCGGAAATCCGGCGCCAGCATCCGGGCAATTTCTACGACGCCGAAGGCCCGCGATACGGGCCCAACGGCGATCCCCATTATCACCTGAAATGGATGACTCCCGACGGACGGGTGATCTGGTTCGACACGGATGCGCGCAATGGCCGGGTGCTGCGCTCCTCGCCGGGGCGCGACAGATTCGACGGCAGCCGCGGGCACCAGGATTTTCGGGGCGTGCCGCCGGACTTTCAGGCGTATGGCCGTCCCGGCGAACGCGATCCGTATGAGGACCGCTATCGCAGCCGCTTCGGGGGAAGCTTCGAATCGCGGCCAGGTTTTGACAGGCGCGGCTTTGACAGGGGCGGGCGCGGCTGGGATGGTCCGCGCGGCGGGGGCTTCGGCCACCGCGAGGGGCGTGGCCGGCGCCGCTAGGGAGAGACGGTATGCGGATTCTTCTGGTGGAAGATGACAAAGACCTGCAGCGCCTTCTGAAGAAGGCGCTGAATGATGCCGGCTATGTCGTCGACAGCGCCGAGGATGGCGAGGAAGGCCATTTCCTGGGCGAGACCGAACCTTATGACGCGGTGATCCTGGACCTGGGACTTCCCAAGATGGACGGTGTCACCGTGCTGGAGAAATGGCGCAAGGCCGGCAAGAGCTTTCCGGTGCTGATCCTGACCGCGCGCGACCGCTGGAGCGACAAGGTGGCGGGCTTCGATGCGGGCGCCGACGACTACCTGGCCAAGCCCTTCTATACCGAGGAACTGCTGGCGCGGCTGCGCGCGCTTCTGCGCCGCGCCGCGGGGCTGGCCACCGCTGAGATCGAGATCGGCCCGCTGCATATCGACACGCGCGCGTCGCGCGTCACCTATGACGGCAATCCCGTCAAGCTCACCAGCCAGGAATACCGGCTGCTCGCCTATCTGGCCCATCATCGCGGCAAGGTGGTGTCGCGCACCGAGCTGGTGGAGCATCTCTACGACCAGGATTTCGACCGCGATTCCAACACGATCGAGGTCTTCATCGGACGCCTGCGCAAGAAGATTGATGCAGGACTGATCCAGACGGTGCGCGGGCTTGGCTATTCTCTCGAAGATCCGAAACTGGGCGGCGCGGCCTAGGCTGCACTCGCTGTCCGCGCGCCTGATCGCGGCGGCTGCAATCTGGACCATGCTGGGCCTGGCGGCCGGCGGGGCGGTGCTGTCGGCCGCCTTCCGCGGCGCGGCGCTGGAAAATTTCGACGCCGGGCTGGAAGCGGACATGGACGGGCTGATCGCCGCCGCCGAGCCCGACCCGGAGGGCGGCCTGATCCTGCAGGGACGCTTCCTCAATCACCGCTTCGACCGGGTCTATTCGGGCCTTTATTATCAGATCAAGCCGGCACAGGGCGGCCAGGGCCAGATCTCGCGCTCGCTGTTCGACCGCGTCATCCGGCCGGTCAATACCAGCACCAGGGGCGCGCTGACCTGGGGCACCGCGGAAGGGCCGGACGGGCAGACGCTGCGCGTGGTCTCGCGCAAGGTGGAATTTCCCATCGCCGCCACGGAAAGGCCCGATGACACGTCCAGCTACACCTTCATGGTGGCCGGGGCGCTGTCGAGCATAGACCGCCAGACGGCCGAGTTCACATCGACGCTGATATGGTCCTTTCTTCTGTTGGGGCTGGGGCTGGTGGCCGCCATCCTGGTGCAGGTGCGCATCGGCCTTCAGCCGCTCAGGCGTGTCAGTGTGGCGCTGGCGCGCATTCGCAATGGCGAGGCGCGGCGGCTGGAAGGCGAATTCCCTTCCGAGATCGCGCCGCTCGCCGGCGAATTGAATTCGCTGATCCAGCACAGCGAAGAGGTGGTGGGCCGCGCGCGCACCCATGTCTCCAACCTGGCGCATTTCCTCAAGACGCCCTTGTCCGTGCTGGCGGCAGAGGCCGACAGCCAGCCCGGCCCCCTGGCTGACGCGGTAAAGAAACAGGTCTTCTCGATGCGCCGGCAGGTCGATCATTATCTGACCCGCGCGCGCGCCGCCGGCAGCCTGGACGTGTTGGGCAACCGCACACAGGTGAGCGTGGTGCTGGACGACCTGGCGCGCGTGATCGCCCGCATCCATGCCGCGCGCGGCATCACCATCGATGCCGAATGCGATGGCGCCATCTATTTCCGCGGCGAACGCCAGGACCTGGAGGAGATGGCCGGCAACCTGATCGACAACGCCGCCAAATGGGCGGCGTCGCGGGTCAGGGTGCGCTGCCACAAACATGGCGCGCGATTGACGATCATCATCGAGGATGACGGCCCGGGCCTGACCCAGGAGGAGCGCGCCCGGGTAGGCGAGCGGGGCGGGCGGTTGGATGAAAGCGTGCCCGGCTCGGGACTGGGCCTGGCCATCGTGCGCGATATTTCCAAGCTTTATGGGGGATTTCTCGTCCTGGATGTCAGCCCGCTGGGCGGGGTGATGGTACGGTTGGAGCTGCCCGCGATTCAGTAAGCGGCAACACGGCGTTAACGATGTTGCTTCTATGTTGGCAGGCGCAATTTTAGGAAAAGTGCCGCGGTGGGCATGCTTTCGGCCGACAAGAATGGATTGCTGAAGTCGTTTCTGGGAGGGCTTCCGGGGCATGTCGCCGCGCGCCTTGCCATGGCGGTCGAGGTCGACCGGATGATGGAGGGTCATGCCCTTCCGCACGCGGAGATTCTGGCGAGCCTGCGTCCGGCCCTTCGCCAGGAGCATGCAAACAAGCGCGCGCCGACGCCGCTGCGGCTGTTCTGCCGTCCGTTCGAGGATCTGCTGACCTCGGTGCCGCGCAAGGCCAAGCAGAAGGCCGATATCGCCCGCTCGACGCTGGAGCCGGTATGGAACTGGATCGCCGGCACGCTGGTGCCCGACCTGGCCTCGGCCTTTGTGCATGAGACCCGCGCGCTGGTGGTGGCGCGCAAGCTGGACGCGGCGATGGAGCGTACGGCCCGGTTCTGGCCCGTCGCCGCACAAGCGATGCAGGAGGCTTTCGCCGACGCGAAGACCCGCAAGGCCGTGAGCGACATGCTTGGCGGACCGATGGCGGTGGCCGACGCCGAGGAGATGGCGCTGCTGCTGTCGGCAGGCCGCGTCATGCTCAGGCTTCATGATATTCTGCCGGCGCCCGTGCCCAGCCTGACCGAACCGCTCCTCTGGGATATTCGGGCCATCTATGACGAACTGGTGCAGACCCAGCCCGATGTCGCGCCCTATGTCGCGGTCGTGGCGATGAACCGGCTTGCCCGTCCCTGCGAGGCGCTGCGCCTGCCGCTGCAGGTGACGCGCCATACCGACGACACGCTGATCTCCAAGACCGACATGGGCCTGGTAGGCGAGATACTGTTCGCGCGGATGGACGCGCTGAAGAACGCCATACAGTTGACCCGCCATCCGCTGTTCGATGCCGAGATGCTGGCCGAGCAGGTCAAGAGCTTCACCGACCTGTCCACCGGCATCACCCGGGAAATCGAACTCAAGCGCGAAGGCGACTGGGGCAAGCGCCTGCTGGCCGACCGCGCCGGCATCGGCAGGGTGATGGACGGTTTCATGGAGCGGGCGCCGCGCGAAGTGCTGGCCGCGCTGCCGCTGCTCAAATGCAGCGGCCCCAAGGCTGCCGATTTTTCCCGTCCGGTTTCGGAAGAGAAGCGCGAGATGGCGCTGCGTTATGCCCGGCTGGTGGCGGTAAGCCGCAATTTCGCCGCCGCCGCCTCCTTTGCCGCCAAGCAGAAGACGGCCCAGGACCAGATCGGCAACGAAATCCGGCGCTATATCGAAGACGTGATCCGGGCGATGCGCGACCCGGGCCATCCCCACATGACGGTGGTGCACGCGCAGCTCGAACTTTGCGTCCAGCTGGTGACGACGCTGTTCAGCGAAGAAGAAGCCGAACTGCTGCGGCGAAGAGGCCGCGCGGCACAGGCAGCGGCCTGATTGGCTGATTGCAGGCGGCCTTTTGGCGCAACCCTGATTGCCGGGCTGAGGCGCCGCCGCCCGGGTAACGCCAGCCTCTGCCGGCCAAGCTGAACGGCGGCTGAACAAGACCGGTCCCGGCAGCGAATATAGGTGCCCGCGCGTGCAATAGTTCCTTTGACATTGAACCTGACACGGCTTCACTTATTTATCTTCGAGAGGGCTCAACGGAGAAACCCAATGTTCCGTACACCGATCCTGGCCGGCATGGCGGCGCTACTGCTGGGCGGCACTGCCGTTGCCCAGACCGCCAATTCCGGGGCGGCCGGTTCCCCGCCGCGCAATTTGTCCGACAGCGCCCGGTCTGCGCCGGATGACGCGGACGATGCCGCGCCACCGGCCGCTGCCGACGCAAACCGCGATTACCGCGCGCCTGACGCGCGGTCCGACGATCGCCGGGCCGCCGCCGACGACCAGCGTTCCCGCGATATTTTCTGCCGCCGCGATGCCGCGGCGCGCACGGGCTATGTGACCCCCCATGAAGCGGCCCGCGACGAGCAGACGCGCGGCACGA
Organism: Rhizomicrobium sp.; assembly: GCA_035761325.1. Classification (GTDB taxonomy): domain Bacteria; phylum Pseudomonadota; class Alphaproteobacteria; order Micropepsales; family Micropepsaceae; genus Rhizomicrobium. Next base: position 7,784 of record DASTRG010000081.1, on the reverse strand, counting down.
TCGGCGGCACGCTTGGCGGCGCGGCGCTGGGCGCGATCATCGGCGGCGCTGCCGGCAATGCGGGAACCGGCGCCGCCATCGGCGCCGGCGCGGGGCTTCTGGCCGGTACCGCTGTCGGTTCCAGCAATGCGCGTGAAGCCGCCGCCGACGTGCGCGACGCTTATGGCCGGGCCTACTGGGATTGCATGCACGAGGCCGGTTCGGTTCCCGCGGGCGCCTATGACGAGGCCTATGACGATGTGCCGCCGCCTCCGCCGGCCTATGCCTATGGCCCGCCTCCGCCGCCGCCGGTCTATTACCGGCCGTACGGCTATTATCCCTATTACCCCTATTACTACGGACCCACTTACTACGGGCCGTCCGTAGGCCTCAGCTTCGGTTTTGGCGGTGGCCGCCACTGGGGCCATGGCTGGCACGGCAGGCACAGGTAGCGACTGGGACTTTGAATCGCGGGCGGCCGGGCTATATGGTCCGGCCGCTTTTGTTTTAAGGTTGCCTCATGCCGACGCTGACCCGGACGAATCCCGCAAAGCTCAATCCCCTGCAGCTCAGGACGCTGACCCTGCTGCAGGCGATCGCAGCGCTTCCCGATGCCGCCCGCCGGACGCCGGAAGGGGACACCGCGATCCTGGCGTTCCCGCACGCCCATGGCGATCATTTCCACCTGGGTGACGCCACGGTGATGACGCGCGACGCCACCGGGCTGGAGAACCAGAATGTCTGGAACGCGCTGTCGCGCAAGGGTCTCATCAAGTGCGAGTGGCCGCACCAGATCGCGCTGACGCCTGACGGGCTCGCCTATGAGACCGGCATCGCCGACCAGGTCCTGCACCGGGGCGGACATCACTAGGCTCAAACAAATTCCGGATCTGGATACAGCATGACGCCAAAGAAGAAACGCCGCCTGATCTTCGCCATGGCAATCGTGGCGGCAGGCGGCGTGCTGGCGGCGGGCGTCATTTACCAGCTCGGCCAGAACACCATGTATTTCCGCAGCCCCTCGGACGTGGCCTCGGGCCAGGTCGGCAAAGGCGTGGCTTTCCGGCTGGGGGGGCTTGTCGCCAACGGCAGCGTGCATCACGGCAGCGGCGCCGATGTCCGGTTCTCGGTCACCGACGGCAAGAGCGCCGTGCCGGTCGACTATCACGGCGTCCTGCCGGCACTGTTCCGCGAGGGCCAGGGCGTGGTGGCCCTGGGCTCGATTGATTCACGCGGCACCTTCACCGCCACCGAAGTGCTGGCCAAGCATGACGAGAAATACATGCCGCCGGAAGTCGTGGAATCGCTCAAGCGGGCCGGACGCTGGAAGGAAGGCGGATCATGACAGGCGAACTGGGTCAGCTGGCGCTGTGCTTCGCGCTGGCGCTGTCGCTGGTGATGGCGGGCGCGGGCCTTTACGGGGCGCGCCCGGACGCGTCGCTGGCGCGCGGCATGGCCTCCAGTGCGGCGCTGGGCATGCTGGTCTTCGTGATGCTGGCATTCGGCGCGCTGACCTACGGCTTCGTCGTGTCGGATTTCTCCATTCTCGACGTCGCCAACAATTCCAGTACCCTCAAGCCCCTGGTCTACAAGATCAGCGGCGTGTGGGGAAACCATGAAGGCTCGATGCTGCTGTGGGTGCTGGTGCTCAGCCTTTACGCCGGGCTGGTGGCCCTGCTGCAGCGCGGCGGGCCGCGGCTGAGCAGCGCGGCCCTTGGCGTGCAAGGCCTGCTGGCCGCGGCGTTCCTGCTGTTCATCCTCTTCACCTCCAATCCGTTCCTGCGCCTCGACCCGGCGCCCTTTGAGGGCGCAGGTCTCAATCCGCTGCTGCAGGATCCCGGCCTGGCGATGCATCCGCCCATGCTCTATGCGGGCTATGTCGGGCTGTCGGCGGCTTTCTCCTATGCGGCCGCCGCGTTGATCGTGGGCGAGGAAGCGATCCGCCAGCAATGGGTGCGCGCGGCGCGGCCGTTCATGCTGATTGCCTGGATCGCGCTGACCTGCGGCATCGCGCTGGGGTCATGGTGGGCCTATTACGAGCTGGGCTGGGGCGGTTTCTGGTTCTGGGACCCGGTCGAGAATGCCTCACTGATGCCCTGGCTGGTCGGCACCGCGCTGCTGCATTCGGCGCTGGCGACCGAGCGCAGCGGCGCCTTCCGCACCTGGACGCTGCTTCTGGCCATTGCCGGCTTTTCGCTGTCGCTGATCGGCACCTTCCTGGTGCGCTCCGGCGTTCTTTCGTCGGTGCATGCCTTCGCCAGCGACCCCACGCGCGGCTTCTTCATCATGGTGCTGATCGTGCTGGCCATCGGCGGGGCGTTGGCCTTGTTCGCCTGGCGCGCGCCTTCGCTGCAGGGCGGGGCCGCGTTCGAGCCGGTGAGCCGCGAGACCACGCTGCTGCTCAACAATGTCTTCCTGATGGCGGCCTGTGCCTGCGTGTTCGTGGGCACGCTCTATCCGCTGGTGCTGGATGGCTTGAACGGCACCAAGATATCGGTCGGACCGCCCTATTTCGCCATCACCTTCGCGCCCATCTTCTTCGCCCTGCTGCTTCTGGTGCCGCTGGGTCCCCGGCTGAACTGGCGGCGCGGCGAGCTTGGGGAGGCGCTGCGCTCGCTCTATCCCGCCATGGGAATTGCCGCCGTGGCCGGGCTTGCCGTGCTGGCGGTCGCCACGCCGCGCAGCCTGACTGCCGTGGGCGCCTTCGCCATGGCCGGCTGGCTGATCGGCGCCAGCGTCATCGATATCCGCAAGCGCAAGGGCGCGCGGGCTGCCGCCTTCGCATCGGCGCTGGCGCATGCGGGCCTTGGCATTTCGCTGATGGGCGTGACGGGCACCACGCTGTGGCGCAGCGAGGCGCTGGAAGTGATGAGTCCCGGCCAGACCATGCAGGTGGGCCCTTACACGCTGCGCTTTGACGGCGTGACCAATGTGCAGGGCCCGAATTACAACGCTCAGCGCGCCCGCATCGCGCTGATGGACGGCGGCAAGGAGACGGCCGTGCTCGAACCCGAACGGCGCCTGTATCTGGAACAGGGACAGGAGGTCAGCGATACCGCCATTCGCACCACGGGCCTGCGCGATCTTTATCTGGCGCTGGGCGATGACCGCGGGCAGGGGCGCTTTACGGTCCGCGCCTATGTCTCGCCGCTGGCGCCCTTCATCTGGCTTGGTGGCCTGGTGATGGCGCTGGGCGGCTTCCTGTCGCTGTGGGGACGGCTGCGCGCCAAGGCGCCCGAGCCGGAAAGGGCAGCGTCCGCCCAGACCGTCGCGGCGGAATGAGACGGCCGAAATGAGAAATCTGGCGCTCTGTCTGTTTCTGCTCGTGGCGGCGGCGCCGGCGTTCGCCCAGGCGCCATTGTCCCCCGAACCCGCCAGCTTTTCCGATCCGGCCCTGGAGCTTCGGGCGCGCAACCTGCAGCGCCAGCTGCGCTGTCTGGTCTGCCAGGGCGAGAGTGTCGATGAATCGGGCTCGCCCTTCGCCGCCGATGTGCGCGCGCTGGTGCGCCGGCAGATCGCACAGGGCCGCAGCGACCAGCAGATCGAGGATTTCCTTGTCGCCCGCTATGGCGATTTCATCCTGATGAAACCGCCCGTGCAGCCCAACACCTGGCTTCTCTGGCTGGCGCCCTTCCTGGTGCTCGCGGGGGCCGGCGCGGTGGCCTGGGTGACGGTGCGGCGTGCCCAGCGGCGCGTCGCAAGTTCCTGATCCGGAACCATTTTCCCCGTTCCTTGAAAATTACGCCGGTTTAACCATCTGGATATCAAACAGAAAGGTATAGTCGCTATATCATTCCGCGGCTGGGTGACCGCCACGGCCTCAAGGAGCCTTCGAATGACCGACAAACCCGATAATCCGCTGCGTTCCGCCCTTTCCGGTTTGAAACAACGGCTCAGGCCCAGCGCACGCCATGGCCGCGTGCTTATGATGGGCAGCGCCGCCGCCATCGTCGTGGTGGGGCTTGGCGCCTTCGGCTTCCTGCCGCCGGTCCGGCACATTCAGACCGCGGGCACGCCGGTCATGGTCGCGGCCAACCAGGGCACCCGTACGACCCCGCGCATGCTGGAATCCAGCGCGCCGTTCAGCTTCGCGGACCTGGTGGAGCGCGTCTCGCCCGCGGTGGTGTCCATCACCTCGGAAACGACCACCACGGACGGCGACGCATCCGACAACATCCCCGAGCAGTTCCGTGACCTGTTCCGCCAGTTCGGCCAGCGGCCCCAGCCGCACCGGGCCCTGTCGGCCGGCAGCGGCTTCATCATCGACAAGTCCGGTTACATCGTCACCAACAACCATGTGGTGGACGCCAGCAAGAAGATCACCGTCAAGCTGCAGGACGGGCGCAGCTTCACCGCCAAGCTGATCGGCACCGATCCGGCCACCGATGTGGCCCTGCTGAAAATCAACAGCGACAAGCCATTGCCCTCGGTCGAGTTCGGCAATGACAAGAACCTGCGCGTCGGCGACTGGGTCGTGGCCGTGGGCAATCCCTTCGGCCTGTCCAACAGCGTGACGGCGGGCATCGTCTCCTCGCTGGGCCGCGATATCGAGTCCAGCCAGCCCTATACCAACTTCATCCAGATCGATGCCCCCATCAACCGGGGCAATTCGGGCGGTCCCACATTCGACCTGCGCGGACAGGTGGTGGGCATGAACTCGATGATTTTCTCGCCGTCCGGTGGAAGTGTTGGCATCGGCTTTGCCATTCCCGCCAGCGTGATCCATGACGTTGTCGCCCAGCTGAAGGCCACAGGCCATGTCACGCGCGGCTGGCTGGGCGTTTCGATCCAGAGCGTGACGCCCGACATCGCCGCCTCGCTGGGACTCAAGGACCAGAAGGGCGCCCTGGTCGCCGAAGTCGTGCCCGGCGGTCCTGCCGCCAAGTCCGGCTTCGAGCAGGGCGACATCGTCACCGCGATCGACGGGCAGGCAGTGGACGACTCGCGCGACCTGACCCAGAAGGTCGCCGCCGTCCAGGCCGGCAGATCGGCCACCTTCTCGGTTATTCGCGGCGGCAAGCCAATCCAGCTGCAGGTGACGATCGGCTTGCGGCCCGACGAGCAGAAGCTGGCGTCGAATGCGCCGGGCGGGGCATTCTCGCCTTCCAGCGCCAACGCGGCGGGCCTGGCCCTGTCGTCGCTGACGCCCGAAGCCAAGCGCATGTACAACCTGGGCGATGACGTCAATTCCGGCGCGGTGATTACCAGGGTCGATCCCGACAGCGATGCCGCGGGCAAGGGGCTTCAGCCGGGCGACGTGGTGCTGAAGATCAACAATCGCACAATCAAGTCACCGGCGGATTTCCAGTCCGGCGTCGCGGAAGCCCAGAAGGGCGGCCGAAAGAGCGTGCTGCTGCTGGTGGCGCGCTCCTCGGGCGGAACGGGCTTCGTGGCCATCGACATCGACAATACCTGATCAGGAAGGCGCGCGGGGACCCCCGCGCGCCTTTCGATTTCTGCAATTGCAAGACTGGGAGCGGGCATGCGGATCCTCGTTATCGAAGACGATTTGGAGGCACAGCGTTATCTGGTGCAGGGTCTGAAGGAATCGGGCCATGTGGTGGACGAGGCCGCCGATGGCGAAACCGGGCTGAGCCTGGCGCTGTCGCGGCCCTATGACGTGGCGATCGTGGACCGCATGTTGCCCAGGAAGGACGGCCTGGGCGTGGTCGCCGAGATGCGCGAGCATGGCAACCAGACCCCTGTGCTGTTCCTGTCGGCGCTTTCGGAAGTGGACGACCGGGTCAAGGGCCTTAAGGCGGGCGGCGACGACTATCTCACCAAGCCCTATGCCTTTGTCGAGCTTCTGGCGCGGATCGATGCCCTGATGCGCCGGCGCATGCCGGCGGGCGTCAGGACAAGACTGGACGTGGGCGACCTGGAGCTGGATCTTCTGACCCGCGCGGCCAAGCGCAGCGGCACCGAGATCGAGCTTCAGCCGCGCGAATTCCGCCTGCTGGAATATCTGATGCGCCATGCCGGCCAGGTGGTGACCCGGACCATGCTGCTGGAAAGCGTGTGGGAATATCACTTCGATCCCCAGACCAATGTGATCGACGTGCATATTTCGCGGCTGCGCGCCAAGATCGACAAGGGCTTCGAGGTACCATTGCTGCATACCGTGCGCGGCGCCGGCTACATGATCCGGGCGCACTGACGGCGGGCGATGGCGGCGAAGGCGAGCCTATCCCTTCTTCGGACTCAGGCCTTCCGCATCGTGCTGGTCTATGTGCTGCTGTTTGCCTTTTCGACGGCGGCATTGCTGGCCTTCACCTACTGGAACACCCGCCGCACGCTGGACGCCCAGACCGACCAGATCATCGAGGCCGAAATCATCGGCCTGTCGGATGTCTGGCAGCATCTGGGCCTGAAGGGCCTGGCCGAAACCGTGCGCGAGCGGTCCCAGCAGAGCGGGCAGGGGCTGTACCTGCTGTCGGATGGCCTGCGCCACATCATTGCCGGCAATCTGGACACCTGGCCGCGGACGGTGGCGACGCCGGGCAATTTCGTCGAGTTCGATTATGAGCGCCTGGTCGACGGCAAGCCGGAAAGCCGGCGCGCGCGGGGCCGCATGTTCGCGTTGCCCGGCGACTTCGTGCTGCTGGTCGCCCAGGACGTGCATGAACGCTATCTCACCACCCGCATGTTCACCACCACATTGCCCTGGACAGTGGGGCTGATCCTGCTTCTGGGCCTGATGGGAGGCGCCCTGATGAGCCGCAACATGCTGCGGCGTCTGGACAGCATCAACCGCACATCCGGCGAGATCATCGCGGGCGATCTGACCCGGCGCGTGCCGCTGGCCGGATCGGGCGACGAGTTCGATACCCTGGCCGAGAATCTCAACCGCATGCTGGACCGCATAGAGCGGCTGATGAAGGGCCTGCGCGAGGTCACCGACAGCGTGGCGCATGACCTGCGTACCCCCCTCAACCGGCTGCGCAACCGGCTGGAGGAAATGGCCTCGCGCTTCATCGCGGCCGGCCGCGATGCGGGGGAAGTGGAGCGCGCCATCGCCGAGGCCGACAAGCTGATCGGCACCTTCAACGCCCTGCTGCTGATCGCCGAGACCGATGCGGGCACCACCCGCGCGGGGATGACGACCCTGGACCTGGGTTCGGTGGCCGCCGATGTTGTTGAACTCTACGAGCCGGTGGCGGAAGAACGCCATATCAGCCTGGTGATGGTGCCGCCCCCACCCATTTCGATAGAAGCCAATCGCAGCCTGATTGCCCAGGCGTTGGTCAATCTGGTGGACAATGCCATCAAATACACGCCCGAAGGCGGGCGGGTGACCATTGCCATCGCCCACGGCGCTGCGGGGATCGACATGACCGTGGCGGACAGCGGGCCCGGCATCCCGGCCGAGGACCGCGTCAGGGCGGTGGAGCGTTTTGTGCGGCTGGAAGCCAGCCGCAATTCCCCGGGCACCGGGCTAGGCCTGTCGCTGGTGGCGGCGGTGGCCCATTTCCACAATGCCGAACTGCTGCTGGAGGACAATGTGCCCCACGGCCTGAAGGCGGTTCTGCGATTCCCCCATGGCGCCCTGCGCACCACGCCCGTGAAAAACGCCGCCGAGTAGGGGCGCGTTCCAGGCTGCGGCGCCGCAGCCCGAGCGACCAAACGGATTCTCAGGCTAGACTGTCCGGATGCTTCGCACCCCTCCCAACCCGTTCGATCCCGCCCGCGCCGCCCGGATTCACGAATACCTCGCCGAACAGGGCTTTCACGGCACCGATCCGCTGCTGGATGCGGTGTTCGGCAATTCTCCCTTTCTGGGCCGGCTGGCGGTGCGTGAACATGGC
>DASTRG010000080.1:0-5004 GCA_035761325.1 Rhizomicrobium sp. | reverse complement strand
CCGCGCCTGCGCGCACCACGATCTCGCGCCCCGGCGCGGCGCGGGCGCTGCGCTCGACCTGGCGCAGGATCGCAAGAGCCTGGGCCTGGGCGGTGGCAACCCAACCGCTTGCGTTGCAGCAGCCGCACGGCTGACGTCCCGCCAGGGACGCGCCGCGGCGGCGTCGCGCGATGGCGACGACGCCGAAATCGGCCATCGGCGATATCCGGCTGTCGTCGCCCATGTCCTGCTTCAAAGCCTGCTTCAGCGCGGAGACAACGGCGCGGCCATCCTCCATCTGGATGAAGTCGATCACAATCAGCCCGCCGATGCCGCGCAGACGGAGCTGCCGGCCGATCTCACGCGCCGCTTCCAGGTTGACGGCGTGTGCCGTTTCCTCCCGTCCGCCCGATGCGGAAAAGCCGCCGGAGTTCACATCGATCGCCGTCATCCCCTCGGTGGGCTGGATGGTGATCCAGCCGCCGCACCGCAGCGCCACACGCGGATGAAACAGCGCCTCCACCTGGTCCTCCAGGTCATGGCGGGAGAAAAGGTCTTCACGCACCGGCGTGACGTCAAGATGCGGAAATGCCCGGCTCAGCGCCCGTGCCTGGCCGGCATCGTCAAGATATATCTTCGTGTCCTCCGGCGCTGCCTTCAGTGCCTGTTCGATCACGCCCGGACCGGCGCGCAACAGGTGCGGCGGGGTCACGGTTTTTCGCCGCGCCTCCAGCTCGGGCCCAAGTGACGTGCGCGCCGTCAGCTTGACGCCCTTGGCGCCGAGGGCCTCACGGGTAATCTCCACCACGATCGCCTGTCCCTCATGCAAGGCAGGCGCGTCGCGCAACGAAAGAAATCCGTCGCGCCCCAGACCAAGATCGACAAAGGCTGCCTGCATGGCCGGCACCACCTTGGCCACACGGGCCAGCCAGATCTCGCCCAACCGCCCAGCCGCGGCCCCGATCGCCGGTTCTGCCCAGAAGCCCTCCAGCCGTCCCGCCTCGACAAGCGCCACACGCGTTTCGCCCGCGCCCGCATTGATCAGCAGTTCACGCGACATCGTCACCGGACATAGCCCGAGCCCTCCAGCAGCGACACCGTCATCGCCAGCGGCAGGCCCACCACATTCGACCAGGACCCGGAAATCTCCTTCACAAAGGTTTCCGCCATGCCCTGGATGGCATAGCCGCCGGCCTTGCCCACGCCTTCGCGGCTGTCGGCATAGCGGGCGATCTGTCGTGTCGTCATCCGCATCATCGATACCCGTGTCAGCGCCACCCTGGTGCGCAGCTTCCCGTCGGGCGCGATCAGCGCCACGGCCGTGATCACCTGGTGGCGCCGCCCCGCGAGCAGCGAGAGACAGCTCCGCACCTGGGCCTCATCTTCGGCCTTGGGCAGGATGCGCCGGCCCGCGGCCACCACCGTATCGGCCGCCAGGACAAAAGCGGGCGGACCGTTCCATTCGCTTTCCACGCGGTGCGCCTTTTCCACCGCCAGGCGCAAGGCATGCGCGCGCGGCAATTCGCCTTTGATCACGCGCTCGTCGATGGCCGCGGGCAGCACGGCATCGGGCGCGATTCCGGCTTGGGCCAGAAGCGCCAGGCGTCGCGGACTCTCGCTGGCCAGCACCAGTTTCATGGCCTGTTCATATCACGGCGCACTGGCGCAAGGAATTTGCGGATATTCAGCGGAAGCGGTAGGTGATGCGGCCCTTGGTCAGGTCATAGGGCGTCATCTCAATCATGACCTTGTCGCCGGTCAGCACCCGGATGCGGTTCTTGCGCATCTTGCCCGCGGTATGGGCGATGATCACATGGTCGTTGGCAATCAGCTTGACGCGGAAGTTGGCATTGGGGAGGAGCTCCTCGACGATCCCCTCGAACTCCAGCATTTCTTCCTTGGCCATTGATCCTCTGTCTGAATGCCGCAACCGGGGGCGACATATGGCGGCGGATCGGGGAAAAATCAAGGCTTTAGGGCCGCTTTCCCCCAGCTTGATGATCAGGTATCGGCCGCCGCCGGGGCGGCGAAGCGCGTTTTCAGGCGCTCCAGAAGCTGGTCGCGTACCGCCCGGTAGGCCGAAAGGCGCTGTTCGCGGGACCCGTCGGCGACTGTCGGGTCCATGGTGGGCCAATATTCCACCCTGGTGTCGGCCGTGCGGGTCAGCTCCATCGCCTTGTGATGGGCCTCCGGCGACAGGGTGATCACCAGGTCGAAACTGCCGTCTTCCAGGTCCTCGAAGCACCGGGGCCGGTGCTCGCCGATCTCAAGCCCGATCTCCTCCATCGCCGCCACCGCCATGGGATCCAGGCGGCCGGCGCGCACCCCGGCCGACTCCACATAGATGCGCCCCCCCGTCAGGTGCCGCATCAGGGCGGCGGCCATGGGCGAGCGCACGGCGTTCATGGTACAGGCGAAAAGCACCGTCGAAGGCAACGCTCCGTGCTCCATCTCAGCCCCGCATCTGCAGGACGCACAACAGCGTGAACAGCCGCCGCGCGGTGATGAAGTCGGTTTCGACTTTTCCTTCCAGGCGCGCCATCAGCGCGCGAGCGCCTTCGTCGTGCAAAGTGCGCCGCGCCATGTCCAGGGATTCGATCTGGTGCGGCGGCGCGGTGCGGATCGCCTTGTAATAGTTCTCGCAGACCAGAAAATAGTCCTTCACCACCTTGCGCAGCGGCGTCAACGGCACAAGCACCTGGCCATGCGGCGTGCCGTCTTCCAGCGACACATCAAGCACCAGCCGGCTCTCAACCAGTCCCAACTTCAGGTGATAGGGTCCCCCCTCGGAGCCTTCCGGCCGGAAGCTGTTGCGGTCCAGAAGGTCATAGATCGCCACCTCCCGCTCCTGCTCGACGGCACGGGTGCGGTAGACCACGCTGGCTTCGTCGAGAGTGACCGCCGAGAGCCGCCAGTCGCCCACGTCAGCCTTTCCGGTCTGGCCTGGCCCGGTTGAGCCGTGCGGCGATGGAACGGGCATGGGCCTGCAGTCCTTCCGAATCCGCCAGGATCAACGCATCGGGGCCGATCGCCGCGATGGCTTTTGCATCCAGCCCCAGCAGCGTGGTGCGCTTCATGAAGTCCAGCACCGACAGGCCCGACGAAAAGCGCGCCGTGCGGGAGGTAGGCAGCACATGGTTGGGGCCGGCGATATAGTCGCCCATCGCCTCGGGGGTGTAGCGGCCCAGGAAGATCGCGCCGGCATGGCGTACCAGGGTGGCGAATCCTTCCGGATCGGCCGTAGCGATTTCCAGATGCTCGGGTGCGAAGGCGTCGGCCAGCGGCGCGGCGTCTTCGAGTTTCTTCACCGTGATGATGGCGCCATGGTTGCCCCAGCTTTTCGCAGCAATGGCGCTGCGCGGCAGGATGGCGAGCTGGCGGACGGCGGCCTCGTCCACTTTGTCGGCGAACGCGGCGTCGTCGGTAATCAGGATGGACTGCGACGACGCGTCATGCTCGGCCTGGCTGAGCAGATCGGCGGCGATCCATTCCGGATCGTTGTCCGCATCGGCCACCACCAGGATTTCCGACGGACCGGCGACGCTGTCGATTCCGACCTGGCCGAACACCTCGCGCTTGGCGGCGGCGACATAGGCATTGCCAGGGCCCACGATCTTGTCGACGGCGCGAATGCTCGCCGTGCCATAGGCCAGCGCCGCCACCGCCTGGGCGCCGCCGATCCGGTAGATGTCGCTCACGCCGGCGCGACGCGCGGCGGCCAGCACCAGTGGATTGACGGCGCCGCCACTGGCGGGCGTGGCCATGACGACGCGCCTTACGCCGGCAACCCTGGCGGGGATCGCGTTCATCAGCACCGATGACGGATAGGCCGCCGTTCCGCCCGGCACGTAAAGGCCCACACTGTCCACGCTCGTCCAGCGCCAGCCCAGCAGCGCGCCCGTCTCATCGGTGTAGCGCGCGTCCTGAGGCAACTGGCGGCGGTGATAGGCCTCGATCCGTGCGGCGGCGGTTTCGATGGCCGCGGCCTGTTCCTTCGAAACCTGCGCTACGGCGGCGTCGATCTCGGCGGTGGACAGTTTCAGGGTATCCACCGCCACGCCCGCACGGTCGAATTTGTTGGTCAGTTCCACCAGCGCGGCATCGCCCCTCGCGCGCACCTGGGCGATGATGGCGCGCACCGCCTGGGCGACCCCTTCCTCTTCCTCGTGCCTGGTGTTCAGCAGCGCGTCGAAAGCGGCGGCAAAGCCGGGATCGGATGCGTTCAGGCGGCGTGCCATCACAGTTCATCCCGGTCATGGTCCGGCGTGGCCCGCGCCGCCCAGGGCTTGGTCAGGTCGGCCAGTTCGGCGTCGATGCATTCCACCGTCAGGCGTATGGCGCCGCCGCCGGCGAAGACCAGTTCGATCACGCCGCCCGGGTCCTCGCCTTCATTGGCGGTGAAGCGGATGGCCAGGAGCGACACAACGGCCTCGCCGGCACCCATTTTGATCTTCTGCGATTGCACCTTCAGCACGCCATCGAAGTGCAGGCCCGCCAGCACGCGCTGGCTTTTGCCCGATTCCCAGCGGTAACGGTTCACCATCATGACAAACCGCCGCTTTCTCGGCAGCCAGACGATGTTCTTCAGCTTGGCGGTGGCGTCCTGCAGCCGGGCGGAGATTATCTCCAGGTCCTCGGCGTCGGCGGCGGCCAGCTTCGGGCTGATCATGGGGGCGCTTGTCATTCGGGTACCCGCGAAATGTCCGCGCCCACGCGGCTCAGCTTTTCTTCCAGCCGGTCGAAGCCACGGTCCAGATGATAGACCCGGCCCACCATGGTCTCGCCCTCCGCCGCCAGGCCCGCCAGCACCAGGCTGACCGACGCGCGCAGGTCCGTTGCCATCACGGGAGCCCCTTTCAGCCGGGTCACGCCGCGCACCGTGGCGGTATCGCCGTCGATGCGCACATCCGCGCCCATGCGCGCCAGTTCGGGCACATGCATGAAGCGGTTCTCGAAAATCTTCTCGCGGATCACCGAGGTGCCGTCCGCCACCGTCATCAGCGCCATGATCTGGGCCTGCAGGTC
>DASTRG010000079.1:0-3419 GCA_035761325.1 Rhizomicrobium sp. | reverse complement strand
GTAGGTCTGCACGCCGGGCGTGCCGAAAAGCGAGCCGTCGGGATTGTAGGCGCCGCTTCCCTGAAGCCACATGCCACCATTGTTCCACCGGGCGCGATACTCCGCTTCCAGCACGTCGCCGCCGCCGGTGGAAATCAAGGGCGCCAGCGTCAGGTCGGTGCTGGGCGAAAGCGACACATAGACCGGGGTGCGGACGAAATAGCCGATCTTGGTGGAGTTGCCCAACTCGGGCGCCAAAAGGCCGCTGGCGTGGCGCACTGTGGGATCTGGCACGTTCATGACCGGCGTATAAAGCACCGGCACGCCCATCACTTCGATCGTCGCATTGCGGAAATGCACCCGGTGCCTGGCCTGGTCATAGACCACGCGTTCGGCCTTGACCTGCCACAGGGGCGTACGCTGGCCTGTCTGGTTGCAGATCTTGCAAGGCGAATAGACCGTGTAGTTGGCGATGATCGTGTTGCCGTGAACGCGCTGGGCATCGCGCGCGGCCAGCCGTCCGTTCTTGCCGATCAGCGCGCCGAATCCCGACAGGGCGCCGTCGCGCATATGATCGGTCAGGACAACATGATCGGCAAAGGCGACATTGCCGTTCTGGTCCATGAGCACAACATTGCCACGCGCCGTCACCTTGTCGGCATTGCGGTCATAATCGACCCGGTCGGCCATCAGGGTGCGCTCATCCTGGGTGATTTCGACGTGGCCGACGGCGGAGACCGTCTTGGCCTGGTCGTCATAAACCACTTCATCGGCCTGCAGCAGAATCTGGCCCCCTGTCGTGGCGGCAGGCTGTTTGGACGATGACGTCCGGCCCGGAGTCGGTGTCGTTGCCTGTGCAGACGTCCGTGTTGATGTCTGTGCCAGGGCCGGGGCGGTCAGAACGATGGCCGCACCAAGGAGAAGGGATGTTCTCATCCATCCTCCCGGCTGAACACCAGGGTCATGCCGATCAGGATGGAAGCCAGAGCCGGCGCGGTCGCCGCCAGAAGCGTGGGCACGGCGCCCGAGCGGCCCAACACCGTGGTGAGGTCCTGGAAGAAATAGACCGCAAAGCCGCACGCCGCGCTGAGTAGGATCACCTTGGCCATGCTACCCTCGCGGCTGATGCGCAGGGAGAAGCTGGCCGCCATGAATACCATGGCGGCGAACAGGGCGGGCAGGGCATAGAGCGAATAGAGGTAGAGCTGGTAGCGCGTAGCCGAGAATCCGGCAGCCTGGGCGGCGCGGATATAGCCGGGCAGATCCCAGAAGGACTGGGTGTCGGGGGCGGCGAAACTTTCCTGGATCTGCTGAGGGGTCAGCGTTGTGGGCAGGCGATAGGTGTCGTGATGCACGGGCGCGTCGCCCTTGATGCCTGAAACCCAGGTATCGGCAAGCTCCCAGTAATGGTCACGCAAGGTGGCGGCCTGCGCATCGACGCGCCCCAGAAACTTGTCATTGGCGCCATAGAGCAGCACCATCACATCGGCCAGTTTCTCGCCCTGTTGGGCGACGCGCAGGGCATGGATCACCGATTGGCGGTTGGCGTCGCCCTGGCGCAGCCAAAGTCCGTTGATCTGCACCGATATCTGCGACTCCTCGCCCTTGACGTAGCGCGCCTCAAGCCGGGCGAATTCGGCGAACATGCGTGCCGAAACCGGGGTGAAGATGGTTACGGCAAAAATCCCGATCAGCACGGCCACGGCAAGCGGCGGCATCAGGAAGTCCCATGCCGATACGCCAGCGGCGCGGGTGGCCACCAGCTCGCGCGAGCGGGCCATGCGGGCAAAGGTGAACACCCCGCCCAGAAGGATGGCAAAGGGCAGCATCTTCTGGCCTAGGTCGGGCAGTTGAAGCACCGCCATGCCGATGATGACCGAACTGTCGACATTGTGCCCGGCGGTGCGTTCGAACAGGTTGGCGATGTCGACCGAGAAGGCAAGCACCAGAAAAGCGGCGTAGACGATAGCCACGCCGATCAGGAATTGCCTGGCCAGATAACGATAGAGCGTCCAGGACCAACTCATGCGCCCGCTCCGGCGCCGTCGGCGCGGCGAATGCGCAGCCGCCCCAGGGCTGTGGCAGGACCAAAGCCCGCCATCACCAGGATCGCGCCTGCCGTGCCTGCCAGCGGCAGAACATAGAACAGCGGCACCAGGGCGGGATTGTTCTGGGCGATGCCGGCCACGCCATAGCCGGCGACGCGAAGACCCGCCGCCGCCGCCGAGGCAAGGGTCAGGCGCATCGCCATCTGGCCCCGCTGGCGCCCGGCCCGCAGCACGCCCGCCAGCGCAATCAGGCCGAAGGCGATGCAATAAAGCGGTTGCGAGATGCGGTTGTGCGCCTCGGCGAAAAACTGGTTTCGCGCGCGCTTGGAGAGGCCCTCATCCTTCGGCCACAGAAGTTCGGGCAGATAGCGTTCATTGGTTTTGCGCTGGGTGATGTGGGCGGGACCGGCGAACTGATCCATGTTGATGGTGTAGCGGGTGAAGCTGAGCATCGAAAGCTGCCGGCCGCCCTGCGTGCTCTGCTCCACCGTGCCGTCCTGCATGATCAGGCGCGTGCCCACGGGCGTCTGCGCCAGGATTCCCTTTTCGGCGATATAGGTGATGGGCCGGGCCTTGTCGCGGCTGTCATGCACCAGAATGCCGCGGATTTCGCCGTCATAGCTGATCTGGCGGATGAAGACGGTGAGCCCGGGCGCGGCGGGGTTGAACTCGCCCTCGTTCAACAGTGCTCCGGCCACATCGGCGCGGATGTCCATCAGCTTGTCGCGAAGAATGCGCTGGCCCGCCGGCATCAGCCAGAGAGCGCAGGCATAGGTCACCAGCATCACGATGGCTGCGGCCGCCAGTACCGGCATCGCCAGCTGACGCAGCGAATAGCCGGCCGAGGCCATCACCACAAGCTCACTGTCGCCCGACAGCCGTTGCAAGGTCATCAGCGCGGCGAAGAAGAAGGCGATGGGCAGGATTATCATCAGCAGCTGCGGCAGCAGCAGCATGATCAGATACAGGAAGGTGGGCGCGGACTGACCGCGGTTGATCACTAGGTCAAGCAGCGGCAGGATCGACACAAGCCAGATCACGCCGGTCATCAGCACCGCCAGAAGGACCACGGGCCCCAGCAGCTGGCGCAGGATATAAAGCGACAGGCGCGGCAGCCGGAAGCTCGATCGGGGCCGGCTGGTCTGGGTCGGGTCGGCCTGGCCGGTCTGTCGCTGGGGAGGGGCGACGTCCATGAATGCTCCTTGCCGCAGCCGGCCCCTTCCGTTGGATTGCCGATGGTTTCGGCCTAAGTTGGATTCGGCGCAAAGTTAGCACCGGAACCGCGATTTTCCCCAAAAAACCGCGTTCCGCCCTGGAGATACAGCAATGCGGATTTCCTTTACAGCCCCCACCCCTGCGACGGGCGATGTCGGACAAGGCGCCTGGGTCGTG
>DASTRG010000078.1:0-2506 GCA_035761325.1 Rhizomicrobium sp. | reverse complement strand
ATATCCATTCTCCCGGTAGAAGGCGACATCCTGGTCGGTGATCATGGTGCGCGTCCTTGTTTGCCGGATGCTAAGGCGCGCTCCGCGCCAGCGTCAATAACGGGGACAAGTGGAGGACAGGCGTGCGGGCGAGCCATGGCCGGCAAGCGCGAGGAATTGCCGGAAAGCGCCAATTTTCGGGCACGGGACGAATCTTCGTTTTGTCACTTTTGCCACACCCCCCTCCCCTTCGGCGGTGGACAGAAGGTGGAAAGACCCGCGCATTCGCCAGGCATGAAACTGGCACGGCGCGGCGCGGGCCGGCAGTGTCGATAAGCGCAAGAATGCCTGAAGCTGTGCTATAGGGTGCGGTCAAAGACAACCGCCGGGGGGCATCATGAAAAAGCGCATCGTCTCGACCCTCATTGCTGCGACCGCGTTGCTGGCGCCCCTGCCCCTTCAGGCGCAGGTGCCGCCGGGCGTGCGGCTGGATGCCACCGGCCATCCCGGCCCCAATGTCGCGCCGGAGGAATACAGCCGCCCGCGGCGCACCATCTCGCCCGTCATCCATCCCGACCGCAGCGTGACGCTGAAGGTGAATGCGCCCCTGGCACGCGAGGTGCGGGTCACCGGCCATATCATCGGCATGAACGCGCACTGGAATTCCGCCCCGCGCAAGTCGATCCCGATGACCAAGGGCGCCGACGGCATCTGGAGCGTGACGCTGGGGCCGCTGAAGCCCGACATCTACGACTATGGCTATCTGGTCGACGGCTATCCGGCGGGCGATATCGGCAACCGGTTGAACTATGTCGAAGTGCCGGGCGATGGACCGGCCTATTATGACGCCCGGGACGTGCCGCATGGTGATGTGCACCTGGTGGTCTACAATTCGAAGGCGACGGATTCGGTGCGCTACCTGCGGGTCTATACCCCGCCGGGTTACGAGGCGGGGACCGCGCGCTATCCGGTGCTGTATCTCCAGCATGGCGGCAATTGCTGTGAATCGAGCTGGATGGAACAGGCG
Source organism: Rhizomicrobium sp. (assembly GCA_035761325.1). Classification (GTDB taxonomy): domain Bacteria; phylum Pseudomonadota; class Alphaproteobacteria; order Micropepsales; family Micropepsaceae; genus Rhizomicrobium. The sequence goes on along the minus strand of DASTRG010000078.1, from coordinate 1,500 downwards.
CGCGCCAACCTGATCATGGACAATCTGATCGCGGCAAAGAAGGCGCGGCCGATGATCATCGTGATGGCGCTGGGCGCGCGTTCGGGCCCCAGCGAGGGGATCGGGCCGGTGCCGTCGCAGATGGAGGGCGCCAGGGGGCTGGGAAAAGGCCAGACCAATTACGATCCGGGCAACCGCTTCGAGGTCGATCTTCTGACCGGAATCATCCCCTTTATCGACCACAAGTACCGCACCATCGCCGACGCCGACCATCGGGCGCTGTCGGGCCTGTCCCAGGGCGGCATCCAGACCGTGACCATCGGGCTTCGCCACACGGGCGTGTTCCACTGGCTGGTGCCGATGAGCGCGGGCGCCGAAAGCGCCGGTGACGACCAGTTCATGGATATCAGCAAGGATGTGTTCGCCGATGTGTCGCCGCTGAAGAAGAACCTGAAGCTGCTGCACTTCGTGGTGGGCGATCAGGACGTGCTGCATGAGGCCGACAAGCGCCTGGCCGACCGGCTGGCGGCGCTGGGCGTGAAGCTGACCTTCACGACCGAGCCGGGCATGCACGAATACAAGGTCTGGCGGAAGGGCCTGTGGGACGTGGCGCCGGAGTTGTTCCGGGGGGTGAACTAGCTACGGGTGGAAGGTGAACAGCAGGCTCTGCTGCCGGTCGTTGCCCTGGACGGAAAAGCCGCTGCCGGCCGTTTCGGCCCGGAAGCGGGCAGGCGTTTCGGCGGCGATCAGCGTCACATCGATCACCAGGGGCTGGTTTGGCGGAACGGTTCCCGCCCCCTTGGCGCCGAAGGCCAGGTTCGCCGGGACCACCAGCCGCCAGCGGTCGCCTTCGTGCATCATGGACAGGGCTTCGCTCAATCCGGCGATCGCCGAACCGACGGCAAGCGTGGCCGGCAGGCCGGGTGATGTGCCGTCCACGATGGTCCCGTCGATCAGCCTGCCGGTGTATGCGATCCTCACATAGTCGGACGGCAGGGCGCGGCGACCGACGCCCTTGTGCACGATGCTGTATTGCAGGCCGTCCGGCTGCACCGTCACGCCGGGCTTTTTGGCATTGGCGGCCAGGAAGGCAGCGACCGCAGCCGGCGTGGGCGCATCCGCCAGCGCCGGAGCGGCCAGCGCACACGCGACAAAAAGGGCAAGGAAGGGCAGCTTCATGCAGGTTTCCTAATCCCGAAATCACGGCACAACAATGACGGGCCGCCGGGAGCTGGTCCGCGCCATCCTTCCCCGCTAGCATCACCGCGGAAAAAGGAGCGAGCGCCATGTCCGGGCTGCAGGTTTTCGATTCCAACGCGATGGCTTGGGAGGAACGCTTTATCCCGGAGCTGGGCAAGGCGCTGTTCGCCAAGCGGTTTCTGGAGGATGGCGAGACGGGCGTCACCGTCCGGCTGGTTCGCTATCCCGCCGGCTTCACCAACACCTGGCACACCCACCCATGCGCCCACGGCATGTTCGTGCTGGAAGGCACGCTGGTGACGCATGAGGGATCATTCGGGC
>DASTRG010000077.1:0-2829 GCA_035761325.1 Rhizomicrobium sp. | reverse complement strand
TGTCGGCACCTGGGCGAAGGCGGCGCGCGCGCGCGGGCTGAAGTTCGGCGTCTCCAATCACTCCGCCCATGCCTGGCACTGGTTCCAGCCGGCCTATGGCTACGACCCGGAAGGGCCGCGCGCCGGCGAACGGTACGACGCCTTCCGCCTGACGAAATATGACGGCAAGGGCAAATGGTGGGAGGGGCTGGACCCGCAGGAGCTTTACGCCGGCGCGGTGATGCCCATGCCCGACGGCATCCGCTCGATCAAGGACGCGGACGCGTTTCACGAAAGCCATGACCGGGTATGGAACGAGGATCCGCCGCTGGCCAATCCGGCCTTCGTGCGGATGTGGCGGCTGCGCTGCAAGGACCTGATCGACAGCTACCAGCCGGACCTTTTGTATTTCGACAATACGGGCCTGCCCCTGGGCCAGGCGGGACTGGACATGGCGGCACACTATTACAACAGTTCGCTGGCCCGCAGCGGCGCGCTGCCGGTCCTGAACTGCAAGATGCTGCCCGAAGATCATCGCGCCGCGGTGGTCGAGGATGTCGAGCGCGGCTTCCGTTCGGAAGTGGTGCCCCATCCCTGGCAGACCGACACCTGCATTGGCGACTGGCACTACAATCGCGAGCGCTTTCTCAACAAATCCTACATGCCGGCGGATGCGGTGGTGCACCGGCTGTGCGATGTCGTCTCCAAGAATGGCTGCCTGCTGCTTTCCATTCCGGTACGCGGCGATGGCACGATCGACTCGGAAGAGCGCAAGATCGTCGAAGGCATCGCCTCCTGGACCGGCCGCTATGGCGAGGCGATCTTCGGCTCGCGTCCGTGGCGGCTGTCGGGCGAGGGGCCGACCCAGGTGGCGTCGGGCTCATTCGGCGAGGGCAAGCTCAAGCCGTTCGAGGCGGCGGACATACGCTTCACCACCAAGGGCAGCACTCTTTTCGCCATGACATTGGGAAAGCCCGCCGGAACGATCACGGTCAGGTCCCTGGCGGGCGTGGGCACGGTCAGGCGGATTGAGATCGTGGGCACACCGGGTGCGCTTTCCTTCAGCCAGGACGGCGCGGGCGTTCACATCACCGTGCCCGAGGGCGCCGCCCACGACTATGGCGTGGCGCTGAAGATCGACGGAGACGGACTGGTTTAAACCCGGCCGCTCGCGGCGCCTCGTAAGAGGCTCAGGCGCCCGGCATGGCCGCCTGCAGGTTCTGGGGCGTGTCGATGTCTGAAAGCGGCGCGTCGCTGGCCGCTTCGACGGCATGGACGTCGGCGGCATGAAGACGCATCAGGGACTTCGCGCCTACGTCGCCGCACAGCTGCGCGATCTCATCGAAATAGCGGCGCGCCCACAGCACCGGATGACCCGGCGTGCCCTGCCAGCTTGCCACGCAGATGCCGCGCCCCGATGGCGGATGGAAGGCGGCGATGGTGCTGTCGATCAGCCCGGCATCGATGCCGGGCATGTCGCCCAGCAGCACCATGGCGCCGGCGCAGTTTTGCGGCACCGCGGCGATGCCGGCGCGCAGCGAAGTGCTGATGCCCGCCGCATAATCGGGGTTGCGTACGAAGGCCACCGGCAAATCCGCGAGCAGGCTCTCGGTCAATTCCGCCTCATGGCCGGTCACGACCAGAACGCGCTCCAGCCCGCTGGCCAGGGCGGCCTCCACCACGTGCCGGATCATGGGCTTGCCACCCACGGGAAGCGCCAGCTTGTTGCGGCCCATGCGGCTGGAGGTGCCCGCCGCCAGCACCACACCGGCGATTGCGGGCGCGCGCCGGCATTGCACCAGTTCGCCGATGATGGCGATGGCGATCTCCACGGGCGCGCGCGCGCCGATGGCAAGGCCCACCGGTCCGTGAATGCGTTCCAGCTGCCGGCCGCTGAAGCCCAGCTTCGACAGCCGCGCGTGCCGCCGCGCGTTGGTGCGCACCGACCCCAGCGCGCCGATATAGAAGGCGGGTGAGCGCAGCGCGGCGGCCAGCGCGGGATCGTCGATCTTGGGGTCATGCGCCAGGACCACGATGGCGCTGCGGCGGGTCAGCGGCTTTCGCGCCAGCGCGTCCTCGGGCCAGGTCCGCTCCAGCGGCACGCCGGGAAAGCGCTGGTCCGTCGAATAGGCGGCGCGCGGATCGATCATTCGCACCCGGTATCCGGCCGCCGCCGCCAGCGGCACCAGCGCCTGGGCGATGTGCACCGCCCCGACAATCACCAGTTCGCGCGGCGGATTATAGACGGTCAGGAACCAGTCGCGCCCCTCCTGCCGCAGCCGCCCGCCTGCATCGGCGCGCACCGCCACGGCCGCTTGCCGCGCCAGCGCGGAGTGCGTGTCGGCGGGATCGATCAGCAGGGATTGTCCGCTGTCCAGGTCCAGGGCGCGGACCAGTGGACGGCAAGCCTGTTGCGCCGCGATCACGGCGTCTATCTCGGCGGTATCGGCGAGAGGTTCGATCACGATCTCGATCTCGCCGCCGCACATCAGGCCCACGATGAAGCCGCCGTCATCGCTGACGCCGAAGCCGACCCGGCGATGGCGTCGTTCCGCGATTGCCGCGAAGGCTTCCTCGATCACGGCATTTTCCACGCAGCCGGCCGACACCGACCCCGCAAAGGCGCCATCCTCCCGGATCGCGACATGGCTGCCGGGCTGGCGCGGCGCCGAGCCGGAAACCGAAACAACGGTTCCCAGGGCTGCTTTATGGCCCTCGCGCAGCCAGCGCGCTGCGGTTTGAAGGATGGTGGCCTCGTCAGCCTCTGGGCTCATCGGACGATCCTAGCCAAAAGCCAGGCCCCGTGCATCCGCCCCCACCTGCCGCAAGGCGTTGGCGGCCCGGACAATT
>DASTRG010000076.1:0-3843 GCA_035761325.1 Rhizomicrobium sp. | reverse complement strand
TGCTGCGCCATCTGACCGGCGAGGACGTCGCCAACCGCAGCCTTCCCGAGGGCGCGGTGCTGGTGGCGCGCGGCATGGGTCCGGCGGAACTGCTCGATTACGCCCGCGACAAGCTGGTGGGACTGGTGCTGGAAGAAGCCGCCGTCACCAGCCATGTCTCCATTGTGGCGCGCTCCATGGGCCTGCCCTTGGTGTCGTCGCTCGAGGGCATCGCCGACAGCGCCCGGGCCGGCGACGCGATTGCCGTCGATGGCGAGTCCGGTGAGGTGCATCTGCGACCCGCCGGCGAGATCGTTCAGGCCTTCGAGGCAAAACGGGCCTTGCGCGCCCAGGCTCAGGCCCGCTTCGCGGCGGTGCGCGACCTGCCGGCCGTCACCCGCGATGGCGTCGCCATCCGCCTGATGATGAATGCCGGCCTGGAATTCGACATGCCCCAGCTGGTCCAGTCGGGCGCGGACGGTATCGGCCTTTTCCGTACCGAACTGCAATTCATGATCGGCGAGACCATGCCGCGCCTGGCCGATCAGGTGAAGTTCTACAAGTCGATCCTGGATGCGGCGGGCGACAAGCCGGTGGTGTTCAGGACCCTGGACCTGGGGGGCGACAAGGTCCTGCCCTATGCCCGCTGGGAGCGGGAGGAAAACCCCGCTTTGGGCTGGCGCGCCATCCGCATCGCTCTCGATCGGCCGGCATTGCTGCGTTACCAGGTGCGCGCGCTGCTGATGTCGTCGGTCGGCCGCACCTTGCGCATCCTGCTGCCCATGGTCAGCGACGTGGACGAATTCAACCGCGCGCGGGCCCTGATCGACCGCGAAATCGAACGGTTTCGCCTGCTGGGCCAGGCCCGCCCGACCCAGGTGCTGGTGGGCGCCATGCTGGAAGTGCCGGCATTGGCCTTCATGCTGCCTCAGTTGATGCGAAGCGCCGACTTCGTGTCCATCGGATCCAACGATCTGCTCAGCCTGGCTTTCGCGGTCGACCGCACCAACCCGCGGGTTTCCAGGCGCTACGACAACCTCAACCCCGCCTCGCTGACCCTGATCCGCCTGATCGTGCAGAGCGCGGCCGAGAATTCCGGGGACCTGTCGCTGTGCGGGGAGATGGCGGGGCGACCCCTCGACGCCATGGCGCTTCTGGGGCTTGGTATCCGCACCCTGTCGATGCAGCCGGGCCAGATCGGCCCCATCAAGATGATGATCCGCAGCATGCGCCTGGGAGAGGTCTCGGCCTTCGTCGACAGGCTGTGCGGGCGGACCGACCACTCCCTCCGGACCCGCCTTTCGGCCTTCGCGGCAGAGCGCGGTATTGTCCTTAAATAGGAAAATGCCCGGAAATCCGCTTTTTTGCAGTGCAACAGTTGTGAGAGGGTGTTGCAATCGGATAGGATTGGCGTGACAGAAGGTTAGCCGCGCCGTGGGGGGTGGCAGCGGCGTCCCGCGGCATTATGTCCTCGACGAAGCGAAATGACCAACGCGACACAGATTGCCATGGAAAATGACGGCGGCCCCGAGAATCCGAAAGCCCGCCGGCGCATACATCTGCGCGAAATTTCAGGGGAGGCGGACTCCCCGCTCGATTCCGTGGGCCAGGACCTGCGCGCTGCCCGGCTGCGCCGCGGCGACGAGATCGCCGCTGTCTCCCGCGCCCTGAAAATCCGCAAGGACCATCTGGAGGCCCTGGAGGAAGACCGGGTGGAAGACCTGCCGGGCCGGACCTATGCGCTGGGGTTCGTTCGCTCCTATGCCCAGTATCTGGGCCTGGACGCGAACGAACTGGCCGAGCGCTACAAGCATGACATGACCGGGCGCAGTGACGATGCCATGCAGCCCGCGGCCCCGATCCACCAGGACGACCGTCGCCTGCCGCAGGGGTGGATAATCGTCGGAGTCATTCTGGCGCTGCTGCTGGGTTATGGCGCCTGGCACCTGTTGTCCGGCCGCGGCGACAGCGGCCAGGCCGTGCCGCCCGCCCCGACGCTGGGCGTGAGCAAGCCCGCGCCTTCAAAGTCCATCGAGGTGCCGATAACAAACACCTCGCCGTCCTCGGCCCAGACTTTGGACCAGGGCGAATCGCCGGCATCCCTTGAAGCCATGCCCGCGCCGGCCGCCGGGCCCCAGACGCCCGCCACCCATATCGCAAGCCCCATACCGGCCCAGCCGCAGGTGGATACCGGCGCGGGATTGGCGAATGCTTCCTCCGATGGTCCGGCCGTCCCGCCCCCTGAAGGTCGGGTCTATGGCCAGCAGAACGTCGATCCCCGGGTGGTGCTGCGTGCCTATGGGCCGACCCGCATAACCGTGCGCGGCCCCGATAACACGCTTTATATCAATCGCGACCTCAAGGCCGGCGACGTCTATCGCGTGCCCAACCTGACGGGGTTGAGCCTGGCCGTTGCCGATGCCGGACAACTCGAAGTGGACCTCGACGGTCAACCGCTGGGGCGTGCCGGGCGGCCCGCCCAGGTCCTGGGACAGGTTTCGCTCGAGCCCCAGTCGCTGATGGACCGTTTCAACAGGCAATAAGGAATTCGTATGAGCGTTCGTGCCTATCGCGACATCCAGCGCCGCGCCTCGCGCCAGATCATGGTGGGCAAGGTGCCCGTCGGCGGTGATGCCCCCATCACCGTCCAGACCATGACCAACACCATCACCGGCGACGCCAAGGCAACCATCGACCAGATCCGCCGGATCGAGGACGCCGGCGCCGACATCGTGCGCGTCTCCTGCCCCGACGAGGACGCCACAAAGGCCATGAGGGCGATCACCAGCGCGGCGCGCATCCCGGTCGTGGCCGACATCCACTTCCACTACAAGCGCGCGATCGAGGCGGCGGTGAACGGCGCCGCCTGCCTGCGCATCAATCCGGGCAATATCGGCTCGCCCGCCCGCGTCAAGGAAGTGGTGCAGGCGGCCAAGGATCATGGCTGTTCCATGCGCATCGGCGTCAACGCCGGATCGCTGGAGCCGGACCTGCTGGAAAAGTACGGCGAGCCGTGCCCGGAGGCGATGGTCGAGAGCGCGCTGAACCATGCACGCATCCTCGATGACCTGGATTTCCGCGAATACAAGATTTCTGTGAAGGCGTCCGATCCCTTCCTGGCGGTCGCCGCCTATCAGGCGCTGGCCGACGCCATCGACTGCCCGCTGCATGTCGGCATCACCGAGGCGGGCGGCATGATCTCGGGCACCGTCAAATCCTCCATCGGCATGGGCATGCTGCTATGGAGCGGCATCGGCGATACCATCCGCGTGTCGCTGTCGGCCGATCCGGTCGAGGAAGTGCGCGTCGGCTTCGACATCCTCAAGTCGCTGAACCTGCGCCATCGCGGCGTGAACATCGTGTCGTGCCCTTCCTGCGCACGCCAGGGCTTCAACGTGATCGACACGGTGAAGGTGCTGGAAGACCGCCTCAAGCACATCTCCACCCCGATGTCGCTGTCGATCATCGGCTGCGTGGTCAACGGCCCGGGGGAGGCGCGCGAGACCGATCTGGGCTTCACCGGCGGCGGCGCCGGCAAGGGCCACGGCCAGATCTACCTCAACGGCAAGCCGAGCTACCGGCTCGAGAACACCGACCTGGTCGAGCACATCGTCCAGCTTTGTGAGAAGAAGGCTGCCGAGATCGAGGCCGAGCGCAACGGCACCGCCGCGCCGGAGCCGCTGGAAGCCGCGCAGTAGGTAAGGAGCGTTTCGCGTAGCGAACGAATTGGTCCGGTGGACCAATTCGAGCGACGAACGCCCCGAGCGTGAGCGAGGGGCCGTCCGGTACAAACTGGAACTCCGAATGATCCCCGCCGCAAAACTCGACCGCCTGCTGGACCGCTTCGCCGCCATTGAGGCGGAA
>DASTRG010000075.1:0-2561 GCA_035761325.1 Rhizomicrobium sp. | reverse complement strand
GAAGGCACCGTTCTCGATGGCGCGGGCGCGCAACAGCACATGCCAGTGCGCCTGGCCTGTGGGAACGGTGAAGGCAGACGGAATCGTGAAGGCGAAAGCGCCGGCCTGCGCCAGGCGGCGATAGAGATGCGGAAAGCGCAGGTCGTAGCAGACTGTCAGCCCTACCCTTCCCCAGGGCGTGTCGGCCAGCACCGCGCGATCGCCGCCGGTGACGGTGGCCGATTCGCGATAGGTTTCACCATCGGCCACCTCCACGTCGAACAGGTGGATCTTGTTGTAGCGGGCGCGGATGGCGCCGTCCGGGGAGAACAGGAAGCTGCGATTGGCGGTCCTGTGCGGGTCCAGCCGCGTGGCGATGGACCCGAGCGACAGCCAGACCTTCAACTCATTCGCCAGCGCCGCAAAGGCCGGCAGCGCAGGGTCTTCATCTTCGGGATAGCTGCGCGCCAGCTTGGATGGCGCGTCAGCTGCCATCAGGGTGGTGTTTTCGGGCGTGGCAATGAAGTGAGCGCCCCGGCCGGCCGCCTCCCGCACCAGCTTGGAGACTTCGCGGATATTCTCCGCCACATCGTCGCTGGCGCGGGTCTGGATGCAGGCCGCCCGGAATGCCGTCACGCTTGCCCTACCTCACCTGGCTCTGGATCTTTTCCAGCCCTGCGCGGGCGCAGACTTCGTCCTTGTCGCCGCCCGGCGCGCCGGAGACGGCAAAAATGCCAACCATCTGTCCGTTCGCCATGATCGGGATAGCGCCCTGGCGCGCGGTCTCGATCAGCGGATCGGCCTTGATCTGGGCCGCCAGCGCGCTGTCGGTCTTGGCCTTGGCAGCCACCTCGCCACTGGTCATGTGATACTTCAGCACCGCCTGGGCCTTGCTCATGGCAATGCGCTGGGTGATGGCGGCGGCGCCGTCATTTGAGATCACCACGATCGGCACCCCCGCGCTGTCGGTAATCATGGCAGTGGTCTTGTAGGTATTGCCCAGGCAGACGCGGTTGGCTTCCACGGCAGCCTCGATGGCCAGCGCGGTGGGGATGCCGTGGGCGCGCGCCGGACGCGGCAGCTTCATTTCATCGGGGGTGGGCGCGGGCGCGATGGTGGGAGCGGGATTGACCTGCGCCATGGCGGGCGCGGCAATGCAAAGGGCAGCAGCGGCGAGCAGTATCTTTTTCATGGTTATCCTCTCCTGGCGGGTCTTCGGGGACAAAATCGCGGCCATTATTCGGGTCGGGCGCCGGCTTTGTCCAGTCGCCTCCGCCAGGTCCGGGAGCTGTCAGGCCAGAAGGGAATCCAGCTTGCCGGACCGTTCCAGCGCATAGAGCTCGTCACAGCCGCCCACATAGGTGTCGCCGACGAAAATCTGCGGCACCGTCCGGGCGCCGCCGCTCTTCTTTTCCATGTCGCTGCGGGCATCGCTGTCCATGAAGACATCAATCTCCTCCGGCTCGACCCCCTTCTTCTTCAGCAACGCCTTGGCACGCACGCAATAAGGGCAGATCGGGGTGGTGTAGATCCGGACTGGCTTCATGAGATTCTCGTGACAGTGCTATCGCACCGCTTATATAGGCATGTCGGTTGCGCGGACAACGCGCGCAAGGGCCAGCACATGGACCTCGGCGGCGCCGGCGCGGCGCAGCGCCCGGGCGCAGGCCTCGACGGTGGCGCCGGTGGTCATCACGTCATCGACCAGCAGCACCCGCCGCCCTGCCACCGATGCGGGATCGGGAACCTTGAAGGCGCCCAGCACATTGCGCCGCCTTGCCCGCGCCGATGCCATGGCGCCCTGACTTTGGGTCGGGCGCGTGCGAACCAGGGCGCCGGGGTCAACGTCAATCCCCTGCTCATGCCCCAGCCGCCGGGCCAGCTCGGCCGCCTGGTTGTAGCGCCGGCGCCAGAGGCGCAAACGATGCAGCGGGACCGGCACGATCAGTTCGCAGCGCGACAGGGCCGACCGTCCGGCCCGCGCCAGCCAGTGCGCGAATCCCGGCACCAGGTCGAGCCTGTCGGCATGTTTGAGTGCCAGGATCGCGCCGCGGCTTTTTTCGTCATAGGCCAGGATGGCACGGGCACTGTCGAAGGCGGGCGGGCGCGCAAGACAGGCGGCACAGAAATTTCCCTCGCCCAGATCGACCGGGAACGGCAGGCCGCAACAGGTGCAGGCCGGCCCTTCCAGGAAGGCGATGCCGCTCCAACAGGCGGCGCAAAGCCCGGGCGCGGCCACCGGCAAGCGACAGGCCATGCAGAGCGGCGGAAACAGAAGATCCAGAACAGCGGCGCCCGGATTGCCCAATGCCATCATGTGCGGAAGGCTAGCATGGCAGGGCGTGATGGCGATAAGTCTTGCGCCCATGTCTACCGGACTTCCCCTGCTGTTCGATGCCGAAGCGGCCGCCCGCGCGGCCGATCGCGCGCGGCGGCTGAAGGGCGACCGCTTCCTGGAGGCGGCCGCCACCGACGGGCTGGCGGACCGGCTGGGCGCGGTGACGCGCCGCTTCGCGCGTGGCCTCTGGATTGGCGAGTCAGTATCGCCGGCGCTGGCCGGGTTTGCCCACGCATGGGAGATC
>DASTRG010000074.1:0-4512 GCA_035761325.1 Rhizomicrobium sp. | reverse complement strand
CCGACAGGGCCGCCTGATGTCCAGCGCCGCACAGAAAGAAACCCGCAAGGCCGTCGCCGAGATCGGCGAGAAGTACAAATACGGCTTCGTCACCGACATCGAGATGGAGCGCGCGCCCAAGGGTCTGTCGGAAGACACGGTACGCTTCATCTCGGCCAGGAAGGGCGAGCCGGAATGGATGCTGGAATGGCGCCTGGCCGCCTATCGCCGCTGGGTGCAGATGAAGGAGCCGACCTGGGCACGGGTGCATTACCCGAAGATCGACTACCAGAATGCCTATTATTATGCCGCGCCCAAAGCCGCGCCCAAGAAGCAGTCGCTGGATGAAGTCGATCCCAAGCTGCTGGAGACCTATAAAAAGCTGGGCATCCCGCTGCACGAGCAGATGGCGCTGGCCGGCGTGGCGGTGGACGCGGTGTTCGACAGTGTCTCGGTCGCCACGACCTTCAAGGAGAAGCTGAGCCAGGCGGGCGTGATATTCTGTCCGATCAGCGAGGCGATCCGCGACTATCCCGATCTGGTGAAGAAGTATCTGGGCACGGTAGTGCCGGTGACGGACAATTTCTTCGCGACGCTGAATTCGGCGGTCTTTTCGGACGGCACCTTCGTCTATGTCCCCAAGGGCGTGCGCTGCCCGATGGAGCTGTCCACCTATTTCCGCATCAACGCATCCGAAACGGGCCAGTTCGAGCGTACGCTGATCATCGCCGACGAAGGCAGTTATGTCAGCTACCTGGAAGGCTGCACCGCGCCCAAGCGCGACGAGAACCAGCTTCATGCCGCCGTGGTCGAGCTGGTGGCGCTGGACGATGCCGAGATGAAGTATTCCACCGTCCAGAACTGGTATCCGGGCGACGAAAACGGCCTTGGCGGCATCTACAATTTCGTCACCAAGCGCGGCGATTGCCGCGGCCGCAGGTCCAAGATTTCCTGGACGCAGGTGGAGACCGGCTCGGCGATCACCTGGAAATATCCGTCCTGCATCCTGCGCGGCGACAACAGCGTTGGCGAGTTCTATTCGATCGCCATCGCCAACCATTTCCAGCAGGCCGATACCGGCACCAAGATGATCCACCTGGGCGCGGGTACCCGCTCTCGCATCATCTCCAAGGGCATTTCGGCCGGCAAGGCACAGAACACCTATCGCGGGCTGGTCAGCGTCTATGGCAAGGCGAAGGATGCGCGCAACTATACCCAGTGCGATTCCCTGCTGATCGGTGGGGAATGCGGCGCCCACACCGTCCCCTATATCGAGAGCCGCAATCCCACCGCGCGCATCGAGCACGAGGCGACGACGTCCAAGATCGCCGAGGATCAACTGTTCTATTGCCTGCAGCGCGGCATCCCGCAGGACGAGGCGGTGTCGCTGATCGTCAACGGATTCTGCAGGGAAGTTCTCCAGCAGCTTCCCATGGAATTCGCGGTCGAGGCCCAGAAGCTGGTGGGCATTTCGCTGGAAGGTTCGGTAGGTTAGTCATGCTTGAGATCAAGAACCTTCACGCCGCCGTCGATGGAAAAGAGATCCTGAAGGGGCTGACGCTTTCCATCGGGGCGGGCGAGGTGCACGCCATCATGGGGCCCAATGGCTCGGGCAAATCCACGCTCTCCTATGTGCTGGCGGGCCGCGCCGGGTACGACATCACCGGAGGCTCCATCGTCTACAATGGCGAGGACCTGAGTGCGATGGCGCCGGAGGTGCGTGCGGCCAAGGGCGTGTTCCTCGCCATGCAGTATCCGGTGGAGATTCCGGGTGTCACCACCATTACTTTCCTGAAGACGGCGCTGAACGCCCAACGCCGCCAGCGCGGCGAGCCGGACCTGGATGCGGTCGGCGTGCTGAAGCTGGTGCGCGCCAGGGCGAAGGCGCTGAACGTCAGCGAGGAGATGCTCAAACGCGCCCTGAACGTGGGCTTCTCCGGCGGCGAGAAGAAGCGGCTGGAGATTCTCCAGATGGCGCTGTTCGAGCCCAGGCTGGCGATTCTGGATGAGACCGATTCCGGCCTCGACATCGATGCGCTGCGGCTGGTGGCTGAAGGTGTCAACAGCCTGCGTTCGCCCGAGCGGGCCATGCTGGTGATAACCCATTACCAGCGCCTGCTGGATTACATCGTGCCCGATCGCATCCATGTGCTGGCGAAGGGCCGCATCGTGGCGGAGGGTGGCAAGGAACTGGCGCTGGAACTGGAGGCCAAGGGCTACGAACACATTGTGGGGCAGGCTGCATGACGGCCCACCTCCACAATAGTATGTCCGCCATTGCCCTGTCGGAAGCGCGCCGCGCCAAGGCGGCTGCGCTGGTGCGCGAGCGCGGCCTTCCCCACCGGCGCATCGAGGAATGGAAATATTCCGACCTGCGCGCGGCGCTGGGCGAGGCCGGCATCGGCGCCGTGGTCGCCGAATATCTGATCACCAACCTGCCCTACGGGATGGATGTCTGGGATCTGACGCGGCCGGACCCGCCGGCCTGGGTGACGGAGAATTTCGCCGGGAGCACGGACAATACGATGAGCGCCGCCTCGCTGGCGCTCGCCGATGGCGGCATCGCTTTGCGCGTGCCCGCGGGCACCACGCTGACGGATTTGCTGAAGCTGGATTTCACCGGCGCGGGCCATGTGCGCGCGCTGCTGGTGGTGGAAGACGGTGCATCGCTGAACCTGGTGGAGGGCGTTGGCCCGGCCGAATTCCGCAATGTCGGCTTCGAGATCGTGCTGGGCAAGGGCGCACGCCTGGAACATTTGCGCATCTGTCCGGCGCTGGAAGACGCCGTGCTGGTGGAGGAGGCGGCTGTTCGCATCGCCGCCGGCGGCGTCTATCGCGGACATTTCACCGGCTTCGGCGCGCGCCTGTCGCGAATGGAACTTGAAATCGCGCTGCAAGGCGAGGGGGCCCAGGCCCATCTGTCCGGTGTGGCGCTGCTGGACGGGGCGCGCCACAGCGACGTCACGACCCATGTCACGCATGCCGCCGGCAACACCAACAGCACCCAGCTGTTCAAGCATGTCGCGGCGGCCAAAGGCCGCGCCGTTTACCAGGGAAAAGTGACGGTGGCCCAGGGCGCCAATGGCAGCGACAGCCTGCAGACCGCCAAGGCGTTGCTGCTGGGCGAGACGGCGGAAGCCGACCTGAAGCCCGAACTGGAAATATTCGCGGACGACGTGAAGTGCGCCCATGGCGCGGCGGTGGGCGACCTGGACGTGGAATCGCTGTTCTATCTGCGCTCCCGCGGCATACCGCAAGCTCAGGCGCGGCGCATGTTGTTGCAGGCTTTCCTGGAAGATGCCGTGGCTGAAATTGCCAACATCGACAATCGGGAGCTGGCGCGCACCGAGGTTCTGACCGCGCTGGAGGCGGTGACATGACTGTTGCCTTCCGCAAAGAGGTGAAAGTTGCCATGCCGTTCGATGCCGAAGCGGTGCGCGGCCAGTTTCCCATCCTGTCGCGCACGGTCTATGGCAAGCCGCTGGCCTATCTGGACAGCGGGGCATCGGCCCAGAAGCCTTCGATCGTACTGGACACGATGCTGGATTTCGCCCAGACCGAATACGCCAATGTCCATCGCGGCGTGCATTTCTTGTCCGCCGCGGCCACCGACCGCTACGAGGCGGCACGGCGCACGGTGCGGAAATTCCTGAACGCCGCGCGCGAGGACGAGATTGTCTTTACCAAGGGCGGCACCGAGGCGATCAATCTGGTCGCCTACTCCTGGCTGATGCCGATCATCCAGCCCGGAGACGAGATCGTGCTGTCGGTGATGGAGCATCATTCCAACATCGTGCCCTGGCATTTCCTGCGCGAGCGCTGTGGCGCGGTGTTGCGCTGGGTCGATGTGGCGGACGACGGCAGCCTGGACGTGGGCGCGCTGGACAGCGCCATTGGACCCAAGACCAGGCTGGTCGCCATTACCCACATGTCGAACGTGCTTGGCACGGTGACGCCGCTGAATGAGATTGTCGCCCGTGCCCATGCCAAGGGCGTGCCGGTGCTTGCCGATGGCTGCCAGGGCGCGGTGCATGAGGTCGTGGACGTGCAGGCGCTGGACATCGATTTCTATGCGATCACCGGGCACAAGCTGTATGGCCCGACCGGCATCGGCGCGCTTTATGCCAAACGCGCGCATCTGAAGGCCATGCGTCCTTTCAATGGCGGCGGCGAGATGATCCGGGAAGTCACGAAGGATCGCATCACCTATGCCGATCCGCCGGCGCGCTTCGAGGCGGGCACCCCGCCCATAGTGCAAGCGGTCGGGCTGGCCGTGGCGCTGGACTGGCTGATGGGGTTGGACCGCGCGGCGGTGGCGGCGCACGAGCATGCGCTTCTGACCCATGCCCGCGAGCAGGTGAGGCAATTCAACTGGCTGAAGGTGATCGGCGATGCGCCGGGCAAGGGCGCGATCCTGTCCTTCGAGGCCGACGGCATGCATGCCCATGACCTGGCCACTATCCTGGACCGTGAAGGCGTGGCGGTGCGCGCGGGCCATCACTGTGCCCAGGTGTTGATGGAACGGTTCGGCGT
>DASTRG010000073.1:0-8123 GCA_035761325.1 Rhizomicrobium sp. | reverse complement strand
GCATGCGGCCGCCGCCAAGGCGATCGTCACCGCCTATCTGGACGACATCAGGAACGCCGCGCCGGCCGATCCAGGCCGGCCGGTCGTGGTGCCGGGCGACCGGGCGCGGGCCACGCGCGAAAAATCATGGGAACAAGGTGTCTTTCTCGACGACGGGCTGTGGGATGACCTCAACAGGCTGGCCGCCGAATCCAAGGAGAGCAAATAGATGAGTGGAATTTTCGGTGCCCTGCGCCTGCCCGCTTCGGTGCTGTTCGGCTCAGGCCAGCGCGCCGCGATCGGCATGATGACAGCCCAGATCGGCAAACGCGCCCTGGTCTGCACCGACGCCCGCATGGGCCAGGACGTCCAGTTCAAGGCCATCGTCGCCGACATAGCGGCGAACGGCGTTGAGGTGAAAGTCTATGACCGCACCGAGGCCGACCTGCCCATGGCAGGCATCACCGCCTGCGTGCAGGAATATGCCAACTACAAACCGGACGTGGTGCTGGGCGTGGGCGGCGGCTCGTGCATGGACATGGCCAAGTGCGTGGCCGTGCTGCTGCAGCATGGCGGTTCGCTGCGCGACTATTATGGCGAGAACAAGATTCCCGGTCCCGTGGCGCCGGTGATCGCGGTGCCCACCACCTCCGGCACCGGTTCGGAAGTCACGCCCGTGGCGGTAATCGCCGACACCGAGCGCGGTACCAAGGTGGGCATCTCCAGCCCCTATTTGATCCCGCGCGTGGCGGTGTGCGATCCCGAACTCACCTTGACCTGCCCGCCGGGGCTGACGGCTGTGTCGGGCGCCGACGCCCTGACCCACGCCATCGAAAGCTATACCGCCGCGCGGCGCGAGGTAACGGCGGACCTGGCCGTCAAGAACGTCTTTGTCGGCAAGAACGCGCTGAGCGACATGTTCGGCCTTCTGGCGCTGAAGAACATTTTTGAGGCGCTGCCCACCGCGGTGAAGGACGGCAGCAATATCGAGGCGCGCGAGAAAATGATGCTGGCCTCGCTGGCGGCAGGCTGCGCCTTCGGCACCGCCGGCACCGCGGCGGCGCATGCCATCCAGTATCCCGTCGGCAACGAAACCCACACGCCGCATGGCATGGGCGTGGCGCTGCTGATGCCCTATGTGATGGAGTTCAACCGCCCGTCCTGCGTGACGGCCTTTGCCCAGATCGGCCGCGCCATCGGGCTGACCGGCACGGATGAAGAGCTGTCGCACAAGCTGATCGACGCGGTTGCTGCCCTTCTCAAGGAAATCAGGATTCCGGTTACCCTGAAGGAACTGGGCCTTCCCGAGGACAAGCAGGACTGGACGGCGGAAGCCGCCATTGGCGCCGCCCGCCTGGTCAACAACAATCCCCGCAAGCTGGATGTGGACGCCCTGAAGGCGATCACCCGCGCCGCCTTTACCGGCGACCGCGCCACGCTGTCTTCCTGAAACATCAGTAGAGAACAACCATGACCAACACGCTGAAAATTCCCGCCCCCAAGACCGGCCCCGCGCCTTTCCCCATCCCCACCGACCTGTTCATTGGCGGCAAGTGGGTGGAGGCCAACACCAAAAAGCGCGTCAACGTCTTCAACCCGTCGAACGGCGAGAAAATCTGTGACATCGCAGACTGCGACGACACCGACTCGCAGGCCGCAGTGGATGCCGCCGACAAGGCCGCCGCCGGCTGGGCCGCGACCACGCCGCGCCAGCGCGCCGAGATCCTGCGCAAATGCTATGAAAAGATGATCGAGAACATCGAATGGCTGACCTATCTGATCAGCCTGGAGAACGGCAAGGCGCTGCCGGATTCGCGCAGCGAAGTTCTCTATGCCGCCGAATTCTTCCGCTGGTATGCGGAAGAATGCTGCCATGTGCTGGGCGAACTCGCCATGGCGCCGGCCAGCGGCGCCCGCATCATGGTGCAGTATCAGCCCATCGGCATTTCGCTGCTGATCACGCCGTGGAACTATCCGGCGGCGATGGCCACCCGCAAGATCGCCCCTGCCCTGGCCGCCGGCTGCACCGTGATCTGCAAGCCCGCCACCGAGACGCCGCTCACCGCGTTTGCCGTCGCGCAGATCCTGCATGACGCGGGCGTGCCGGCCGGCGTGGTCAATGTGCTGACCACCTCCAAGGCCAGCGCGCTCTCCAAGAAAATCCTGAATGATCCGCGGGTGCGGAAGGTCTCTTTCACCGGCTCGACGCCGGTGGGCGTGGCGCTGCTGAAGGAAGCGGCCAACCAGGTGATCTCGTCATCCATGGAGCTGGGCGGCAACGCGCCCTTCATCGTCTGCAAGGATGCCGACCTGAACGCGGCGCTGGATGGCGCCATGCTGGCCAAGATGCGCAATTCCGGCGAGGCCTGCACCGCCGCCAACCGCTTCCTGGTCCACAAGGATCTCTACAAGGGCTTCAGCGACGGCATCGTTAAGCGCATGTCAGAGATCAAGCTGGGCGACGCGGTCGATCCGGAATCGACCCTGGGCCCGATGGTCAACGAAAAGGCCGTGGCCAAGATCGGCGAGCTTGTCGATGACGCGGTGGCCAAGGGCGCGAAGCTGCTGCTGGGCGGCCAGCGGCTGAACCGTCCAGGTTTCTATTATCCGCCCACGGTTCTGGCCGATGTGCCGGACGATGCCGACATGATCCGGGAGGAGATTTTCGGGCCAGTCGTCTCGCTGCAATCCTTCGAGGACGAGAACGAAGCCATCCGCAAGGCCAATGATACAGAGTATGGCCTGGCGGCGTATCTTTATACCCAGGACCTCAAGCGCGGCTTCCAGATTTCGGAGAAGCTGGAGGCGGGCATGATCGGCCTCAATCGCGGCATCATGTCGGACCCGGCGGCGCCGTTCGGCGGCGTCAAGCAGTCGGGGCTGGGCCGCGAAGGCTCGCACCACGGCCTGATCGAGTTCTGCGAGGCCAAATATGTCTCGGTGATCTGGTGAGGCTTACTGAGTTGGTCGCGCAGCTTTCGGGCTTTGCCCGGCTGCGCTCCTAGGACGAGCAGCTCACTTCCAGGTCGCACATGGTGGGCGGCGGCGGGGCCATGAAGGCATCGCCGCCGTCCTGCTTTTCGAAGGGCGCGCGCACCAGGTTGAAAATGCGGTCCAGAGCAGCGATGTCGCCTTTGTCCTCGACCGCGCGGATTGCGGTTTCGGCCACCCAGTTGCGCAGGACATAGCGGGGATTGATCTTGGCCAGTCCCGACAGGTCCTCGCTTGCGGTGCGGGCGCGATAGCGCGCGAGCCAGGCCTTGGCTTCTTCAGGATTCTTGTCGAACAGTGCCAGCCAGTCGCTGTCGTCACCGGCGATATTCACGAAGCTCAAACTGTAATCGGCGCGCTCTTTTGCCATCAGTGCCAGCAGATCGCCGATCAGGGCGTCGTCGCCCTCCTCGTCCGCCGTCAAGCCCAGCTTTGCGCGCATGCGGCTGCGATAGGCAGAGCCGAAATGCCGCTCAAAGCCATCCAGCATGCCCACCAGCGTGTCGGTGTCGACCAGCGCGCTCAGCGTCAACGCCAGCGCGCGCAGATTCCACAGCGCCACCGCCGGCTGGTTGGCGAAGGCATAGCGGCCCCGCTCGTCGCTGTGGTTGCAGATGAACCAGGGATCGTAGGCATCCAGGAAGCCATAGGGGCCATAGTCGATGGTCAGGCCCAGGATGGACATATTGTCGGTATTCATCACGCCATGGGCAAAGCCGACGGCCTGCCAGGCGGCGATGAGATGGGCGGTGCGGCGCACCACCTCGCCGAACCAGGCGACGTAATCGCCTGCCAGGTCCGGAAAATGCTCCGCGATCACGTAATCGGCCAGGGTACGGACTTTTTCCTTCTGGCCGTGATGGAAGAAATGCTCGAAATGGCCGAAGCGGACATGACTGGGCGCCAAACGCGCCAGCACCGCGCCAGGCTCCAGCGTTTCGCGCCGCACCTGTTCGCCGGTCGCGACGATCGACAGCGCCCGGCTGGTGGGAATGCCCAGCGCTGCCATCGCCTCGCTGCCCAGATATTCGCGGATGGTGGAGCGCATTACCGCGCGCCCGTCGCCGAAACGCGAATAGGGCGTCTTGCCGGCGCCCTTGAGCTGAATGTCCCAAAGCTCGCCCCTGGCATTGCGGACCTGGCCCACCAGCAAGGCACGGCCATCGCCCAGCTGGCCGGCCCAAACGCCGAACTGATGGCCGGAATAGACCATCGCCAGCGGCCTGAAACCGGCCAGCGGCAGGTGCCCCGCCATCGCCGGGGCGAAGCGGGGATCGCCGAATGCCGCGGGATCGAGATCGATCAACGCCGCCGCATCCCTGTTGGCATGGATCAGCCGCGGTGTGCCGATACGCTCTGCCGGCATGGCGGTAAAGAAGCTCTCGCCCAGGCGGCGGTAATGTTCTTCCATCCGGCCGCTGGTGGGCAGGTGGAACGCTTCAGTGGCAACGTCAGCCATGCCTGATGATAACGCATCGGACGGCATTGTGGTGCTTCCTGCGGCCGCCCGTTTCAGCGCGCGGCGCCTGTCGCTTTCGCAGGCCCGCCGGACCGGCCGCCGCGCTGCGCGCGCCGCTCCTTGCTCCAGTATGGCTGCGATCCGTTGCGCTTTTTCGGCGCGTGGGGATTGTGGCCATCATGGCCGGCTTTCTGCTGCGGCTTGTGCGGATTGTGCGCCCCGTGCCTATGGTTCTGGGCAGGACGCTGCTGGCTTACCTGTTCCGGCGGAAGGTCCGGCAGGTCGTGTGCGACCACTTCGATCTTGTTGCGGATCAGCCGCTCGATGTCGCGCAGATAGCCGCGCTCGGTGGGATCGCAGAAGCTGATCGCCACGCCCTCGCCGCCGGCGCGCGCGGTGCGGCCGATGCGGTGAACATAGCTTTCCGGCTCGTTGGGCAACTCGAAATTGATCACATGGGTAATGTCGTCAATGTCGATGCCACGGGCGGCGATGTCGGTGGCCACGAGCACCCGCGCCTTGCCGCTGCGGAACAGTTCCAGTGCCCGCTGGCGGGCATTCTGGGATTTGTTGCCGTGGATCGCTTCGGCGGGGATGCGCTGCCTGGACAGGTGCTCGGCGACGCGGTTGGCGCCGTGCTTGGTGCGGGTGAAGACGATCACGCGGTACAGGGCCACATCCTCCAGCAGCCTGGACAGAAGCTGGCGCTTCTGCGGCATTGGGACGTAATAGAGCTTCTGGACAATGCGATCGGCGGTGCGGCCCTGGGGCGCCACCTCGACTCGCGCCGGGTCCTGCATCATCTCGCGCGACAGGTTGGCGATGTCATCCGGCATGGTGGCCGAAAACAGCATCGACTGGCGCTTTTTGGGCAGGAATGCCACCAGCTTGCGCACGTCGCGGATGAAGCCCATGTCCAGCATGCGGTCGGCTTCGTCGACGACGAAAACCTCCACCGCGTCCAGGCGCACATGCTTCTGCTGCACCAGGTCCAGCAGACGGCCGGGCGTGGCGACGAGTATGTCGACACCGCGCGCCATGGCGCGAACCTGGCCGTTCTGGTTGACGCCGCCCAGGATCACCGCCATGCGCAGGTTCAGGTGGCGGCCATAGGTGCGCAGGGACTGTTCGATCTGTACCGCCAATTCGCGAGTGGGCGCCAGGATCAGCCCACGGGCCTGGTTGGGTCCGGGCGGAACATGGCCGATGGACAGTTTCTGCAGCATGGGGATGGCGAAGGCCGCGGTCTTGCCGGTTCCGGTCTGGGCAATGCCCAAAAGGTCGCGCCCTTCCAGCAGGACAGGGATCGCCTTGGCCTGGATGGGGGTAGGGCTGGTGTAGTTCTCGCCCGAAAGGGCGCGCAGGATGGGCTCGGCCAGGCCAAGCGCCGCAAACGTGATGTCAGTCATAAAAGTCCTTAAACCGGGAAACCACGCGCCATGGGCGCGCGAATGCGCGGCTGGTTGCCGCCTTCCACGCACGCTGGAGCAAACGGGGGTGTCATAAAAATCCGGCGGCGGAAGCTGCCCAATTTTGGGTATGGGCGCCGTGTGCGGCCGCGTCGGACGGGCCTCTATCTGCGTGTTCGGGCCGTAAGTCAACCGCCCTTGTGCACCGCAACATGAAAAGACCATGAAATCGATGTCGTTAACCCCGTTGCGGGCGAGCAGATTCTGTTGTCATCATAGGTGCGACGCCTTCGCGCAGCCGGGCGGGGAGCGTTCAATTGTGTTCAGCCGGCAATTGGGGCGCATCGTCGGTTTTCGCATGACATACGGCAACGAGGGTTCCCGTTCCATCTCGCAGGCATCCGCGAGGGGCAGGGTCAAGTGGTTCAATCCCACAAAGGGATATGGGTTCATCACGCTGGACAATGGGGGCGACGCCTTCTGTCACGCATCGGCGTTGCAGGCCACCGGCCATGCTGACGTACCGCCGGGCACTACCATCGTCTGCGATCTGGCCGATTCCCAGCGCGGGCTTCAGGTGGTCGCGGTGCACAGCGTCGACACGACGACGGCCGAGGCACCCAGCCGCGGCCCGCGCCGCGACTTCGGCCATGCCGGCGGCGGCTTTCACCGCGACAGTGGCCCCTCCGGCCCGATGGTCGAAGGCAAGATCAAGTTCTTCAACGACCAGAAGGGCTTCGGCTTCGTGATGCCGGACAGCGGCTCGGGCGACATCTATCTGCATGCCAGCGCGCTTCGCCGCTCGGGCATCCAGGCAGTCGAGCCGGAACAGCGCATCCGCTACTCCACGCGGCAGGGCAACAAGGGCGTGGAAGTCGACCGCGTCGAGATCATCGTCTGATGGCGTCCGGAACGGCATTCTGGGTTCTTCTCGCCAGCCTGACGCTTCTTTCGGTCCTGTGCGCCCAATGGCTGGCACACCGGCGCGGCCGGCCGGTGTTGCGCTGGATGGTGGCGGCGGCTCTGCTGGGCCCCTTGCCGCTTGTGCCGCTGGTCCTGCTGCCGCGGCGGATATTCCGCCACCGCTAGGCGGCCGGACTGGCGCCACCCGCTTCACAGTGAAGTCGCCTTCGCGATCCCGGGCGCCACGTCGGGATCGTTCTCCACCTCCTTGAGCTTTTCGCGGGCGGCAGCAGCCTCGCGCTGCTTGTTCCACATAGAGGCGTAATGGCCGCCCAGCGCCAGGAGCTGGGAATGGCGGCCACGCTCGATGATCTGGCCGTGATCGAGCACCAGGATCTCGTCGGCATCGACAACAGTGGAGAGCCGGTGCGCGATGACCAGCGATGTGCGCCCCTCCGACACCTTGTTGAGCGCGCTCTGGATTTCGCGCTCGGTTCCGGTGTCCAGTGCGCTGGTGGCCTCGTCCAGCAGCAGGATCGGCGGGTTCTTGAGGATCGTGCGGGCGATTGCCACCCGCTGCTTCTCGCCGCCCGAAAGTTTAAGGCCGCGCTCGCCCACCATGGAGTCATAACCCTGGGGCAGAAGGTCGATGAATTTGTCGATCTGGGCCAGGCGCGCGGCCTCGCGGATCTGCGCGTCGCTGGCGCCGATGCGGCCATAGGCGATGTTGTATTTCACCGTGTCGTTGAACAGCACGGTATCCTGCGGAACGATGCCGATCACCGCGCGCAGCGATTCCTGGGTAATATCGCGTATGTCCTGGCCGTCGATGGTCACCGCTCCGCCCTGAATGTCGTAGAAGCGGTAGAGGATGCGGCTGATGGTGGATTTGCCCGCGCCGGATGGTCCCACGACCGCCACCGTCTTGCCGGCGGGCACGGTGAAGCTGATGCCCTTCAGCACCACGCGCTCGGGATCGTAGCCGAACACGACATTGTCGAACCTGATCTCGCCGCCCGTGACCAGCAACGGCTTCGCGCCGGGCTTGTCAACCACCTCCTGGGGCTGGTGCAGAAGGCGGAACATCGCTTCCATGTCGACCAGCCCCTGGGTGATCTCCCGATAGACCGTGCCCAGCAGATTCAGCGGCTGGTAGAGCTGGATGATGATCAGGTTGGCGGCGACGAACTGACCAAGCTTGACCTCGCCCGACTTGACCATCAGCGCCGCCAGCACCAGGACAAGGCCCTGGCCCAGCGCCATGATCGCGGCCTGGCCGGTGTTGAGAACGGACAGCGATATCTGCGACTGGACCGAGGCCTGCGAATAACGCTCCATCGACTGGTCGTAGCGCCGGGTCTCGTGCCGTTCGTTGTTGAAAT
>DASTRG010000072.1:0-2197 GCA_035761325.1 Rhizomicrobium sp. | reverse complement strand
GAACAGGAAAGGCCCGCCCGAGGCCGCCAGCGCCTCCTGCCAGGCGTCCTGGACGCGCAGGATCTGCCGCGCCGTTTCCTCGCGCAGCTCCGGCAGCGGCAGGCGGCGCGCGAAATCCATCGTCAATTGATCGCGCAGGTCGGGATAGCCCGAATGCATTTCCGCCGACAGCGCGCGGGCGTGGGCGCGGGCCTTCCAGTGCAGGGGCCACAACTGCGCGTCGGGGTGGCGCTCGGCCAGGGTTTCGCAGATCGCCAGGCTGTCCCACACAAGAGTATCGCCATCGCGGTCATGGATTTTCAGCACCGGCACCTTGCCCGCGGGCGAGTGCTTGCGGATCATTTCGGCGGTGGTGGGATGATCGGTCTGGCGCAGCCGGATCACCACCGTCTCGAAGGACGCTCCCGTTGCCGAAAGCGCCAGGAACGGCCGCAGCGACCAGCTCGACCAGTTCCGGGTGCCCACCACCAGCGTATAGTCCGCCATGACCTGCCTTCCTGCGATACCCGTGCCTTGCGGCCGCGCGGCCCCGTTCATAGAGTCCACGATGCCAGAGCAGAAGAGTCATAGCATGCATGCAAGCCTTGCGCGTACCTCCCGCGGCGCCATTCCGCTCCATGCCGTGACCGCGGCCGATGCCGCCGCCTGGCTGTCGCGCCGCAAGGACAGGGCGCTGTTGAAGGCGTCGGGCTTTGCCGGTGCGGACGGCGCGCTGGCCGCGCTGCCCGACGGCAAGGGCGGCATTGCTGCCTGGGTGCTGGGGCTTGGCGCGGCGGGAAAGAAAGGCCGCCGCGATGTTTTCGCGCTGGCGGCGGCGGCTGAAAAGTTGCCCGCCGGTCTTTATCGGCTGGAAGACGTGCCGGACTGGTGCGGCGGCGCCAATGCCGCGCTGGCCTGGGCGATGGGCGGCTACCGGTTTGGCCGTTACCGCAAGGCCCGCAGACCCGGCGCCCGGCTGGTGCTGCCGCCAGGCGTGGACGGCGAAGAGATCAGCCGCATCGCCGACAATCTCTTCATGGGTCGCGACCTTGTGAACACGCCCGCCAATGACATGGGCCCGGCGGAGCTGGAGGCCGCGGCCCGGACACTGGCCCGCCGCCATGGCGCCAGGGTGCGGGTGGTCGCCGGCGCTGCCTTGAAGCGCGGCTATCCGCTGATTGCGGCGGTGGGACAGGGTTCTGAGCGGGCACCGCGCCTGATCGAACTGCTCTGGGGACCGGCGCGCGCGCCGAAGGTGACGCTGGTGGGCAAGGGCGTGTGCTTCGACACGGGGGGGCTGGACCTCAAGCCTTCGTCGGCCATGCTGACGATGAAGAAGGACATGGGCGGCGCCGCCTGCGTGCTGGCGCTCGCGGGCATGGCGATGGGCGCGAAGCTCCGCATGCGCCTGCGTGTGCTGATCCCGGCGGTGGAAAATTCCGTGTCGGGCCGGGCGATGCGGCCGGGCGATGTCTTTTCCAGCCGCAAGGGCCTGACGGTGGAGGTCGGCAATACCGACGCGGAAGGCCGGCTGGTGCTGGCCGATGCGCTGGCGCTGGCCGACGAGGACAAGCCCGACCTCCTGATCGATTTGGGCACGCTGACGGGCGCGGCGCGCGTGGCGCTGGGCCCGGAGCTGCCGCCGTTTTACACCAATGACGAGGCGCTGGCCGCGGATGTCGCGCGCTGCGCGGTGGCGGAGAACGATCCGTTGTGGCGAATGCCGCTGTGGCCGCCCTACGATTCCTGGCTCGACTCGAAGACCGCCGACATCACCAATGCCCCGTCGGGCGGTTTTGCCGGCTCGATCACCTGCGCGCTGTTCCTGCAGCGCTTCGTCGAGCGGGCCAAGAGCTGGCTGCACGTCGACATCTATGCCTGGACGCCCTCGGCCAAGCCGGCACGCCCCGAGGGCGGGGAATGCCAGGCCGCGCGCGCCCTCTACAAGCTGTTGAGCGAACGCTATGCATGATCCGCGGCTGACGCCGGCGCGGAGCGACCTCGCCGCAAAATATCTGGAAGGCAAGGTGCAGGCCGACCGCTTCGTCGGCGGCGAGGAGCTTGAGGTCATCGAGCCGGTCGCGCCGCTGCGCGAGCAGCCGTCGCCGGACGCGATGCTGATGACGCAGGCGCTGCTCGGTGAACGCATCACCGTCTACGATCGCAACGGCGAGGGTTGGGCCTGGGGCCAGCTCGCGAGCGACGGCTATGTCGGCTG
>DASTRG010000071.1:0-3060 GCA_035761325.1 Rhizomicrobium sp. | reverse complement strand
CCGCGCTCTGCAGCGCCGGCAGGATGGTCAGGCTGGGCGAATCGCGCATGTCGTCGGTATTGGGCTTGAAGGTCAGGCCCAGCACGGCGATGGTCTTGCCGGCGACGCCGCCGAAGGCCGCCTTGATCTTCTCGGCCATGGCATGCTTGCGCTCGTCATTGACGGCAACGACCGCCTCGACCAGCCGGGTCGGAGCGCCCGCATCGCGGGCGGTCTTGACCAGCGCCAGCGTGTCCTTGGGAAAGCAGGAGCCGCCATAGCCGGGACCGGCATGCAGGAACTTGTTGCCGATGCGCCCGTCCAGGCCGATGCCGCGGGCGACATCCTGCACGTCGCCGCCGACCTTCTCGCACAGGCTGGCAATCTCGTTGATGAAGGTGATTTTCGTCGCCAGGAAGGCATTGGCCGCGTATTTGATCAGCTCGGAGCTTTCGCGGGTGGTGAAGACGATCGGCGTCTCGTTCAGATAGAGCGGGCGATAGACCTCGCGCATCACCGCGCGCGCGCGTTCGCTGTCGCAGCCTACAACCACGCGGTCGGGGCGGCGGAAGTCCTCGATCGCCGAACCCTCGCGCAGGAATTCGGGGTTGGAGGCCATGTCGAAATCGGCGACGGGATTGACCTTGCGAATGATCGCCTCGACCTGGCGGCTGGTGCCCACCGGCACGGTGGACTTGGTGACCACCACCGTATAGCCGGTCAGGGCGCGGGCGATCTCCTCGGCCGCGGCGAAGACATAGGTCAGGTCGGCATGGCCGTCACCGCGGCGGCTGGGCGTGCCCACGCCGATGAATACGGCATCGGCCTCCCTGACCGCTTCGCCCAGGTCGGTGCCGAAGGACAGTCGCCCGGCTTTGGCGTTCGCCGCGACCACTTCCTCAAGCCCGGGCTCGAAGATCGGGATCTGCCCCATCTTCAGGGCGGCGATCTTGGCCTCGTCCTTGTCGACGCAAATGACGCTGTGACCGAACTCCGAAAGGCAGGCGCCTGACACCAGGCCGACATAGCCGCTGCCGATCATCGCGATGCGCATGGGATCTCCTGAACTGGGGTGTGCCTAATGTGGCCAATTCGTCCGGACTTGCAAGCGCGGCAATCGCCGCGCCGGCATGATAAAGCTCTTTTATGTCAGCCATTTACCGCAGGTTTGGTATTTGCAGGGCGGCCATCATGGCGGCCGCAAAACACTTAACCGCCATTAAGACTAATGGCCGTTCACCTTAACCTCGTCTTTAGCCCTTCGGAGCGACCCTGACGCCAGCCAACAGGAAAGCGTCCATGACTGCGCTCGCACTCGCCCAATCCATGCCTGAAATCACCGCCGGCCAGGCCGAACCGGCCGCCCCGCTGCGCGATTTCAGCCAGCCCTGGATGGACCTGAACGACAAGACCGTGCTGGTCACCGGCGGCACCGGAAGCTTCGGCAAGCATTTCATCAGGACGGTGATCAAGGGCTACAAGCCGCGCCGGCTGATCGTGTTCTCGCGCGACGAACTCAAGCAGTTCGAGATGCAGCAGGAGTTCAGCCCCGAACAACATCCCTTCATGCGGTTCTTCATCGGCGATGTGCGCGACCGCGACCGGCTGGAACTGGCGATGAACGGGGTGGACTATGTGGTTCATGCCGCCGCCCTGAAACAGGTCACCACCGCCGAATACAATCCCTTCGAATGCATCCGCACCAATGTCTTCGGCGCGGAGAATGTGGTCAGCGCCGCCTTGCGCCGCAACGTCAAGCGCGTGGTCGCCCTGTCCACCGACAAGGCGGCCAACCCGATCAACCTCTATGGCGCCTCCAAGCTGGCGTCGGACAAGATCTTCGTCGCCGCCAACAACCTGGCCGGCGCCGACGGCACCCGCTTTGCGGTGGTGCGCTACGGCAACGTCTTCGGCTCGCGCGGCAGCGTGGTCCCCTTCTTCAGGAAACTGATTTCCGATGGCGCCGACAGCCTGCCCATCACCGACGCGCGCATGACCCGGTTCTGGATCACGCTGAGCCAGGGCGTCAACTTCGTGCTCTCCAGCATGGAGATGATGCGCGGCGGCGAGATCTATGTGCCCAAGATTCCGTCCACCACCATTCCCCAGCTGGCCAGTCTGGTCAGCCCCGGCACACCCCAGAAGATCATCGGCATCCGCCCCGGCGAGAAGCTGCACGAGACCATGATCCCCGCCGACGACGCCCACTGCACCGTCGAACTGGACGATCGCTATGTGATCCTGCAGAGCTTCGCCCACGCGGCGCGCGAGGCCTATCTCAATCGCGGCGCCGTGCCGGTGGCCGACGGCTTCACCTATTCCAGCGACACCAATCCCGAAAAGCTCGACGCGCGGGGCCTGCAGGCCCTGCTGGCCATGGCCTATGCCTGACCGCACGCCGGACAGCGGCGCGGCGGCGCCCTTTCTGCCCTACGGCCGCCAGGAAATCGGCGATACCG
Source organism: Rhizomicrobium sp. (assembly GCA_035761325.1). GTDB lineage: Bacteria > Pseudomonadota > Alphaproteobacteria > Micropepsales > Micropepsaceae > Rhizomicrobium. Next base: position 622 of record DASTRG010000071.1, on the reverse strand, counting down.
ACGTCAAGGCGGTGGTCGAGGCACTGGTAAGCGGCTGGCTCACCACCGGACCGCGCGTGGGCGAATTCGAACAGGCCTTCGCCGGTTATTGCGGCGCGCGGGAGGGCGTGGCCGTCAATTCCGGCACCGCCGCCCTGCATGCCGCCATGCGCGCGATCGGTGTGGGCGAGGGCGACGAGGTCATCGTGCCGGCGCTGACCTTTGCCGCGTCCGCCAACGCAGCGCTGTATGAAGGCGCAAGGCCCGTCTTCGCCGATGTGGAGTCCGACACGCTGCTGATCGATCCGGCTTCGGTCGCGGCCAAGATCACATCCAGAACCCGCGCCATCGTCGCGGTGGATTATGCCGGCCAGCCCGCCGATTACGATGCCCTGCGCGACCTGGCCAAGGCGCGGGGCATTGCCCTCATCGCTGATGCCTGCCACGCGCCGGGTGCCACCTACAAGGGACGCAAGACCGGCACGCTGGCGGACATATCCTGCTTCTCGTTCCATCCGGTCAAGCACATGACCACCTGCGAGGGCGGCATGTGCGTCACCGACGATGCGCGGATGGCGGCGCACATGCGCCGCTTTCGCAACCACGGCATCGACAGCGACCACCGCTCGCGCGAAGCCGCCGG
>DASTRG010000070.1:0-3171 GCA_035761325.1 Rhizomicrobium sp. | reverse complement strand
GTGCGCGCGATCAGGATCACATGCGCGCCCGCACCCGCCAGCGCAATGGCGGAGGCCCGGCCGATGCCGCGGGACGCGCCGGTGACCAGCACGATGCGGTTTTCCAGGGGTTTGTTCTTTTCCTGGGGGGTGTCCATGGGCGGCCTCCGGTTGCGGGCGTCCTGTAGCCCATCGGCCCGGACCTGTCACCCGCCGGGGAGCCGCAGTCAAATCCGGTCTGTTGAGGGGGTCAGGCCACGTCGGCCAGCAGCGAAAGCTGGCGCGTGCCGCCCGCGACGTCGGTCAGCGCGATGGGATAATCACCCGAGAAACAGGCATCGCAGAAATGCCGACTGGCCGCCTCGCGCCCGGCCTGGCCCATGGCGCGATACAGGCCGTCCATCGAGATGAAGGCCAGGCTGTCGGCGCCGATGAAGCGGCGCATCTGCTCCACATCCATGCGATGGGCCAGAAGCTCGCCGGTGTTGGGCGTATCCACGCCATAGAAGCAGGAATGCGTGGTCGGCGGCGAGGAAACACGGAAATGAACCTCGGTGGCGCCGGCTTCGCGCACCATTTCCACGATCTTCTTGGAGGTGGTGCCCCGCACGATGGAATCATCCACCAGCACCACGCGCTTGCCCTTCAGCTTGGCACGGTTCGGGCTGTGCTTCAGCCTGACGCCCAGATGGCGGATGGATTCGGAGGGCTCGATGAAGGTGCGGCCCACATAATGGTTGCGGATGATGCCCAGCTCGAAGGGGATGCCGGCGGCATTCGCATAGCCCAACGCGGCGGGCACGCCCGAATCCGGCACCGGAATGACCATGTCGGCGCCGGCCGGGGCCTCGGCCGCCAGCACCTGGCCGATATTCTTGCGCGCTTCATAGACGCTATGTCCCTCCATCACCGAGTCGGGACGGGCGAAATAGATATATTCGAACACGCAGAAGCGATGCTTCTGCGCCTTGAAGGGGAAGTGGCTGGAGAGGCCATCCTTGTCGACCACCACTACCTCGCCCGGCCTGACGTCGCGCACAAACCGGGCGCCGATGATGTCCAGGGCGCAGCTCTCGCTGGCGAAGATGGGCGAACCATCCAGGTCGCCCAGAACCAGCGGGCGCACGCCGTGCGGATCGCGGATGCCGATCAGCTTCTTTGACGTCAGCGCCACCAGCGAATAGGCCCCCTCCACCTGGCACAAGGCGTCGATCAGCCGGTCCACGATGCGCTTCTCGGCGCTGCGCGCGGTCAGATGGACAATGGTCTCGGTGTCCGATGTGGACTGGAAGATCGCGCCCTGCGCCACCAGTTCGGCGCGCAGGACATGCGCGTTGGTCAGGTTGCCATTATGGGCGATGGCGATGCCGCCGCCGGCAAGATCGGCGAAGATGGGCTGGATGTTGCGATGGTTGGAACCGCCGGCGGTGGAATAGCGCACATGGCCGACGGCGAAACGCCCCTTCAGGTTCTTGGCGGCGTCGGATTTGCGGCCGAAGACGTCGCCCACCAGGCCCTTGTGGCGCTCGGCGATGAACTGGCCGTTGTCGAAGGTGACGATGCCGGCCGCTTCCTGTCCGCGGTGCTGCAGGGCATGCAGCCCCAGCACCGAGAGCGCCCCCGCATCCGCATGATCGTAGATTCCGAATACGCCGCATTCCTCATGCAACGTGTCTTGACCGAGTATGGAGTCGCGCTCGTATATGGGATCTTCGTCCTGCCGACCGGTCATGGCGTCCGTTTCCTGGACAGCATCCGTCACTTGCCGTTCCCCGTCGCCTCGATGAGCTTGTCTAGCGCCTGGCGGTCCTGGGCGCCATAGCGTTTTGCGTCCTTCGGGGGTGCTTGCTGTCGCATCGCTGCCGGTCTGGCGGAATCTGTGGCAGCATTGCGGCGAATGATGTCCGCCAGCGGGTCATTTCCGCTGGATTGGCGAGCCGCCGGCGTCCGGCGGATCGCCGGCAACGGGGGCTGAACGCTGGCCACATGGCTGTGCGGGCCCGGAACCAGCGACAGCAATGCTTCCGAAGTCGCCTGCACCGCCGGCAGCAGCCGCGCCTCGGTCAGCCAGCGGGGCTGGTGGCGGATGGGCACAAAATAGGTAAACGCCAGATAGGCCAGCCCGATGACCACCATGCCGCGCACCAGGCCGAAGGCCACGCCAAGCGCCCGGTCCAGCGGGCCGATGGGGGAATTCTTCACACTCTGGGCGAAGCGGTGGCTCATAAAGGCCAGGGGAATAAACACCGCCAGGAACACGCCCGCATAGGCCATCAGATTGGCCAGCCACCAGGCCTCCACCAAGCTGTGGGTCAGCGGAATGAAATAGGGCCCCAGATAAAGACAGGCAAAGGCCGCAGCCACCCACTCGAAGACCGACAGTGTCTCGGCAAGGAAACCGCGCCAGACCGCATAGGCCGTCGAGATCAGGATGACCGCCACGACCAGGAAGTCCGCGAAGCTGAATGAAACGCTCATGATTCGATTGTAGCACGCCGCGCGGAGCCGGGCGCCGCCTGCGACCCAAAACGGAGCAGGTCCGCGACGCTGGCGATTTCCGTCAGCGCAACGCCGGCCCCATCCACCCGCGTGCCCTTTGGCACAAAGGCGGACTTGAAGCCCAGTTTGGCGGCCTCCTTCAGCCGGCCTTCGGCCTGGGGCACCGGACGGATATCGCCCGAAAGGCTGATTTCGCCGAAAAACACGGTGTCGCGGGGCAAGGGCTCTCCACCAAAGGACGAGATCAGGGCGGCCGCGGACGCCAGGTCCGCTGCGGGCTCGCCGATCTTCAGCCCGCCCGCGACATTCAGATAGACGTCGCTGGCGCCGATTCCAACGCCGGCCCGGGCATCCAGCACCGCCAGGATCATCGCCAGCCGCCCGGTGTCCCAGCCCACCACCGCCCGGCGCGGCGTGCCATAGGATGTGGGGCTGACCAGCGCCTGGATCTCGCACAAAAGCGGGCGGGTACCTTCCAGCCCGGCGAACACCGCCGTGCCCGGCGCGGCGCTGGTGCGATCGCCCAGGAACAGGGCGGAGGGATTGGCGACCTCGGCCAGGCCCTTGCCGGTCATCTCGAAGACGCCGATCTCGTCGGTGGCGCCGAAGCGATTCTTGACCGCGCGCAGCACGCGGAAGTGATGACCTCGTTCGCCCTCGAAATAGAGCACGGCATCCACCAGATGTTCCACC
>DASTRG010000069.1:0-4628 GCA_035761325.1 Rhizomicrobium sp. | reverse complement strand
CGGCGAGGCCGACGAAGCCTTGCTGGCCCGCCAGCGCGAGATGCTGCTGAACATCCGCCGCAAGCGAACCGCGCCCCTGCGCGACGACATGCTGCTGGCCGACTGGAACGGCATGACCATCGCGGCGCTGGCGCGCGCCGGTGTCGTCTTCGAGCGGCCCGACTGGATCGGCGCCGCCAGAAGCGCGTTCGACCATGTGGTCAAAACGCTGGGCGACGGCGAACGCCTCCATCACTCGGCCATTGACGGACAGAAAGGCGCACACGGCTTCGCCGACGACTATGCCCATATGGCCCGTGCCGCCATCCAGCTGTGGGAAGTCACCGGCGACAATCAATATCTGAGCGCCGCCAAGGGCTGGGTGAAGACCCTGGACACGCTGTTCTGGGACAGCCAGCGCGGCGGCTATTGCTTCACGCCGTCGGACGCCGATCCCCTGATCGTGCGCGTACGCACCATCTTCGACACCGCCACGCCCTCTGCCAACGGCACCATGCTGACGGTCCTGACGCGGCTGGCCTTCATCGCCGGCGAGGTGGACTACATGAACCGCGCCTCCACCCTGGCGGCCTCCTTCGGCGATGAAATGAATCGCGTCCTCAACATGGCAGGTACATTCATCACCGGCCTCGAGTACCTCGCCAACGCGCTGATGGTGGTGGTGATCGGCACCAGGGGCCATTCGCGCACCCAGGAACTTGTGCGCACGTTCTGGAGCAAGAATGTTCCCAATGCACTTCTGGTGCAGCTGGAACCGGGCCAGGCGCTGCCGGAAGGCCATCCGCTGACGGGCCGCAGCATGGAAGGTGGCCAGCCCACCGCCTATGTGGTGCAGCAGGGGCGTGTTTCCTCCCCGATCACCAATGCCCAGGTCCTGGCCCAGGGCCTGACACTGCCTTATCAGTTGCAGCAGCAACAGGCACAACAGCGCACTGCCTGACCGCCTGCACGACCGACGGGGGAAGGACCTGCCCATGGGCCAGAAAACCAGTCAGAAGGTTTCCATCAACGGACGTGACGGAAACTTCGACGCCTATCTGGCAAGCCCGGCTGCCGAGCCGGACGGCGCAAGACCGGGCGTGGTGGTCATCCAGGAGATATTCGGCGTCAACCACGTGGTCCGCGGCGTGGCCGACTGGCTGGCCGGCCTGGGTTACTACGCGCTGGCGCCGGACCTGTTCTGGCGGCTGGAGCCCGGCGTCGAACTCACCGACCACACGGATGCGGAATGGAGCCGCGCCCTGGACCTGATGAACAGCTTCGATCCCGATGCTGGGGTCGAGGACATCCAGTCCGCCATCGACCATCTGCGCGTCACCAGCGGCGTCAGCGACAAGGTGGGCGCCGTGGGCTATTGCCTGGGCGGACTGCTGGCCTTCCTCACCGCCACGCGTACCGACGCCGACGCCGCCGTGGGCTATTACGGGGTGAACATTCACGAACGGCTGGACGAGGCGGAAAGCATCCGCAAGCCGCTGATGCTCCATATCGCCGGCGAGGACAGCTTTGTCCCGAAAAACGCGCAGAGCCGGATCCTGGCCGGCCTGAAAGGCAACCCGATGGTCACGACCCATGTTTACGAGGGTGTGAACCACGCCTTCGCCCGGCCGGGCGGCAAGAACTACAACCAGGCCGCAGCCGATCTGGCCAACAGCCGGACGGCAGAGTTTTTCGCCAAACATCTGGGTTGAGCCATGACCAAAGCCATCCGTTTCGAGAAGCCCGGCACCAGCGAGGTGCTGCAATATGTCGATATCGACCTGCCCGCGCCCGGCCCCGGCCAGGCCCGCGTGCGCCACACCGCCATCGGCGTGAACTTCATCGATACCTATCACCGCACCGGGCTTTACCCGCTGCCGCTTCCCTCCGGCCTGGGCTCCGAAGCCGCCGGCGTGGTCGAGGCGGTGGGCGAGGGCGTCACCCGCGTCAAGGCGGGCGACAGGGTGGGATATGCCAGCGGCTTCATCGGCTCCTATGCCCAGGCCGTCAATGTGCCCGCCGACCGCCTGGTGAAAATTCCCGACGGCATCAGTGACGAGGTCGCCGCCGCCTCGCTGCTCAAGGGCATGACCGCGCAATATCTTCTGCGCCGGATCCATCCGGTGAAGGCCGGCGAAACCATCGTCTTTCACGCCGCTGCGGGCGGGGTGGGCCAGATCGGCGCCCAATGGGCAAAGCATCTGGGCGCCACCGTCATCGGCTCCACCACTTCGCCCTCCAAAGTCGAACAGTGCAAGGCCAATGGTTGCGATTATGTCATCGACACGCGCGAGGCGGGCTGGGAAAAGAAGGTGCGCGACATCACCGGGGGCAAGGGCGTTCCGGTGGTCTATGACTCCATCGGCAAGGTCACCTTCCTGCCGGGGCTGGACTGTCTTTCGCCGCGCGGCATCATGGTGACCTATGGCAATGCCTCCGGGCCCGTCGATCCCTTTTCGCCGGCGATCCTGTCGCAGAAGGGCTCGCTGTTCGTGACCCGGCCGACCCTGATGCACTACACAAGGACCCCGCAGGAACTGCAGGAGACCGCCGACGACCTGTTCGCGGTGCTGGCCTCGGGCGCGGTGAAGATCGCCATCAACCAGCGTTATCCGCTGAAGGACGCCGCCGCCGCGCACGACGCGCTGACGTCGAAACGGACAACCGGCGCCACCATCCTGATTCCCTGATCCGCGATGGGCACGCGCATCATCGCGATCTACCATGTGAAGGACAGCGCGGACCGCATCGCCGCGCGTGCCCATGCGATCGCGGTCGAACAGAGCGTGGAGATGCCGGTGTCGGCCATCACCGACCGCGGCGTTCTGGATGACATCGTCGGCAAGGTCGAGGACATCAAGGACCTGCACGATGGCGGCTTCGAGGTCCGCATCGGCCTTGCCGTCGCCACCACGGGCCTGGAGCCCGGCCAGCTGATGAACATGCTGTTCGGCAACAGCTCGATCCATGCCGATATCGAACTGCATGACGCGGAATTTCCCGATTCCGTGCTGTCGGCCTTCGGCGGTCCCAATCATGGCCTTGCCGGCCTGCGCGCCCGGGTCGGCGCGAAGGATCGCCCACTGACCTGTTCGGCGCTCAAGCCTCAGGGGCTGGACGGCAAGGGGCTGGCCAGGATTGCCGGGCAACTGGCCAAGGGCGGCCTGGATTTCATCAAGGACGATCACGGCATCGCCGACCAGCGTTACAGCCCGTTTGCGGAAAGGGTGCCGGCGATCGCCGATGCGGTGCGCGATGCGCGCGCCGCCGATGGCGGGCGCACCGTCTATCTGCCGTCGCTGTCGGGCAACCTCGACCAGATGCGCGTACAGATCGGCATCGCGCGCAAGGCCGGGCTGGATGGCGTCCTGATCGCGCCGATGATCACGGGGCTGGCCAGCTTCCATACCCTGGTGCGTGAAAATCCGGACATCGCCTTCATGGCGCATCCGGCGCTGGCGGGTGCCAGCCATATCGCCCCGCCGCTGCTGCTGGGAAAGATCTTCCGGCTCATGGGCGCCGACGCCACCGTGTTTCCCAACCATGGCGGCCGCTTCGGCTATTCCCGGCAGACCTGCCACGCCCTGGCGGACGCGGCGCTGGCGCCCTGGGGCAATCTGAAGAACACCGTCCCGGTGCCCGCCGGCGGCATGACGCCCGAACGTGTCCCCGAAATGCTGCAATTCTACGGTAGCGACGTCATGCTGCTGATCGGCGGCGGTCTTCTGGCCGCAGGCCCGCGCATGACCGAGGAAGCGGCGAAGTTCCAGAACGCGGTCGCGTCCGCTATGGTGGCGTGATGGACAGGCCGGACGAAAAATCGGCGGAAAAAATACAGGCCGCGCTGTTCCGCGCCTTCGCGGAGAATTTCCGCTGGGACGAAGTGCCCATCCTCGCCTACAAGGAGGAAGGTTCGGCTCCCTTCAAATCCATCACCCGCCAGGTCCTTTTCAAGGACAACGCGCTGCGCTGCGAGCTGCGCTATTTCGAGGTCGCACCCGGCGGCTATTCCACGCTGGAGCGCCACGAACACACCCATGGCGTGATGATCCTGCGTGGCGAAGCCGATGTGCTGGTGGGGGGCGAAGTGCGCCCGGTGAAGCAATTCGACCTGGTCCGCATCCCGCCCATGACCTGGCACCAGTTCCGCACCAGGGGCGACGAACCGATGGGCTTTCTGTGCATGGTCAATGTCGAACGCGACAAGCCGCAGCTTCCGACGCCGGACGAACTAGAGCAGTTGAAGGCCGATCCGGCCGTCGCCGCGTTCCTGTCGCCGTGAAACATCTCGTCGGACTTTTGTCCATGCTGCTGATGACGCCCGCACTGGCGCAACCGGCAGTGGATGCACATTCGGGCGCGCTTTTCGACACGGTCGCGGCCCAGGACAAAAACCTGTTCGATGCCTACAACGCCTGCGACCTGAAAACGCTTGGCGAGATGGTCAGCGAGGACCTGGAATTCTACCATGACCAGACCGGGCTGGCGCGCGGCCGCGCACCATTCCTCGCAGCCATCCAGAACAATATCTGCGGCAAGGTCCACCGCGAACTGGTGCCCGGCTCGCTGGAGGTCTATCCGCTCAAGACCTATGGCGCGGTGGAGATCGGCGAGCATGTCTTCTGCCCGGCCGCGCATCCCGAACAATG
>DASTRG010000068.1:0-2479 GCA_035761325.1 Rhizomicrobium sp. | reverse complement strand
GCCGGTCGCCCGCCTTCATGCCGGCGGTCGCTTCGTCCAGCAGCTTGAGGCCGCGCGCGAGCGTTTCGCGGAAGCGGATTTCCTCCAGCTTCAGCGTCTCGGCGATCAGGGCCTCGCTGTTCTTCAATTCGGGATAGGCGCCGCCCATTTCGGCGACCAGCGCCGGCACCAGCCTGTGCATCAGGGGATCTTTCGTGCCCAGCAGGTGCGCATGACGCATGGCGCGCCGCATGATCCGGCGCAGCACATAGCCGCGGCCTTCGTTGGACGGCAACACGCCATCGGCAATCAGAAAGGAGGTCGAACGCAGATGGTCGGCAATGATGCGATGGCTGAACAGCGCATCGCCCTCGGCCTCGGTGTTGCTGACCGATTCCGACGCCGCGATCAGGTGGCGGAACAGATCCACCTCGTAATTGTTGGTGACGCCCTGCAGGATGGCGGCGATGCGCTCCAGCCCCATGCCGGTGTCGATGGAAGGCCTGGGCAGGTCCAGGCGGGTATTTTCATCCACCTGCTCGAACTGCATGAAGACCAGATTCCAGAATTCCAGGAAGCGGTCGCCGTCTTCCTCGGGACTGCCCGGCGGCCCGCCCCACACGCTTTCGCCCTGGTCGTAGAAGATTTCCGAACAGTAGCCGCAGGGGCCGGTGGGGCCCATGGCCCAGAGATTGGATTGGTGACCGATGATCCGGTCGTCGGGCAGGCCGGCGATCTTTTTCCAGAGCTGCCGGGCCTGGTCGTCGGTGTTGTAGACCGTCACCAGAAGGCGGTCCTTGGGCAGGCCGACCGTCTTGGAGACGAAATCCCAGGCATAGGTGATCGCTTCCTCCTTGAAGTAATCACCGAAGGAGAAGTTGCCCAGCATCTCGAAAAAGGTGTGATGGCGGGCGGTATATCCGACGTTATCCAAATCATTGTGCTTGCCGCCGGCGCGCACGCATTTCTGGACGGTGGTCGCGCGGGTGTATGGGCGCTTTTCCGCCCCCGTGAACAGGTTCTTGAACTGGACCATGCCCGCGTTTGTGAAGAGCAGGGTGGGATCGTTGCGCGGTACCAGCGGCGAGGACGGGACCACGGTGTGGCCGCGGCCGGCGAAGAAGTCCAGGAAGCCGGAACGGACGTCGGCCAGGGAGCGCATGGGGCTTTTCATGGGCAGGGGTTGTAACGGCTCCAAAAAACCTTGTCACGCATGGGTTTGCAGGCCATCCGCCGGCCTTTTTGGAATGCCCCGCCTTTTGTCCGGCCCCCCGACGAGCAAAGGGCGCCCGGCATTCACTCAGGACGCCCTTGGCCGTAGGCGGAAGCCGGAGGCCCGGAAAAACGGAAGGCGCCATCCTCTTTCACAAGGATGGCGCCTTCCGCCGAGGAGTTGAGAAAGGCTGCGAACCCTGTCCCAACGGTTTGTGAGGACCTGACGGTCCTATTCGTCGTCGCCCGCCTTTTCCGAGGCTTCCAGCATCAGGTTTTCGCCGATCTGGCCTGCATTGGCGCGGATGGCGGTCTCGATGCGGGCGGCAATGTCGGCATTCTCGGCCAGGAAGGTCTTGGCGGCCTCGCGGCCCTGGCCGATGCGGCTGCCGTCGTAGGAGTACCAAGAGCCCGATTTCTCGACGATCCCGGCCTTGACGCCCAGGTCGATCAGTTCGCCGGTCTTGGACACGCCCTGGCCGTACATGATGTCGAATTCGACCTGCTTGAAGGGCGGGGCGACCTTGTTCTTGACCACCTTTACGCGGGTCTGGTTGCCCACCACCTCGTCGCGGTCCTTGATCGAGCCGATGCGGCGGATGTCCAGGCGCACCGAGGCGTAGAATTTCAGGGCGTTGCCGCCGGTGGTGGTTTCCGGATTGCCGAACATGACGCCGATCTTCATGCGGATCTGATTGATGAAGAGCACGATGGTGTTGGATTTGGAGATGGAGCCGGTGAGCTTGCGCAGCGCCTGGCTCATCAGGCGGGCCTGAAGACCGGGCAGCTGATCGCCCATTTCGCCTTCCAGCTCGGCCTTGGGCGTGAGGGCGGCGACACTGTCGACCACCACGATATCGACGCCGCCGGAACGCACCAGTGTATCGGTGATCTCGAGCGCCTGCTCGCCCGTGTCGGGCTGGGAGATCAGCATCTCGTCAATGTCCACGCCCAGCTTCTTGGCGTAGACGGGATCAAGCGCATGCTCGGCGTCGACATAGGCGGCCACGCCGCCCTTTTTCTGAATTTCGGCCACCACATGCAGCGCCAGGGTGGTCTTGCCCGAAGATTCGGGACCATAGACTTCGATCACGCGGCCGCGGGGAAGTCCGCCGATGCCCAGCGCGATGTCCAGGCCGAGCGAGCCGGTGGAGACCGCATCGGTCGCCACCCCCAGGTCGCGGGCGCCCAGCTTCATCACCGAGCCCTTGCCGAAGGCACGGTCGATCTGGCTGAGGGCCGCTTCCAGCGCCCGTTTACGATCCGTATTCTGTTCCTTGCCCACGAC
>DASTRG010000067.1:0-8621 GCA_035761325.1 Rhizomicrobium sp. | reverse complement strand
AAGAAGCCCATCCGGATCTGGATGGAAGTGGGCGAAAAGGACCTGCATTTCGACGATCCGGAAAACACCTGGCACAACTGGCCGCTCGCCAACAACCGCATGGCGGCGGCGCTGAAGAAGAAGGGCTATGACTACAGGTATGTCTGGGCCAGGGAGGCGCACCATGTCGATCCACGGGTGGTGATGCAGACCCTTCCCGCGGCGCTGGAATGGTTGTGGCGCGATTATCCCAGAACCTGACGCCCGCAACGCCGCAGCCGGGTGTGGCGCGGTCGCTGCGCTGCATTTCTCGTTTGTTTGCGCGTCGGCCCGGTACGTCCGCCGATCGGGCAAGCGCGGTGTTGACAGCAGGAATGCGCCGGGCAAGGCTTGCCGGGGGAAAACCACAGGGATAGCGGCGCGCCATATATCGCGCGCTCGAAAGGGGCAGGGCATGACCCGTCTTGGCATGGGCGCCGTCGCGTCCTTGGCGCTGCTTGCCGCAGCATCCGGCGCGCTGGGCCAGCAGCCCGCGGCTGCGCCGCAAGCGCCCGCCCTGGTCGAGCCGGGGCCCGCCATTCCCGACTGGCTTTCTTACGGCTATGACCGGCAGCGCACATCCTGGAACCGCGGCGAAACCACGCTGACGAAACAGACCGTGGGCAGGATGAAGCTGCTGTGGTCGCAGAAGCTGCTGGACAAGACGCCGGCACTGGTTCTGTCCACCCTCACCGCGCCGGTGGTTGTGGCCGGTGTGGCGACGCCGCAAGGCAGCAAGGATCTTCTTTTTACCATCACCATGGACGACACGCTGGTGTCGCTGGACGCGGACAGCGGCGCGGTGGTGTGGAAAAAGCACTTCGATAATCCGAACAAGCCGCTGCGGCCCGTCTCCATCGCCTGCTCGAACACAGAGCAGGCCACGCCCGTGATCGACAAGGCAAAGGGCGTCATCTACTTCACCACGTCGGACGGCAAGCTGCGCGCTGCCGCCCTGGCCGACGGCGCCGAGCGCATGTACCCGACCCAGATGGTGCAGCCCTTCAGCCGCAACTGGTCGCTCAATCTGGTGGACGATGTGGTCTACACCACCGCGGCGCGCGGCTGCGGCGGCAGCGCCGGACAGCCCGTCGAGAACGGCACCGTCGCGGCCGTGGACGTCTCCGATCCGCAGCACCCACAGCTGTCGCGTTTTTATACCGGCAAGGGTCGTCCGGCGGGTCCATGGGGCGCAACCGGCGTCGTCTGGGGCCCGCAGGGCGGCTATGTCACCACCGCGGACGGCCCCAACGAGCCGGGCAGCGGCATCTATGGCGACATGGTTCTGGCGGTCCGCCCCAAGGCCTATGGCCTCAATGACAGCTTCGTGCCGTCGCACTGGCATTATGTGAACATGCGCGACCTCGACTTCGGCTCTGGCGGTCCGCTGCTCTTTCCCTTCGGCAAGCGCAACATCGTGGTCGCGGCCTCCAAGGAGTCGGTGATCTATATCCTTGATGCAGCCAATCTGGGCGGCGAAAATCACATGACGCCGCTCTATCAGTCGCCGCGGTTCGGCAACGACATACAGGACTTCCAGGCCCAGGGCGTGTGGGGCTCCATGGCGACATGGGAGAATGGCAAGGACCGCTGGCTTTATGTACCCATGTGGGGACCGCCGGCCAGGACCGGCCCCACCTTCGCCCACGCCAACGGGCCGGTCACCAACGGCAGCATCATGGCCTTCCGGCTGGTGGACTCGGGGATGCAGCTGAACCTGGACCCGCAGTGGATTTCCCGCGATCTCGACATGGCCTCGCCGCCGGTCGTGGCCAACGGCATCGTCTATGTGCTGCAGACCGCGGAAAGCACGATTCAGGTCCCCGGTCCACCGGGAAGCCATGTTCGGCCGCCCGGCTGGACACAGGAAAAGAGCGCCGAGGACCGCATCATCACGCCTCATGCCACCATGACCCTGTTCGCCCTGGACGGCGAGACGGGCAAGCAACTGTGGTCGAGCAGGAAGGCGATGGATGGCAACACGGTGCATTTCACCCAGCCGGTGGTTGCGCTGGGCAAGGTCTTCACCGTCGATCATGCCGGCCACGTCTGGGCTTTCGGGCTGCAATAGCCTGGACGGGCGGCCCGGGCCCAGGCTTGACCCCGGCCGCCCGTCCGGCTTGGTTCTGGCTGGGCTGGAGGGGACATGAGTCCGCGTTTCGTGCCGTTCGGGCCGTCACATCAGGTGGCCATCGCCGTCATCCTGCTGGTGCCGCTGACGCTGGCGCTTTTCGCGCGGCACGAGCATCTGGGCCGCCACGCCGACCGGCTGACGCGGCTGGGGCTGGCCCTATTTCAGGTTGCAGGCTGGCTCGGCTGGTACTGGACGGGCCTGGACAAGGGCACTCTTGGGCTGGACAACGGCCTGCCCCTGAACCTGTGCGACTGGGCCGAGGTCGCGCTGGTCATCGCGCTCCTGACGCGTAACCAGTTCGCCTACGAGCTCGGCTACTTCTGGGGTCTGGGCGGCACGCTGCAGGGCGTGCTTACGCCCACCATTTATTTTGACTGGCCCGATCCGCAATTCATTTTCTTTTTTATCCAGCATGGCGGCGTCGTGGCCTCGCTGCTCTATCTGACGCTGGGCACCCGGCTGCGTCCCACCTGGCGCTCGCTGCCCAGGGTCGTGGCGGCCAGTCTGTTCTACGCCGGTTTCGTCGGCCTGATAGACTGGCTGCTGGATGTCAATTACGGCTTCCTGCGCCAGAAGCCCCACGGCACAAACCTTTTGACCTTCATGTCGCCCTGGCCCTGGTACATTCCCGAACTGGTGGGCGCGGGCTTGCTGTTCGTGCTGCTTTATTATTCGCCTTTTGCGCTGGCGGACGCGATTGCCCGGCGCGCCACGCCGCCGGGCCTGAAGCAGGAGGCACCAAAAAAGTGAGGCGGCCGGCTGCTTTCGCGCCGTCGCCGCCTCACACTGCCCCCTTCAAAAAGGACATTTGAATCCGGTCCCCATTTCCAGATCCAAACACTGCAGGGTTTCCCCAAACCGTCCATCTGCAGCGTTGCTACTGTGCCGGTCTGGCACTCGGACGCAACATTTTTGCATTGCTGTAACGTGCTTTGCGGCAGGAATGTGGACTTTTCGCAACAATTCTTGCGACCGATTCCTCGCAATCGCCGCTGTTAACCAAAATGCTTGGAGAGTTTCAGTCCCTGGCCCTGATAGTTGGAGCCCAGCGCCGCGCCATATCCTTCCGGCGGCGGATCGGTGAGTCGCTCGAAGACCAGCCGCCCAATGATCTGGCCATGTTCCAGAATGAAGGGCACCTCGCGGGAGCGTACTTCCAGCACGCCGCGCGCGGCGGGCGGCCGGCCGGGCGCATAACCGAAGCCGGGATCGAAGAAGCCGGCATAATGGACGCGGAATTCGCCGACCAGCGGATCGAAGGGCACCATCTCGGCGGCATGATCGGGCGGAATGGCCACGCGTTCGCGCGATACCAGAATGTAGAATTCGTCCGGGTCCAGCACCATGTCGCCGCGCGCATTTGCCTGTATCGGCTCCCAGAAGTCGTGCGGATCGAGCGCACCCACCCGGTCGACGTCGATGAGGCCGGTATGTTTCTTGGCCCGAAAGCCGATGCGCTTGTCCTGGTCGGCATCGCCCTTCAGGTCGATGGACAGCGCGAGGCCGCCGTCGATATTGGGTTCGCTTCTGCCGTCATCGATGGCCACCAGGGGTACCTGCTCGTGCAGGCGCCGCAGGGCCGTGTCGCTGAACTGTGGCGAGCCGTGGCGCAAGCGAAGCTGGTTCAGGCGGCTGCCCTCGCGCACCAGGATCGGAAAGGTCTGCGGACAAATCTCGGCATAGAGCGGCCCGTGATAGCCGGCGGCCACCCGATCGAAGGCGATAGCCTGGTCGGTGATCAGGCGGGTGAAGACGTCGATGCGGCCGGTGGAACTTTTGGGATTGGCGGTGCCGGAAATGCGGGCCGAGAAATTGGCGCGTTCCAGCAGCGGTACGATGTAGACGCAGCCTGCCTCCAGCACCGCGCCCTGACTGAGATCGATCTCGTGCATGAAGACATGGGCGAGCCGGTCTTCCACCGTGGCGCCCGGGCCGGGCAGGAAGCTTGCGCGCACCCGATAGGCCACCGGCCCCAGCCGGAGGTCCAGGCTGGCGGGCTGGATCTGGCCCGGCGCGAAGGGCTCCGCGGCGGTGACCTCGCGGCCCTGGGCGAACAGGCGTGCCAACACATGGCTGGGCAGGATGCCCGTGGAGAATCGGCCGTAACCGCCTTCCTGGCTTTCCTCCTGGGTGTTCCGGGCTTCGGGGGTAGCGGCCATCAGCGGGTTATAGGCGTCTGCGCGGGGCCGGTCACGGCGGGGCCGCCTACAAAGGCCCGGATATCCCCAATCGCTTCGGCCAGGCCGCAGCGCTTGACCGGCGCCGCCTCGGGAAAGGCGGTCAGAAGCCGGCTGGGCGTGGCCCCTTCAAGGATCACGAAGCAGCCGCGATCCCCTGGCCCCCGGATGAGCCGCCCGAAGGCCTGTTTCAACCGGAAGCGGGTGATGAGTTCGTCATAACTCCTGCCGAAACGGGCCCGTCGCGCCTTGTGCAGGATGGTGGGTTTGGGCCAGGGCACCTTGTCGAACACCACAAGCCTCAGCGACCGCCCCGGCACGTCCACCCCGTCGCGCAGGGCATCGGTGCCCAGCAGGCAGGCATTTTCTTCGGCCCGGAAAAGATCCACCAGGGCACCGGTGTCCAGCCGGTCGATGTGCTGGGCATAAAGTGTCAGGCCCGCCGCGGCCAGCGGCGCAGCGATGCGGTTTGCGGTCTCACGCAGCGTGCGCACGGCGGTGAACAGCCCCAGCGCCCCGCCGCCCGAAGCAAGAAAGAGCTCGCGATAGGCGGCGGCAAGCGCCTCGGGATCGCGGCGCGACACGTCCCTGACGACAAGGATGCGCGCCTGCTCGTCGTAGCGGAATGGCGAGCCGAAGGTGGCGCGGCGCGCCGGTTGGGGCAGATGAGCCGCGCCCGTGCGCACCTCGGCGCTGGCCCAATGGTCGTCATCACCCGCGACATCGCGCAGCGTGGCCGAGGTGATCAGCGCGCCATGCGCCGGCTCCAGCACTTCGGCGGCCAGCGGCACCGTAGGATCGATCCAGTGCCGCGCCAGGGCGACATCGGCATCGCGCCCATCCTCGCGCGCGATTTCCAGCCAGTCCGCGAACTCCACGGGAAGCTCGCCATTTTCCAGGGTCTCCAGCATGGCGATCCAGGCCGGCAGGATGCCGCGTGCCCGCCGTTCCAGCCCGCGCGCCGCTGCGTCCAGCCGTGCCTTGGTGTAGGGCTCAAGCGTGGCGGTCTTGTCGTTCATCGCCTTGCGCAGATGGCCGGCAAGCCGCGTCAAGGGATCGCACAGCCGCTTCAGGCCCCGCGCCAGTCCGCTGACGGCGGCGGCAAGGTCTTCGCCCATCGGCTGGGCTTCGGCTTCCAGCGAATAGAAACCGCCACCATCTTCGCTGCGCGCGCGCACATGGGCGTAGACCGCCGACAGGAACACTTCGCCGGGGCCGCGCGGCGCGCTGCCCAGCCGCTGGACCCAGCCTTCGCCGGCCAACACCGCGGCAGCGATGACAGCCTCGTCGAGTGCTTCCTGTGCGGCGTCATTGTCGGCAATGAGGTCCTTAAGCCGCTCCTCGATTCCGCGCATGCGGGTTCTGGCGCGTCCCTCCGGCCCGCGAATCCAGCGGCGCAGCTCCGCCATCTCGCGGCCCGACAGGCGGGCGGAAAAGCCGCTGTCGGCGGCGTCGAACAGATGGTGGCCCTCGTCGAAGACATAACGAAGCCGCCGTTCGCTCGGGGTATCGGTGGTTTCGTCCTCGCCAATCCAGTCGCGCGCGCCCGCATCCTGCGAGGACTGGGCGATCACCAGCGCGTGGTTGGCCACCACGATGGCGGCATGGCGCGCGCGGCGCACTGCATGCTCGATGAAACAGACGCGATAGTGCGGACAAGCCGCATAGATGCATTCGCCACGCCGGTCGGTGACGGTGGAAAGCGGGATTGAGGCCGCCAGAAACGCGGGAAAGCCCGCGCCCGACAGATCGCCGTCGACACCCGACTGCACCCAGCGCGCGATGAGGCCCAGGGCCACGCTGCGCCGCCCCGGCGCCAGCGCCGTGCGCTTGGCATGCGGCTCGGAAGTGTATGCTGCCGCTACACTTCTTTTCGCCGCATCCTCGAAATTCAGCAGGCACAGATAGTTTTCGCGTCCCTTGCGCACTACCGCCTTTTGTGCGCGCTCGGCCGGATCGGGCCACAGATGAGCAATCTCCTGCACAATCTGGCGCTGCAGGTTGCGCGTGTAGGTGCTGATCCACAGCCCCGGCCCGTTCTTCTCGGCCCACACGCTTGCGGCGGCCAGATAGCCCAGCGTCTTGCCCGTGCCGGTTCCCGCCTCCACCAGGGCCACGCGCGGGGCGCCCGCCTGCTCGCGTGGTCCGAACGCATAGCTCGCCGCATCGGCATAGGCTGCCTGCTCGGGCCGCATTTCATCGACCAGCCGCGCCAGTCGCGCCCGCGCCTCCGCCGGCTCGACAGGCTGCGAACCTGGCCTGCCGGGCAGCGGCGCATCTTCCCACTGCGCCAGGCCGCGCCAGGCCTCCAGCCCGGCGATGGGTGACCCCGGCGAAGCTTCGCCGCTGGCTTCCTTCAACATGGGAGCCCACCGCCATCCCGCCCGCTCCAGTGTGCCGATCAGCGGCGCGAGCGCAGCGCGTTCCTCCTGCGGCCATGCCGCGAATTCCGCCAGCAGCATTTCTGCGACGGCAAACAGGCTGGCGGCGGCCTCCTCCGGCTTTTGGGGCGCATCAAGGCCAAGCGCGCGGCAAAGCCCCAGCGCGCTGGGCACAAATGGCCGGCCCGGGCGCACAAAGGCGAATAACTCCAGCACGTCGAAGAGCATGGGCATGGAACGCACGCCCAGACGGCCCGCGACGAACGCGCCATGGGCCACCAGCACCTCGCCGCTTTCGAACAGCGGGCGCGCGTCGTGAAGACCGATGCGCCCGGCGGTACCCTCGCGGCGATAAATCGCCGCCTGGTCTGTTGACTGGTCGCGGCGATAAATCGCCGCCTGGTCCGTTGACTGGTCGCGGCGATAAATCGCCGCTCCGGGCGGCGCAGGCACAAGCGCGGTCAGATTGTCGAGAGAGTCGGCCATGAGGGCCGCGATCATGCGGCGGCGGGCCACAAACTGACAGGATTATCTTTGCAGGCCTATGCCACTTCGGGATAAAGCTGCACCAGTGCCTGGCGCGCCCGCATATGCTCGCCGATCACCAGTTGCGCGGCATTACGCAGCGCGTGGCGATCGACGCCCTCGCGCGCCGCCGCCGCAAATTGCCGCGCCGCCTGTGTGATGGCCAAAAGACCCAGTCCGCCCGCGGCGCCGACTATGTCCTGCGCAAGCCGGGCGGCATCGTCCCACTTTTCCTGGTTGCACGCATCCGACAGCGCGCTGGTCAACTCCTCGGCGGTGACGACGTAGCATTGCAGGATATCGACCAGCGCTTTCACGCCGACCGACTTTTCCAGGGTGCTGAAGGCAATCGCGTCGATTGCGGCGGGAATTTGGGCTGCCTGTTGCGGGCTGGCCTCGGGCGTCTGCGAGACGTCTTCAAGCGCAAAATAGATCTGACCGGCTTCCGCCGGCCAGCGCAGCACCTTGTCGGTTGCGGCGGGCGCACGGTCGCCGCGCAGCAGTACGGCGATCAGGGGCGCCTTCACGCCTGGGGCTGCTGCCAGCATGTCCACGTCGCCGCCACCCGCGATGATGGCGTCAAAATGGTCTCTTCCGGCGCGGACGATCGCGTCGGTGATATTTTCGGCCTGGATCACGCGGTTGCCGAAAGGCTCCAGCATATGGGCGAGAGCGGCGGCCACTTCGGGCGCGCGGATGAACAGGAGCACGGACAGGCCCGTGGGCGCCGTGTGCGGGCTGGTCGATTCGCCGCCGGCCGCGGCCGCCAGGCCGGAAACCGGCAGGACGAACCAGAATTGCGCGCCCTCGCCTGGGGTGCTGGTAAAGCCGATCTCGCCGCCTGCCTGCTCGACCACGCGCTTGGCCACCGCAAGTCCCAGGCCTGCGCCCTGTTCCTTGCGCGCGTAGGAGGAGTCGCCCGGCGAGAAGGGGCTGAACAGCGATTGCGCCAGTTCGGGCGCAACGCCATGGCCGGTATCGGTGACGGCGAAGCGGATGGCGGTGCCCCCGTTTTCGAGATCCAGACGGATGTCGACCAGGCCGCGCTCGGTGAATTTCAGCGCGTTGTCGGTCAGCTTCAGCAGGACCTGGCGCACCTTGCGAGGGTCGGCCGCCACGCGCGGCAAGCCCGATGCAGCGCTCAGCGTCAGGTGCAGGCGCTTTTCCCAGGCGCGCGGCTGCAGCAGGCGCGCCACCGCGCGTGCCGCCTGCAGGGGGTCGCAATCCTCATCCTCAAGCTGGTCCTCCCCGTCGCGGGTCAACGCGATGACGTCGTCAATCAGGGTCTGAAGGCCGCGGCCGGCCTGCAGCATCACCTTCACATGGTCGGCCTGCTGCTTGGGCAGGTCGGCGCGTTCCAGAAGCTGGGCCATGCCCAGAAGGGCG
>DASTRG010000066.1:0-19178 GCA_035761325.1 Rhizomicrobium sp. | reverse complement strand
CCGCCGCGCAGGGTGGACAGCGCCTGGTCGATGCTGCCGGCATGGGTGACCTTGGCCCCCTTGTCCATCGCGATCTTGGTGGCAAGGCCGATCTGGCCCTGAAGTCCGCCGACGATGAGAAGACGCATCTTATTTCTCCTGCTTCCTCACCCTTCGCCTCTACAGGCGAGGAGAAAAACCAAATGCCCCATGCTTGCTTGCCGAAGCATGGGGATGAACCCGTTACGACTGTCCGGCCTTGATGATTTCCGTCATGGTCACGCCCAGCCGGTCCTCGACCAGCACCACCTCGCCGCGCGCCACCAGCCGGTCATTCACATAGATGTCGATGGCCTCGCCGACCTTGCGATCCAGTTCGACAATGGTGCCCTTGCCCAGCTTCAGCAGCTGGCTGACCTCCATCGCCGACTTGCCCAGCACGGCCGAGACCGTGACCGGCACGTCGAACACCGCTTCCAGGTCCTGGGCGATGTGCTTGGGCGCGGCTTCGGCCTGCGCCTCGTTGTTCAGCAGGGCGGGGGCGGTGCCGGCATTTTCGCCGGAGAGATCGGGCAGATCGACATTGTCGGTCGCCATGGACTTATCCTTTCAGGTCGTGGGGAGGAAAACGGTTGGCAATCAGCCTGCCCAGTGCTTCTTCGATGACCGCCTCGCTGCGTTCGGCGCCGCCGCCGCGCCATTCGATGCGGCAATCGGCGCCCCGCATGGCGGGATCGGCAGCCAGCAGCACCCGGCCGTCATAACCCTCTTCATGGGCGATGGAATCCACGCGCGGGGCGAGTGCCTCAACCACATCGGGCGCCGCACGCAGGGTGATGCGCGGCTCGATGATCGCCTGGTGCATCGCCTGGCGCAGCGCCACTTCGACATCGTCGACGGGAAGCGCGGCCAGGGCGGCCGGGGCGATCTTTCTGGCCATCGCCAGGGCGATCTCGGCGGCTTCGGCGCGCACGGCCTCGATCTGGGCGTGACTGGTGTCCAGCACGGCGCGCAGCGACAATGTCAGCGCCGCGATGGTGCGGTCCAGCTGTTCGGCGGCGCGGGCCGAGGCCGCGAATTCGCCCTCGCGCCGGGCGCTCTCGGCTATCGCCTCCAGCTCCTCGTTGGTCATGGTGCGGCGCTGGCGGGCCTTGGCGGTGGGGGCGACGCGGTCGCCCTCCGGCAGGAATTCGGTGTCGAAGGTGAATTTCGCGGCGTTCTTGGTCATCAGTACACCAGCTCGTCTTCGCCGCTGCCGCCGGCGATCATGATTTCGCCCTTGTTGGCCAGATCCTTGGCGACGTTGACCATGCGCATCTGCGCCTCGTCGACATCCTTCAGGCGCACCGGGCCCATCGCTTCCATGTCGTCGCGCAGGATCTTGCCGGCGCGCTCGCTCATGTTCGAGAAGAAGACGTCCCGCAGTCCGTCGGTGGCGCCCTTCAGCGCCAGGGCCAGCTTGTCCTTCTCCACATTGCGCAGCAGCGTCTGGATCGAGCCCGGATCCAGCTTGCCCAGATCCTCGAAGGTGAACATCAGCGCCTTGATGCGCTCGGCGCTGTCGCGCGAGCGTTCTTCCAGCGCGGTGATGAACCGGCTTTCGGTCTGGCGGTCGAAATTGTTGAAGATTTCCGCCATCTGTTCATGTGCGTCGCGCTTGGCGGTACGCGCCAGGTTCGACATGAATTCCACGCGCAGGGTCTGTTCGACCTTGTCCAGGATGTCCTTCTGCACGCTTTCCATGCGCAGCATGCGCTGCACCACTTCCAGGGCGAATTCCTCGGGCAGGGCGCCCAGCACGCGGGCGGCATGTTCCGGCTTGATCTTGGACAGCACCACCGAAACGGTCTGGGGGTATTCGTTCTTGAGATAGTTGGCCAGCACCGTCTCGTTCACGTTGCCCAGCTTGTCCCACATGGTGCGGCCGGCGGGGCCGCGGATTTCCTCCATGATGGTGGCAACCCTCTCGGGCGGCAGGATTCCGACGAGCAGCCGTTCGGTGGATTCATAGGAACCCATCAGCGAGCCGGTGCCCGACATCTGCGAGACGAAGTCCACCAGCAGCTTCTCCACCAGGGTGGACGAGACCGTGCCCAGGTTGGACATGATCTGCGAGACCTCCTTGATCTCGTCCTCATCCATCATCTGCCAGATCCTCGAGGAATGTTCCTCGCCCAGCGACAGCATGATGATGGCGGCGCGCTCCGCGCCGGTGAGGCTGCGCATGTCTTCCTTGACGTTGGCTTTGGCGGGCTTGGCCATTTTCAGTCTCTGATGTCAGGCGGGCTGGTGCAGCCAGGTGCGGATGATGGCCAGTGCTTCCTCGGGATGGGCTTCGACCACCTCGCCGACCTTGCGGATGGCCGATTCACGCACCTGGCCATCGATGCGGCTGGTGTCGATGGTGGGATGCGGTGCCGGCGCGGGCAGGGCGGGCGCTGCGGTATCGGCCTGCGGGCCGGGGGTGGGGGCAGGCAGGCTTCCGGCCACCGGGGCGCTGCCGGCAATCTGGGCAGGCTGGCCGGGCTGGGGGCCCGGCAGGGGTGCGAACATGCGGTTGATCAGCGGACGGGCGACGAAAAGGCCGATCAGAAGGGCGGTCACGCACATGATGGCCGCTTCGATGATCTTGAACCAGTAGGCGCTGTCCAGGCCCAGAAGCGGCTTTGGCGCGGGCGTGCCTTCCAGCGTGTCCACGCGCGCGAACTGCATGTTGGAGACCTGCACCTGGTCGCCGCGCGCCTGGTCGAAGCCCATCGCGGACTTCACCAGCGCGGTGATCTGGGCCATCTCGGCGGCGCTGCGCGGCTTGTATGTGCCGGCGCCCTCGCCCGTGGTGGTGCCGTCGACCACGACGGCGACCGACAGTTTCCTGACATCGCCACCGTCCACGGTAGAGGTGGTGACCTTCTTGGAAATCTCGTAATTGGTGGTCTCCTCGGTGCGGCCCGAGGTGGAGCGGCTGCTGTCGCCGCCGGCGGACGGGGTGGCGCCGCCCGGCAGCGCGGTGGAAACGGAAACCGCGTTCGTGGTGCTGCCGCTGTTGTCCGAGGCGTTCTGCTCCACCGTCTGGGTCGAGCGCACCACCTTGCTGTCGGGATCGTAGGTCTCGCTGGTGGTCTGGGTGTGGTTGTAGTTGATGTCGGCCGCGACCTGAACCTGGACATGGCCCGGCCCCACCACGCTGGCGACGATGGATTCGATGCGCTGGCGCAGGTTGTTCTCGTAGTTGGTGGTGTCTTCATCCTGGCCGCGCGCCATGGCGTTGGGACCGGATTTGTCATCGCCCCCTGCCAGAAGATTGCCGTGATCGTCGACGATCGCGACGCGGTCGGCCGTCAGGGACGCAACCGCGGCGGCCACAAGATGCTGGATGGCGCGGACCTGGCCGCGGTCAAGCCGGCCGCCGGTCTTCAGCACCACGCTGGCGGAAGGCTGCTGGTCGTCGCGGCTGAAAATCTGCCGCTCGGGGATCACCAGGTGCACGCGCGCGGCCTCGATGCCGTCGATGGTCTGGATCGAGCGTGCCAGTTCGCCTTCGAGCGCGCGCAGCCGGTTGATGTTCTGGACGAAGGCGGTGGTGCCGAAAGCATCCGACTTGTCGAATATCTCATAGCCGATGCCGGCGGCGGGCAGATTGTCCTGCGCCAGCGCCATGCGCAGCTTGGTCACCTGGTCCGCCGGCACCAGCACCGTGCCGCCGTCCTTGACGTCATACTTGACCGCCATGGCGTCCAGCTTGGCTGTGACCTGGGCGGCATCGCGCGCCTCCAGCCCGGAGAACAGAATGGTCTTGGGGGGCTCGGTGATGGCGCCGGCTATATAAAGAAAGAATGCAGTCAGGACGGCGGCCACACCGGCCATGACGCCGAACCGCGCCGCTCCGACTGCTTTGAAGAAATCCGGCAAGACCTGTCCTCCTGGCAACACCGAAGCAGGCACCTCCCCGCCCCCGGTTACTGCTAGGCAAACATTGCCGCCTTTAGGGTAAAATTTGGCTTAAGCGTGCGCGCGTTCTGAAAAGCAATTCCTCGCGCGTTCTTAAGGACTTATTTACGCGATAGCTGCTGGAGGATGCCTGCCGCGGCGCGCGCTTGCCTGTACCATCCAGGCGCTGCGGACCGGCGCGACGTGCGCTGTGGTCTTCGGCTAGTTGCGGTACTGCTGCACGCGCGTCGCGCGAAGGCCGGCCAGACCGAAACGGTCAATGGCGTGCTGCCAGGCAAGGAATTCCTCCACTGTCAGCGTATAGCGCTTGCAGGCGTCATCCAGGCTGAGCAGGCCGCCGCGCACGGCGGCGACCACTTCCGCCTTGCGGCGGATCACCCAGCGTCGGGTCGAGGGCGGCGGCAGATCGGCAAGCGTCAGCGGCGACCCATCAGGCCCGATGACGTAGCTTACGCGTCCCTTGCGCTCTTCCATTTTATTCTCCCGACCAAACCTGGGGGAAAATTAGCGCCGGCGCGTTTAAAAAAGGCCCAAGGACCGTGGTAAACGAACGCATAAGACTTTCCGTCAAATTGATCTTTGTGTTGCGGGAAAGGCCCGGTTCAAGGGCCTTTCCCGGGGTTCATCAGCTGGTCGGCAGTTGTTCCAGCTGCTGCAGCATCTGGTCGACGGTGGTGATGATGCGCGCCGACGCGGAATAGGCCCGCTGGGTGGTGATCAGGTTGGTGAATTCGGCGGCCAGATCGACGGTGGAACCTTCCAGCGACTGGCTGGCGATGCCGCCGGCCGAGCCGGAATTGGCCACGTTTATGTTCGCCGCGCCCGAAGCCTTGTTGGCGATATAGGCATTGCCCGAAACCTGGGCGAGCCCATCGGGATTGGCGAAGGTCGCCACCGGGATCTTGTAGACGTCCTGCGACAGGCCGTTGGAGAACTGCGCCGTCACGGTGCCGTCCTTGGCGACAGTCACGCCCGTGACGCTGCCGAAGGGCGATCCGTTCACGGTCGAGGCATTCATGATCGAGGTGGAGTCATACTGGGTAACGCCGCCGGTACCGCCAACCGAACCCAGGTTGATGGAAATCGTCTGGGGCGCCAGGCCGGTGCTGGCGCTCCAGGGAATGGTCAGCGCGATCGTGCCGGTGGCGGGCGTGATCGCGGTGTCGGCGTTGGCCAGCGAGCTGTCGGAGTTGAACGACATGGTGCCCGAATAAAGCGATCCGGTGGTCGAGACGTTGGACGGATCGCCCGAATAGGTCACTTCGTAGTTCCAGGTGTTGGCCGCCGTCTTGACGAACGAGAAGGTCAGCGGCTGGCTGCCGCCCTGGCTGTCATAGACGTTGATGGTGCGCTGGAATTCCGGCGTCACCGTGCCCGCCGCCATGTCGCCCGCGGTATAGGGGCCGACAATGGCGTCGCTGGCCTGAAGATTGGCCTGCACCCCCAGATGGTCGGTGGCCTGGGCCTTGCCCAGCACGCTGGAGACATTGATCAGCGACAGGTTGCCGGTGTCGGTGGGGATTTTGCCCTGGCTGTCCAGCGCCCAGCCGCGCAGATAAAGGCCCGCCGCGTTGACCAGGTTGCCATCGGTGTCGGGGGTGAAACTGCCGGCGCGGGTATATTCCAGCACCGCCGAGGAGGTGCTGGGAGAGACCACGAAGAAGCCGTTGCCCGAGATCGACAGATCGGTGGGCGAGGAGGTGGTGATGGGCAGGCCCTGGTTGGTGACATCCTGGCCGATCACCGCGGTGACGCCGGCCGAGGCGCCGCCGCTCAGGCCCGTGGAGTTCAGGAAGGTCGAGAAGTTGGTGGTCGCTTCCTTGTAGCCGACGGTGTTGACGTTGGCGATGTTGGACGAGGTGGCGCTCAGC
Source organism: Rhizomicrobium sp. (assembly GCA_035761325.1). Lineage (GTDB taxonomy): Bacteria > Pseudomonadota > Alphaproteobacteria > Micropepsales > Micropepsaceae > Rhizomicrobium. The sequence continues at coordinate 13,380 of DASTRG010000066.1, read as the reverse complement.
GCCGCGCTGTTGGCGGCAAGACCGGCGACGCCGATGTTGAGAGAACCGAAAAGAGACATTGTTTCATTCCTTCAGGGAGCTTTGGGCTTCGCCCGCCGTTCCTTCGGTGTGACGCCGCTTCTCGGCGCCGATGTTGGCTTCAATACTCAGTTGGCGACCGCCGCGATGTCGGCAATCCCCACTTCCATGTTTCCGATCACCAGTCGCGGCGTGCCGCCGGACATGTCGATCTGGCCGACCAGGCCCGCGCTGGCGACGCTGGCGGTGATGTCGTTGCCCGCGGCGTCCTTGGCCGCGACGGTGAGTGTGTAGGCACCGTCGGGCAGGGCGTTGCCGTTATTGTCCTTGCCGTTCCAGGTGAAGCTGTGGTTGCCCGACTGGGTTTCACCCGTCCCGGTCCACACCACCTTGTTGCCGGCGTTGGTCACCGTCAGGGTGGCGGCGGCGGCGGTGCTGGGCAGATTGTAGGTCCAGTCGGCGGCGCCGTCCGCGAGCGAGGCCTGGCCGTTGGTCACCGAGACCCTGTGGCCCAGATAGGTGGTGGCCATGGCGCCCGCCTGGGTGGTCCCCTGCGCGATCAGGCTCTTGAGGTTGGTGTTGGTGTCGATCTGCTGCTCGACCTGGCTGAACTGCACCAGCTGCTGGGTGAACTGGTTGGAGTCCATCGGGCTGGTGGGGTCCTGGTTCTTCAGCTGGGTGGTCAGCAGCGTCAGGAAGGTGTCGAAATTGCCCGACAGCTGCTTCATCGCATCGCTGGTGCCGGTGCTTGCGGCGCTGCTGTTGGACGTGACGGGAGGAACGCTCATGGTTGGCCTCAAACTCTGATGTCGAGCCGTCCGTCCAGGGCGCCATGGGCGGCCGTTCCGGAAAGCGGAATGCTGGTGGGGGTTGAACGCAGGCGCGCTGCCGCCGCCAGTGACTGGACGCCGCCGCGGCCACGGGCGGAAAAGCCGCGGCCTTCATTGCCGCCGTTCTGCTGGCGCAGCGAAAAGTTCAGTCCGTTCTGCGCCACATTCAGTCCGGCGTCGCGCAGCGCGCGGGTCAGGCCGGAAGAATCCTTCTGCAGAAGGTCAAGCGTCTGCTGCCGGTCGGCGGAAAGATGCGCGCTTGCCTTGCCGGTGTCGTCGATGGACAGGCGTACCTCGACCCGGCCCAGCTCCGGCGGGTCCAGGCGAATGTCGAACTGGCGCGAACCCGACAGGCTGCGCGCCGCAATGGCTATGCCCAGCGCGGCCATGTTGGGCGCCGGATTCTGGTGACTGATATCCAGATGCTGCGGCATGGGCGCCGCGACCGGGGCGGCCGTCGGCTGGTGTGCCGGTGCGGGCGCGGGGGCGATGACCGCGGCATTGGCGGCGCTGCCGGTAGGCGCCTGGATCGCAGGCTGCGACGGGGCCGCGTCGGGGGGCGCCGCCTGAGCCTGTGCGCCCGCCGGGGCGATCTTGCCGGCGTCGTCGGTACGGCGTGCATCGTCCTTTGCAGTGGGCTTGGTGCCGCCGGGCTGCGTTACGCCGGCCCCTGCACTGTCATCCGGCGTTGCGGCCAGGGCGGTGTTGGCGGCTGGCGGCGCCAGTTTCAGGTCTGCCGCAGTTGCCGTTTTCAAGTCGGCCGTTGGCGGTGAGGTGGTGGAATCCTTGCCCGAATCCTTCTTGGACGTCCCGGCGTCCTTCTTGTCCGCCAGGGACTGGTCCGGCGAAGCCGGGGCTGCCTGTGGCGCCATCGCGTCGCCGGCTGCCGCCTGCGTCACGCCTTGCACGGACTGGATCGGAGCCGCCTGGCCTTCGTCGCCACGATCGGCGGGTTGCGCGGCGGGCTGCTGCTGCGCCACGGCCACGACAGGCATGGGTTGATACTGTGGCGCCGGGGGCTGCGCCGCGGCGGGATCGTCGCGACCGTCTTTGCTGGCGGTGTGCTTGCTGCCGTCGCGGTCCTTTACGTCTTCTGTCTCCGGGGCGGTCTTGCCGGTGTCGGAATCGGCCACGGTCTGGACCACGACACCTGGATCCTGTGGGATGTCTGTCGCCTCGCTGTCCAGGCCGTCGCCCGGCGCCGGGGATTTGTCCGCCGATGCCGCCTTGCCTGTCACCGGCTTGGCTGTCGCCCACTTCTCAGTTGCCCACTTGTCTGGCGCCGCCTTGTCCGGCGCCGCCTGGTCTGGTGCTGCTCCGTCGTCCGGCGATGCCTTGTCCGATGCCGGCTTGCTCGATGCAGCCTGGCCTGACGGGGCCGTGTCAGGTGCCGCTTTGTCCGCTGCCGCGGTCCTGGCCGATGCCGCACCGGCTGGCGACGCCTTGCCCGAGGCAGCGCTGTCCGGTGACGCGCTCTCTGGCGATGTCTTGTCTGGCGATGTCTTGTCTGGCGATGTCTTGTCTGCTGATGTCTTGTCTGGCGATGCCTTGCCGGATTGCACGTCGGGGGCGACGGCCGCCAGCATGTCGGCGAATGCGTCGTCCCTGGCCGCAGCATGGGCGTGCACGTGTGCGGCCGCATGCGCCTGGGCCGCCCCTGCCTGGCTGTTGATTCTCGCTGCTGCCAATCCCGGCACGGTGAAACCCACGATGATCCGCCGTCGGTCATAGCAAGCGTCAGGCCAGCGGCCCGCGAGCCCGGTTTGATTGAATTTCCCCGTTTGCCTGCGCCCAGGCGCGGCGGAAAAGGACAGGCAAGTGATGCCGGTGCGGCAAACTCTGCCGCCTTGGCACCGCAAGGCGAAGGCGCGGGGAAGCCGGGCTTTCCGGGCAAAAAGCACCGGCGCGACATGGCACGGGGCTTGCGACGGTGGCGTCGGCAACACAGCATCGGACCATCACAGCGTGAGCCTGAACGGAATCGCCGCAAGTGCCCTCTCCGCGCTGAGAACCAACAGCACCGCGCTGGGCGTTGTGTCGAACAACGTGGCCAACCTGAATACGGACGGCTATGCGCGCCGCGTGGTCAACCAGCAGACGCTGGCGGCGAACGGCCAGCTTGTGGGCGTGGACATCGCTTCCGTCGAGCGTGTCGCCAGCCAGTATCTCAGCCAGGAAGTGCTCTCGGCCGGCGCCAGCGCCGCCAATTACGATGCCCAGGCCGGCTTCTTCAGCCAGCTCAACGGCTTTCTGGGCGCGCCGGGCGACAACCAGTCCCTGGCCACCCAGCTGGGCAACCTGGCGGCCGCCTACGCCACCGCCTCCCAGGCGCCGGCCGCGGGCGCCAACCGCACGGCGGTGATGTCGGCGCTGAACAACCTGGCGTCGACCTTCTCGAACATTTCCAGCACCATTTCCTCGCTGCGCACCCAGGTCGACCAGCAGGCCGTCAACGCGATCGGTCCCGCCAACCAGCTGATCAAGCAGATCTACGACCTCAACCAGCAGATCCGCAACGCGAACGCCTCGGGCAGCGAGCCCTCGGCCCTGCAGGATCAGCGCGACACCGCGCTCGCCAAACTCTCCCAGGTGATGGACGTCCGCTCCACCCAGCAGTCCGACGGCAGCGTAATCGTCTCCACCGGCGACGGCATGAACCTGGTCAGCAACACCTATGCCCAGCTCAGCTATAGCGGCGGCGCGACCAACGGGTCCTACGGCAATATCACCATACAGGACATCAATCCTCAGACCGGCCAGCCGATCGGCGCGGCCCAGCCGCTGGATCCGCATCTTTCCGGCGGCACGCTCAAGGGACTGATCGACATGCGCGATCAGGTGCTGGGCGGGCTTGGGGACAGCCTGGGCAACCTCGCCCAGCAGACCGCGCTGGCCTTCAACGCCCAGGCCAACGCCAACGCCGCCTATCCCGCGCCGTCCAGCCTGACCGGCCGCAACACCGGTCTTCTGACGGGCGACAGCCTGAACTTCAGCGGCAGGACCACGCTGGCGGTCACCGACAGCAGCGGCAAGCTGGTGCGGCGCGTCGATGTGGATTTCGACGCCGGCACCATCTCTGTCAATGGCAGCGTGGTGGGCGCCACGGGCGCCACACTGGGCAGCTTCGTCACGGCGCTGAACAGCGCGCTGGGCGCAAGCGGCACCGCCAGCTTCGCCGGCGGCACGCTTTCGCTCACGGCTGCGGGCGGCAACGGCCTGGTCGTGCAGGACGATGCGAGCAATCCGTCATCGCGCGGCGGTGTCGGGTTTTCCCAGTTCTTCGGCCTGAACGATGTATTCAAGGCCAACACGCCCTCGATCACCGCCACCGGTCTTTCCGCCACCGACTCCAGCGGTCTTGCCGCGGGCGGTGTGATCTCGCTGGGCCTCAAGGGACCGGCCGGCGACATCGTCAAGCAGGTTTCCGTCACCACCACGGCGGGCATGACTGTGGGCGATGTGGTCGGCGCGCTCAATACCGCGATGGGCGGGGCGGTCACTTTCACGCTGAACCCGGACGGCTCGCTCTCCGCCGCCAACTCGGCGCTCTATTCGGACTACACGCTCAACGTCACCGCGGACTCCACCCAGCGCGGCGGCACCGGCCTTTCCTTCAGCCGGATGTTCGGCCTTGGCAGCAACGCCCAGGCGGGGCAGGCGGCGGGCTTCGCGGTCGCCTCGCAGGTGGCGGGCAATCCGGCGATGCTGGGCTTCGGCCAGCCGCAGATCACCGCCACCAGCGCGGTGGGCGATGTGATCCTGGCCGCGGGCAACAATTCCGGCGCCCTTGCCATGCAGAATGTCATCAACACCAGCCACAGCTTTGCCGCCGCCGGGGCAATGGCGGCCCAGACCGCCTCGATCTCCGACTATGTGGCGAGCTTCTATCAGAACGTTTCCACCCAATCGAACAGCGTCACCGCAAACCAGACCACCCAGGACGACCGCCTGGCCGAAGCCCAGTCGCGGCTGGCATCCAATTCGGGCGTCAACCTGGACGAGGAACTGACCAACCTGACCACCTATCAACAGGCCTATGCCGCCGGTGCGCGGCTGCTGACGGTGGTGGGCAAGCTCTACGACACGCTGCTTGAGATTCAATAAGGATCAGCACGCATGAGCATCGACCGCGTCGCCACAGGCATCCAGACCGCCCAATTCCTGCGCCAGATCCAGCAGGCCTCCAGCGCCCTGGACAAGACCCAGACCTCGATCGCCTCGGGTGTGAACGCCGACACTTACGCCGGCTTCGGCGGCCAGGCGCAGATTCTCACCGCCACCATCTCGGCCACGCAGCGCAACGCCGCCTGCCAGACCGCCACGACCCTGGCCCAGACCCAGGTCGATCTGCAGGACGACCAGCTCTCCAGCCTGGCCGACATCGCCCAGAAGCTGCGCACCACGGTCAACGATGCGCTCGGCAACAACGATGCCAGCAGCATGATGACCCAGGTGCAGAGCCTGTTCGAACAGGCGGTTTCGGTGCTCAACGGCAAGGACGCCAATGGCGGCTACATCTATTCCGGCGGCCGCACCGATACCCCGCCCGTCACGGTGAGCACGCTGTCCGACCTGGTGGCGTTGCCCGCCGTCTCACAGGCCTTCGCCAATGGCGACTTCAAGAAGTCCGTCCAGGTGGCCGACGGCGTCAACGTCACCTATGGCCTGACCGCCTCGGACATCGGCACCCAGTTGATGCAGGCCTTCAAGGACATCGCCAGCTTCGACGCCGGCCCTTCGGGCAATTTCGCCGCCGGCGGCGGTCTCAGCCAGGCACAGGACACCTTCCTGACCTCCACGGTCAGCAATGCCGCCCAGGTCGCCAGCGGCCTGAACGACATCAGCGCCACCAACGGCTATATCAGCAACCGGCTGACCGACGCCGCGGCCCAGCAGCAAACCATGGACACGCTGTATTCGGGCTTCGCCGACAAGATCCAGGGCACCGACATGGCCAAGGCCGCCACCCAACTGTCCATGAACCAGACCCAGTTGCAGGCGGCGCTGGCGGTCACCTCCACCCTGAACCGGATCTCGCTGCTGAATTACCTGCCGGTTTCCGGCGGCTAGCGGGCCGGACGCCGGTCGAACCGGGCTTTCTTGCGGTTCCGGGCGGCTGGTCCTATAGGACCGGCCATGGAAAGCGCCTTGAAGCCGGGAAGCCGCGTTGTCGCGGCGATGTCCGGAGGAGTCGACTCCTCCGTCACCGCGGCCCTGCTCAGGAAGCAGGGCTACGAGGTGATCGGCATTACCCTGCAACTCTATCCTTCCTCGTCCCAGCCCGCGCGCAAGGGCGCCTGCTGCGCCGGCGCCGACATCGCCGATGCGCGCCGCGTCGCCGCGCGGCTGGGCATCGCCCATTATGTGCTGGATTACGAGGCGCGCTTCCGCGAAAGCGTGGTGAAGGATTTCGCCGACACCTATGCGCGCGGCGAAACGCCGATCCCCTGCGTCCGCTGCAATCAGAAAGTGAAGTTCGCCGACCTTCTGGGCACCGCGCGCCAGCTGGGCGCGGCGGCGATGGCGACCGGCCATTATGTGCGCCGGGTGGAAGGTCTGAGCGGCATCGAACTGCACGCCGCCGCCGACAGCGCGCGCGACCAGAGCTATTTCCTGTTCGCCACCACCCCCGAACAGCTCGACTATCTGCGCTTTCCGCTGGGCGACATGGACAAGCGCGCCGTGCGCGCCATCGCCGCCGAACTGGGCCTGGTCAACGCCGCCAAGCCGGACAGCCAGGACATCTGCTTTGTCCCCGACGGGCGCTATACCGGCATCGTCGATCGCATCCGCCCCGATGCGGCGCGGCCCGGCGAGATCGTCGATCAGACGGGCGCCGTGCTGGGCCGCCACCACGGCATCACCAATTTCACCGTGGGCCAGCGCAAGGGCCTGGGGCTTTCCGGCAATGCCGAGCCGCTGTTCGTGCTGAAGCTGGATGCGGTCAATGCCCGCGTCGTGGTGGGGCCGCGCAGCGCGCTGGCGTCATCGACCATCATGCTGCATGACGTGAACTGGCTGGCGCGCCCGCACGCGACTTTCGCATGCAGGGTAAAGGTGCGCTCCATGCGTCCGCCGGTCGCCGCCACCGTCACGCCGCTGGTCGGCGATGCGGCGCGCGTCGAACTGGCCGCGCCGGAAGACGCCATCGCGCCGGGCCAGGCCTGCGTCTTTTATGATGCCGACGGCAGCCGCGTGCTGGGCGGCGGCTGGATCGCGGCCCCGCGCGCGGCGGCGGCGTGATCACCATCCGCGACGGGCGTATGGATGAACGCCTGGCGCTGGAGGAACTGCAACGCCGCGCCAGTCTCGAATATGAAGAGCATCGCCGCCGGCTCCTCGACAATCCCGACGTGATCGAATTGCCGCGCGCCCATCTGGAGGGCGGCCATGTGCGGGTCGCCGAACAGGGCGGCCGCGCCCTGGGCTTTGCCGCGGTGCTGCCGCGCGGCAGCCTGTTCGTGCTGGACGGCTTGTTTGTCGAGCCGGGGCACTGGCGCGGCGGCATCGGCCGCGCCCTGATCGCCGATGCCCGCGCCCGCATCCTGGCCGCGGGCGGCGTGCGGCTGGAGACGGTCGCCAACCCGAATGCCGAGGGCTTCTATGAAAAGCAGGGCTTCCGCGCCGTCGGAATTGCGGCCACCCTGTTCGGCCCGGCGCGGCGCATGGTGCTGGAGATAAAGGATTTTCCGTCCCCGCTGGGGCAATCTTGACAGGGCGGGCCGGGGCCCCCTACATGCGCGCCTTCCGCGTCCGGGAAGGGCGCGCGAACAGGCGGCACCGTAGCTCAGCGGTAGAGCAGGGGAATCATAATCCCTTGGTCGGCGGTTCAAATCCGTCCGGTGCTACCATCCCTTCGCCGCCTTCGGCGGCAAAGGGATGCCAAGCGCGCCGCGGCGGCTGGCGACAGCGTCGTGCCGCGCGACTTGAGGCGCTTTCCTCTCCCTATCCACACTTCCGGGGGAGGGGGAGGGGCGAAAATGGCGCAAACGAATATTCGTCCCGTGCCCATGCCGCAGCGCTTTTCCGCGCCGGCATGTCAGCGGCAGCGTCCTTTCCGGCACATGCCTGTCCACCCGCTATCCACACTGTGACCGCCCGCGCCGATGCGGCATAGTCGCTGCGTCCGCCTGCCGGAGCCGTGATGACCGTCCTGCCCGTGACCCTGGATGACGTGAAGGCCGCCGCCCGCGCCACCGCGGGCGCGCTGGTACGCACGCCCACGCGGCGATCCCTGACCTTGTCGCGCATCGCCGGCTGCGAGGTGTATCTGAAGTTCGAGAACCGCCAGTTCACTGCCAGCTTCAAGGAGCGCGGCGCGCTGAACCGCCTGCTGGCTCTGTCGCCCGCGGAAAAGGCGCGCGGCGTGGCGGCGATGAGCGCGGGCAACCACGCCCAGGGCGTCGCCTATCACGCCGGGCGCCTGGGGATTCCCGCCACCATCGTGATGCCGCTGGCCACGCCCTTCACAAAGGTCAAGCACACCCGCGACTTCGGCGCCCGTGTGATCCTGGAGGGCGAGGACCTGAACGCGGCCAACGCCGCTGCCCGCGCCATCGCCGGGGCGGAGGGCCTGGCCTTCATCCATCCGTATGACGACGCGCGCGTGATCGCCGGCCAGGGCACCGTGGCGCTGGAGATGCTGGAAGACGTGCCCGATCTCGACGCGCTGGTGGTGCCGGTGGGCGGCGGCGGCCTGATCTCGGGCTGCGCCGTGGCGGCGAAAGCGCTCAAGCCCGGCATCGAGGTTTTCGGCGTGCAGACCGAGCTTTATCCCGCCATGGCGCAGGCATTTCGCGGCGAGCCGGTGACGCCTGCGCTCAAGACCCTCACTTCCCAGACCATCGCCGAAGGCATCGCGGTCAAGGCGCCCGGCGTGTTGACCACGCGGATTTGTCGCGCGCTGGTAAGCGGCGTGCTGGTGGCAAGCGAGGAATCCATCGAGCACGCGCTGGCCATGTTGCTGGAGATCGAGAAAACCGTGGTGGAGGGCGCCGCCGCGGCTCCCCTCGCCGCGCTGCTGACCAACCCTTCGCCGTTCGCCGGGCGCCGGGTCGGCCTTGTGCTGTCGGGCGGCAATATCGACATGCGCCTTCTGTCGAACGTGATCCTGCGCGAGCTGTCGCGCGAGGGCCGCATCATGACCCTGGAGCTCCAGATCGAGGATCGTCCCGGCCTTCTGGCCCAGGTCGCTTCGGTGGTGGGCGAGGCCGGCGGCAATATCCTGGAAGTCTCGCACAATCGCATGATGACCGGCGTTCCCGCCAAGTCCGCGACCCTTGGCATGGTGGTCGAAGCGCGCGATGCCGAACATGGCCAGGAGATCCGCGAAAACCTCGCGGCGCGCGGCTTCATCCACATCGACGTGCCCGCCGGCCCGCGCCGCTGAAAGCCGCACCATGAAATCTGTGACTGGATCGGCGCGTTTGCTTGTGCCGGACTCATCGCCATGGTCAACTGCCGTTAACCTTTATAAGCGGAGTTGCTTCGTTTTGGCACAACCTGTTCCTAGAAAGAGCCTGTTGGGTCTGGAGCGGCTCATGCCGAAAAGCGTGGCACAACTGACAGGCATGCTGGTAACGGCGATCGTTGCCTTTGGCACCGACATGGATGTGACCTGGTCGGTACCGCTGGGCGTGTTCGCGGGCGCCCTGGCGATGTTCTTCGTTTCGCTGTCCGAAGCCGCGGACGCCTACCGCGCCCGCATGGAAAAATATCGGACCTGAAAATCGCCGGGCGCTTCAGCCGCCGTCCGGCGGGATGGAGTTGAGCGCGTTTTCCAGTTCCTGGAAGCTGGGCTGGGATTCGGACGGCACGCTGCCGCGGCCTATTTCCACCGACACCTGCGCCGCGTTGCCATGCAGGTGCGCCACCAGGATGTCGCGGATGACGTGGTAGAACAGCGCCTCCTCGTCGACCACGGCCTTCAGCCGGCTGCCCAGCGGACCCACGATGCCATAGGCCAGGAACACGCCCAGGAAGGTGCCCACCAGCGCCGAGCCGATCATCCCGCCCAGAACTTCCGGCGGCTCGCTGATCGCGCCCATGGTCTTGATGACGCCCAGAACGGCGGCGACAATGCCCAGCGCAGGAAGGCCGTCGGCCATCGACTGCAGCGCATTGGCGCCGACCAGGGCCTCGTGGTGGTGCTTTTCCAGCTGCTTTTCCATCGCCGTCTCGACCTGGTGCGGGTCTTCCAGGCTCATGGTCATCATGCGCAGCGTGTCGCAGATGAAGTCCAGCGCGAAATGATCCTTCATGATCTTGGGATAGCGCTTGAAGATCGAGGATTCGGCGGGCCGTTCGATATGCGCTTCCAGGGCGATCAGGCCCTTGGACTTCATGGTCTTGGTGAGCAGGAACAGAAGGCACAGAAGATCGGTGTAGTCCCTGGGCTTCCAGTTGGGGCCTTTGATCACCTTGCCCAGCGAACCGGCAATTTTCTTGACGTTGTACATCGAGCCGGCGATGAGCATCGCGGCCAGGGCCGCGCCGAAGATCGTCAGAAGCTCGTGCGGCGCTGCCTCGATCACCACTTCCAGGCTGCCGCCTGTCATCAGATAACCGCCGAACACGCAGGCGAAAAGAATGACGATGCCGCCAATTTGAAGCATGAAAGCAGGGCCCGGTTATCAGCCCGGTCATTATTAAGGCCAGGGCTTAAGGAGCGGTGAATTGGCGGGGATTGCCGCCGGATTGATGTGTTAACGGCGCTTAAGCTGCGGCTGCCCCGCCGCGTCAGCCGCGGCGCGATACTGTGCGATCTGCTGGGCAAGCCTGGCCGCCACTTCCTCGCCGGCGCCCGGCTGCTGCGGCTCGCAGCGCGCAGCGCGGATGATGGCATCGACATGCAACGCCACGACGGTGGGATCGGCGGCGCCGAAGGCTTCCTCCATGTGGCGGCAAAGACCGTCGCAGATCTGTCCGGTGACGGGCAGGCCGGCAATATCGACCAGTCCGCGAATTTTATGCACCAGCATCATCACGCGCGCGGGGTCGTTTCCACCCTGCGCCAGCGCATCGACATAAGTTCGCACCGCCGCGCCGATCGGCAGCGCGGCAGCCTCGATCGCCTCACCGGCCCGGGCAAGAGTGGCCGGCGTGCGCAGCGCCTTCAACCTGCGCGTGGCCTCGACCACATCCAGCATATGCGGGTAATCGTCGGGTTCGATGTCCGCGCTCACAGCTCCACCTTTTGGAAATCGTCCTGGCGCCGCCATGGCCCGGCATAGCTATCGGGCCGGTGCCGCCGCCGGTCGGGTCCGAAATAGCCGGCGCAGCGCACAAAGTCGCGGGGCCGTTCCATGACCTGGGCGATGTGCGCGAAGAGCTTGCGCGAAGTCAGCGGCTTGGCGAGAAACTCGGTGACGCCGGCATCGCGCGCCTGCATCACGCGCGAGCGCTCGGCATGTCCGGTTATCATGATGACGGGAACAAAGGGGTTGGGACTGTCGGGCGCATTGCGTACCCTGTAAGTGAATTCGATTCCGTCCATGGGACTCATGACCATGTCAGTCAGGATCAGCTCGATTGTGCGATCTTCCAGCACCTTCAGCGCCGCGGTGCCATCCGCCGCTTCGCTGATCCGGTGTATGCCCAAACAGTCCAGCGCCCCGCGCAGCAGCGAGCGCATGTGCGGATCGTCCTCGACGACAAGAACGGAAAGCTTCTCAAATCCCATGCCGGACATTGCCGGGTCCTTACAGCGCCATCACACAAGGATAGGCTGTGGTCTGTTAGCCAAGAGTTACGGCGGGCCCCGAATTCCGCTGCGGCGGCCCGGATGATCAGGCGCGCGGCGTGGAACTTTTTCATTCTGATCAAGGCATTGACCCATCCGGTCGCGTTCGGTGCGGCCGGTGCGGTTTTCGATGGCGAGGGCCGGGTGCTTCTGGTGCGCCACCGCTACATGCCCGGCTGGCAGTTGCCGGGGGGCGGGGTAAACCGGCGCGAGACGCCGGGCGCGGCGGTACTGCGCGAGTTGGCCGAGGAAGTGGGCCTGACGGGCGGGGTGGCGGAGTTCTTCGGCCTCTATACCGCCCCCGCGGGGCTCGCCAGCAATGTGATCGCGCTCTATCGCGTGACGGGGGGCGCCATCGCCTTCAGGCCCAGCCTTGAAATCGTGGAGGTCCTGTTCGCCGATCCGCGCCGGCCACCCGCCGGCTGCACGGCCGCCACCTTGCGCCGGCTGGCCGAGCTGGCGGGCGAGGCCCCGGTCAGTCCCTGGTGGTGAAATGCCTGCCTTTTGCTGTTGCCTTTTGCCGGGGGGGCGAATAGCGAAGATGCCGCTGCCGCCGGTGCCCCTTCATGTCCAGTGCTTCCACGCCCAATTGGCTGATCCGCCTGGAGACAGCCGATGACGCACCGGCCGTCGAGGCACTGAATGCCCACAGCTTCGGGCCGGGCCGCTTTGCCAAGTCGGCCTATCGCCTGCGGGAAGGCGTGGATCCGGTCACAGAGCTTTCCTTCATCGCCGTCGAAGGAGGAATGCTGCGCGGCTCGGTGCGCTTCTGGCCGATCATGGTGGGCGGCCATGAAGAGCTGCTCCTGGGTCCCCTTGCGGTGGAAACCGGCCAGCGTGGGCGCGGCATCGGCATAACCCTGATGCAGGCGGGTATCGCCGCGGCCAAGAAAGGTCCCTGGCGCGGCATTCTGCTGGTGGGCGATGAACCCTATTACGCCAGGGTGGGCTTTGCCCGCCTGTCGCCCGGCCAGATCAGGTTTCCCGGCCCCGTGGATCAGAACCGCGTCCTGGGCCTGTCGCTGAAAGATGGGGAGATGCTGGCCCTGTCCGGCCAAGTGCGGCGCGCGCGGATCGGTGGCCGGGTCTGTGCCGCCGGGGCCGCTGTAGGCTGAATCCTGCCGCAGTTGTAAGCTCTCCCGAAAGCCTGGCGGACGGCCGCCGGAAAACGGGAGGAAACGCGACATGTGTGATGAATTCATTCATCCGGGTCTTGTCACCGATTCACGGCTTTCGCGGCGCAGTTTCGGCCTGATGACGGCCGCCCTGGCGGGCACCGCCGGGGCCGCAAGGGCCCAGTCCAACGTGAGGGCGAGCGACGTCATGGTGCGGACGGCGGACGGCGAATGCGATGCAGTGCTCTTTCATCCGGGGGCGGATGGCAAGTGGCCGGCCGTGCTGGTCTGGCCGGACATCATGGGCCTTCGCCCGGTCTTCCGCGACATGGGCGCGCGGCTGGCTGCCAGGGGCTATGCGGTGCTGGTGGTCAATCCCTTTTACCGCTCTGCCAGGGCGCCGGTAATCGGCGACAATTTCGACTTCGGCAACCCGGAGCAGCGCGCCAAATTGATGAGCTATCGCGGCGCGATGACCAATGACGGCATCGATCGCGACGCGGCCGCCTATCTGGGATTCCTGGACGCGCAGAACGTGACCGACACTTCGAAGAAGGCGGGCGTGCAGGGCTACTGCATGGGCGGGGCGCTGTCGTTCCGCACCGCGGCCGCCGTTCCCGATCGCATCGGCGCGGTGGGCAGCTTCCATGGCGGCAACGGCCTTGTCACCGACAAG
>DASTRG010000065.1:0-13180 GCA_035761325.1 Rhizomicrobium sp. | reverse complement strand
ACCGCCAGCAGGACATGACCAAGTTTCGTCAGCCGCATGGTCGCGCCCCTCCCGGTAACGGATTGACCGGCTCTACAGCCACTGCGCCTGTTGCTGACGCGCCGTCTCAAACGCCGAAATCTTGTCCTCGGCGCGCATGGTTAGGCCGATATCGTCCCAGCCATTCAGCAGGCATTCCTTCTTGAAGGCATCGACCTCGAATTTGATGCAGCCGCCGTCGGGGCCGCGGATCTCCTGCGCTTCCAGGTCGATCGTGATCACGGCATTGGCGCCGCGCTCGGCATCGTCCATCAGCTTGTCGACTTCGGCCTGCGGCAGCTTGATCGGCAGGATGCCGTTCTTGAGGCAGTTGCCATAGAAGATGTCGGCGAAGCTGGGGGCGATGACGGCGCGGATGCCGAAATCCAGCAGCGCCCAGGGCGCGTGCTCGCGGCTCGAGCCGCAGCCGAAATTGTCCCCCGCCACCAGGATCTGCGCCTTGCGATAGGCCGGCTTGTTCAGCACGAAATCCGGCTTCTCGCTGCCGTCGGTGTTGTAACGCAACTCATCGAACAGGGCCTTGCCCAGGCCGGTGCGCTGGATGGTCTTCAGATACTGTTTGGGGATGATCATGTCGGTGTCGACATTGATCATGTTGAGGGGCGCTGCCACCCCTTCGAGCTTCTTGAACGGTTCCATGGCGGGCGGACCATAGCCAATTCCGGGCAAAAGAAAACACCCAAAATATTGCAGGCTTTCAGCGGCTTGACGGCCGTCCTGCCCCTGAGCCGGGGGCGGGGACGGCCGCAAGAACCGGTCACAGCTCCGGGGCGGCGGCCACTTGGGCCAGCTTGCGCCCCGCGTCGATGCGGCTGAACAGCAGCGCGCCCGCCACGCAGAAGGCGGTGACCACATAAAAGGCCGCACTCCAGCCATAGGCCGCGACGATGAAGCCTGTCACGGTGGTCACGATGGCGCCGCCGACATTGCCCAGCGTGTTCATCACCGCCGAGCAGGAGCCCGCGAAATTGCCGCCGATGTCCAGCGTCACCGCCCAGGCATTGCCCACCACCAGCTCCAGGCCGAACACACCCAGGCCGAACATGGCCGCGGTCATGTAGGGGCCGTCCATCTGCACGCCCAGTGGGATGAAGACGGCGGCGATGACAAAACCGGTGATCGCCACGCTCTGGCGCGCGAACTTGATGCGGCCGGTCTTGTGGATGATGTAGTCGGAGACGACGCCGCCCATGATATCGCCCACCACCGCCGCGGCCAGGGTCAGGCTGGTGAACAGGCCCATCTGCGCCAGGTCATAGCCGCGCTCGGCGTTGAGATATTTGGGATACCAGGCCAGGAACATGTTCAGGCTGTAGCCGTAGCAGAAATACATCGCCGCCACGATCCACATCTGGCGGCTGGACAGGATCAGCTTCCACGGGATCGGCTGGCGCGCCTTGGGCGCGGTGCCCAGCGCGGCTTCGATCTTGGCGCGTTCGCCGTCATTGATGCCGCCATGCTCGCGCGGCAGGTCGCGGTAATAGCCATACCAGACCACCGCCCACACGATGCCTACCGTGCCGAACAGCCAGAACGGCACATGCCAGCTATAGGCGCCGATCAGGGTGGCGACCAGGATGGGCGTGGCCGCGCCTGCCAGGCGCGAGCCGGCATGCGTGGTGCCCTGGGCGAAGCCGCGCTCCGACGGCAGCATCCAGCGCGACAGCGCGCGGTTGGAAATGGGGAAGGCGCCCGCCTCACCCAGGCCCACCAGGAACAGGCAGACCGCCAGCATGGTGACCGAGGAGGAGAATCCCGCCAGGAACGTGAAGGCGGACCACCACGTCACCACACAGGCCAGGGCGATGCGCGGGCCCATGCGGTCGCCGAACCAGCCGCCGGGAATCTGGAAAATGGCATAGGCCCAGGCATAGGCGGACATGATCACGCCCGCGGTGCCGATATCGAAGCCGAATTCCTTCTGGATCACGGGCATCGCGTTGGAGATCAGCACGCGGTCCAGATAGGTGATGAAATAGGCCAAAACCACCAGGCCCAAAATCCGGTAGCGTACAACTGACGGCTTGGCAGGCTGATCCACGATAGCCACGTCGCTTTCCCCCTGTTTGCAAGTCCGGCGCGGAAGGCCAATGCCTCCCGCGCCGGCCGCAATTAGCGATCACGCCAGATTACGGCGCGATCCTGTCATCAATACGGCATGTTCGGCAGGTCGGCCGGACGCGCCTGGCACGAACTGACCGGCCTGTCGCGGCAGGTCTGCCAGATCGTCGGGACCGAATTGCCCGCAATATAGACGCTATTGATCGTCTTGGTGTTGCGGATGTCCTTCAGCGGGTCCTTGTCCAGCACCAGAAGGTCGGCCCACTTGCCCGGCGCGATGGAGCCGATCATCTTGTCGCCCAGCCAGCGCGCATTCTCGCTGGTGGCGGATTCGATCGCCTGCATCGGCGTGCGGCCGGCCAGCACCTCCAGGTACATTTCCTCATGCGCGTTGAAGCCGGGGAAGCGGCCATTGGGGCCGGAGTCGGTGCCCATGCCCATGTTGATGCCCGCCTGGGCCATGGTTTCGTAATTCTCCAGGGCCTGGAACAGGGTGCGATCCATGTCCGAGAAGACCTTCTTCTTGTAGGGCAGGCCGGGGAACATGGTGTAGCCCAGGATCACCGCCTTCTGGCGGGCCGGGCTCTTCAGGATCGCGATCGTGCCCGGCGTGACGCCGCGGGTGAAGAAGGGATCGTTCAGCCACGGCATTGTCGCCAGGCTGTAGGACATTTCGCGCGACAGGGTCGAGGAAACCATCCAGGTCCCCTTGGCCTTCATCATGTCCAGCAGTTCCTTGTCGACCGGCTGGTCGCGCACCATGTGGGCGAAGCCGTCGATGCCCTCGCGCACCAGCTCCTTGGCGTCCGCCAGATAGAAGACATGGGCGACCGCCTTGAGGCCCTTCTTGTGGGCTTCGTCGATCACCGCCTTGCTCATCGCATAGGGCATCTTGATCGGGATGGTATGACGTTCGTCGTCCATCCAAAGCTTGATGAAGTTGACGCCCTTGGCGGCCTGCTCGTCCACCAGCTTGCGCGCCTCTTCCGGGGTCGCCACCGGCTGGGTCACGCCCACAAGCCCGCCATAGGCGCCCTTGTACACGACGCCCTGGCCGGCGCTGAACAGCCGCGCCATGGTCGGGCGGCTCTTGTGCTGCTGGTCGCGCATCTTGAGGACGAAGTCCTTGTCGGTGCCCAGCACCTGGACCGCGGTTACGCCATAGGCCGCATACTGCTTCAGGTCCGCCTCGACATTGGCGGGCGTCTCGTACTTCGCGTCCTGGGTCATGTCATGCATCATGCCGACATGGACATGGTTGTCGATGATGCCAGGCATCACATACTTGCCCGCCAGGTTCACCGTCTTGGCACCGGCCGGCGCCTTCAGTTGGGCCATGGGGCCGACAAAGGCGATCTTGCCGTCGGTCATCACGATCGCGGAGTTGGGCTGGGCGGCCTTGCCCGTGCCGTCGATCACCGTGACGTTGGTCAGAACCGTCGATTCGGCCCAGGCCGGCGCGGCCAGCAGGACTGGCGTGGCCAGCGCAAACGCGGCGGCGGTAATCTTCAAGCGAAACATTTCTTCACTCCCATAGCTGTTGCCGCCAATCGCAATGAACTGAACGGCTCCGCGAATTCCCGCATCCCGGCTTTCGCGCGTCGATCTGACTGTCTATCGAATCTGCCTTCCCTCCCCTGACTCCGCGCCCGGATCCCTTTTTGGGAGCCTTCTTGTCGGAGCATGGGAGCACCCCCAAAAAGGAATGCCGCAAAACCCGCGCCGGACCTTACGGCACAGGGTCTGGAAAAAAAAGCGATAAGCGCTTTCGCTGCACTGCGTCATCCTGCGCTGTGAAATCGGCGCGGCGAATTTGCGACAGTGGAGCGAAAAAAATGCCGCCTTCCGGTCGGAAGGCGGCACCGATGGCAACGGGTTTTTCCCGTCTTATGTTTTATTCCCCTCGGGCGCGGGCGGAATTTCCGCCGCGCGGTCTCGGCTTTTCGCCGACGGAATTTCGCCAAGCCTTTGAACCGGCGTTCTTTCCTCTACCCCGATCGGCGGTCTTGCGCCGTCCCTTGTTCTTGTCCGCGCAGCGCGCGCAGTGCGTGCGGCGCCAGGCAAGTCTAGGATGCGCCGCGAACGATGACAATTTCATCACCTTCATAATGACGCTGTGCCGTAACGATATTGCGGCGCGGCAGCTTTGCCCCATCTTCCAATCCCGTTTAACCTTCGCATCGCGTCTCGAACGGGGGACAACATGCATTCACGTCGCACGGTTGTTGGCGTGCTGGCAGCGGCGGGAGCAGGCATGACGCTGCCGGGCGTGCCCGCGCTCGCTGCCGATCCGGTCATTCCCGCTGCCACAATCGCCGCGCGCAGGAATGCGCCGGTCATCGCCAGGACGGTCAACCGCCGGTTCAACCTGCGGCCCCAGGTGAGCGAGCCCAACGACCTGCAGTTCGCGCCGGATGGAAAATTGTGGGTGCTGGACCAGAAAGACCCCAACAGGGTCTTCACCGTGGATCCCGCCAACGGCGGGGTGCTTGCCAGCGTCCAGACCGAGTGCATCCATGGTAGCGGTATTACCTATGGCGATGGCGCCTGGTTTCTGACCTCTACCAAGGTGCTGACAGGCAAGCCCTCCACCCTCAAGGTCGATCCCAGGACCGGCGCGACGTTGAAGAAATGGGAAACGCCGGGCTGGGGCATCTATGGCGCCTATACCACGCGTGTGCGCAAACCCGGCGACCTGCCGCTGGAATCGGGCGGGCATGGCGTGAAATGGGCGGGCGCCGACAAATACTGGATGGCGGTGCCGGCCAGCGGCAAGCTGTTCCTGATGAATGCCGAGGAAGGCACCGTGGCCCGCTCCATCCAGGCGCCTACCGTGCGCACCCACGGCATCGCGCTGGACGGCGATCACATCTGGTGCGTGGGCTCCGACGAGGCCGAGATCTACAGGCTGCGCATGTCCGACGGCGGCATCGTCGCCAAGATCGTGCTGGATAAAGTCAACGATCCTTCCGTGCACGGTCTGGACATCCATGACGGCGTCCTGTGGTATTGCGACGCCAACAAGGGCTGGGTCTGCAATCTGACCTGAGACGAAGAAAATTCTCGAAGGGGGACGACATGGATCGCCGCAAATTCCTGGGCAACGCGGGCATGGCCACACTTCTTGGCGCGGCGGGCGCCGCCTTGTGGACGCCGCCGGACGCATTCGCGCTGGGGCTGCCGAAAGACAGGATCAAGCGCATCCGCTACTACAAGACCCCGACCGACGCAGCCGGCCGGCCCAATGTGCACCAGCCGACCTTCAACCAGTCCACCAACATCGTCACCATCGAGACCGAGAGCGGGCTGACCGGCATCGGCGAAGGCGGCGAGCCCTCCACCATGGAACAGTGCGCCGGGCTTCTGATCGGCGAAGACCCCTTCCGCACCGAGCATCTGTGGCAGGTGATGGAGCGCGGCTATTTCTATCCGGCCGGGCGCGAGAAGACCCACTCGCTGGGCGCCCTGGACGTGGCGCTGTGGGACCTCAAGGGCAAGGCGCTGGGCGTGCCGGTGTGGCAGCTTCTGGGCGGCAAGAGCCGCGACCATGTCGAATGCTATGCCACCGGTTATCCCACCCCGCCGGGCGGGACCATCGAGGATGCGGCCCGTGCCTGCATCCAGGCGGGTTTTCGCGCCTTCCGCACCGGCGTGGCCGAATCGCAGGAGTTCGACCGCTTCCGCGCCGTGGAAAAGACCATCGAGGAGTGCCAGCTCATCCGCAAGGGCGTGGGCAAGGACGGCGCCTGGGCCATCGACTTCCACGGCACCATGGACCCGGAGGACGCCATCACACTGGCCACGGCCATCGAGCCGTTGCGCCCCTTCTTCTGCGAGGACCTGATCCGCGGCGAGAATATCGACATCTACAAGGTGATGCGTCCGCGCCTGCGCGTGCCGATCGCGGTGGGCGAGATCTATGGCGTGAAGTGGGAAATCGCGCCGCTGATCGAACAGAACCTGATCGACTTCGCGCGCTGCACGGTGCCCAATGTCGGCGGCATCACCGAATACATGAAGATCGCCGCCCTGGCGGAGACGCATTATTGCGGCCTGATCCCGCACTTCACCGGCCCCATCGGCGAGACCGCGCTGGTGCACTGCCTGACCGCCACCTCCGTCATCGCGCTGATGGAAATGACCGGCGCGGGCCGCAGGCCCTGGCCGTATCTGCCAGAGGCTTATGATTTCCATGACGGCAAGCTGTGGCCCAACGAGCGGCCGGGCCTGGGCGTGACGCTGGACACCAGCAAGCTGCAGCAGGTGGGCGACTGGACGGAGCATTATGCCCCCATCCAGATCAATCACCGCCCTGACGGGTCGTATACCAACTGGTAAACCACTCTCCATGGGCGGGCTTGACCCGCCCATGGTCCCCTTTTCGTCATGGCCCGCTTTATGCGGGCCATCCATACACCACCTCAACCATTCAATCCCTCGGCCAGATCGCTCCAAGCAGAGTTCTGCCGCGCGATCAGGTTCAGTTTCCAGGCGCGTGGATACTTTTTGATGCGTTTTTCGCGATGAATAGCATCGGCAGCGGTGGCAAAAGCCTCGAAATAGACAAGCCGCTTCACGCCGTATTTCTTGGTGAAGCCTGGTACTAACCCTTCGCGATGCTCATAGGCGCGGCGGGAAAGATCGTTGGTCATGCCGGTATAGAGCGTCCCGCTCAGACCGCTGGCCATGATGTAGACATAGTACAGCCGCTCTTGCAGCATCGTCCTTGCCAGCGCCGTTATGGATCGCCCGAGTGAATCGGGCGATGACGAATTATGTACTCCTAAACGCCGCCACGCATTTGGCGGCGCGCGCCGCGACCTCTGCGTCGCTGAAATCCGGCTTGAACAGGTCGCTGCCCAGGCCGAAGCCCGCCGCGCCCGCCTTCTTCCACTCGCTCATGTTGCCGGCGCCGACGCCGCCCACGGCATAGACCGGCACGGCCTTCGGAATCACCGCCAGCATCGCCTTGAGGTGATCGATACCGCCGGTGGAGGCCGGGAACAGTTTCAGGATGCGCGCACCCGCCGCGATGGCGGCAAAGCCTTCCGACGGGGTATAGAAGCCCGGCATCACCGTCATGGATTTCTCCACCCCGCGCGCGATCACGGCCGGATTGGTGTTGGGCGTCACGATCAGCCCGCCGCCCGCATCGGCCACCCGGTCCACATCGGCAGGCGTGAGCACCGTGCCCGCGCCGGTCAGGCAGCGTCCGGAAAATTCCCTGGCCAGCAGTTCCATGCTTTTGAAGGGCTCGGGGGAATTCAGCGGCACCTCGATGGCGCGAATGCCCGCGCCATACAGCGCCTCCGCCACGCCCAGCACGCGCGACGGCGTCACCCCGCGCAGAATGGCAACGATGGGCAGTTCGGCCAGAAAGGCATCGGCAAGGGTATCGGCATTCATTTCCGCAATTCCGTGTGTATCTGCACCAGCCCCGCCAGCGCGGCGGCGTCGCCATCGATGACCGGGGCGATGACACCATAAGTGCCCAGCGCCCTGGCATAAAGCGCCGCCAGCAGGGGCGAGCAGACCAGCGGCACCCTTCCAGGCGCGAACAGCGCCAGCGCCGCGCCGACATCGGCGCCCACGATCAGGCCGGAGAGGTAGGATGCCGCATCCGCCTTTGCCATCGTCCCCGTCACCACCCGGCTGCGGGTCGAAAACAGAAGGTGCAGCAGGCCGGACCGGGGGTTGTCGCGCGCGGTGCGTAGCCCCAGCGCGAAGGCCGGGCTTTCCGGATCGACGCTGCCGCCGTCACGCGCCAGCACCGAATGGCGCGACAGAAGCTCGAACAGCTCGCCCGACAGCGCGGTCTGGAACCGGCTCACCGCCCCGTCTTCCAGCCGCACCCATTTCACATGGGTGCCGGGCATGCACAGAAGATGACGGCCCTCGGCCAGCTCGGGATTGAGCCTCAGCGCCCCCAGCAGCTGCACCTCCTCGCCGCGCATCACATCGGGCGCACCGGCGTGGTTGATGCACTTCAGGCCCGGCGCGATGGCGATGCTGCGGCCATCCGCCTTGAACTTCAGCGCCGCGCCCGCGATGGTCTGCGGCCTGGCCGGACATTCCAGATAGGGCACGTCCCGCCAGCCGATGGTGGAGCCCACCATGCCGGCCAGAACGGCGGGCAGCTTTCCATGCGTCCTGTCCCAGTCCGCCACGGCGGCGGCAAAACGCCCCGCGCAGTCTGGCGCCGAGGCACCCTCCCCCTCGCGCCGGTCCAGCACCGCGCCATCGCGCCCACACAGATAAAGGCGCAGCCGGCTGGTGCCCCAATCGCCCGCGATGAAGGCCGCTTCGGTCATGCGGCTTTCTACAGAACCCGCTAATCCTTGTCGAACAGGGTGCGAAGTTCGTCCTTGGCCTTTTCCAGCACCTTTTTCTGCCGGGCGGGCAGGTCCTTGCCGCCGCGGTTGATGTAGAAGGTCAACATGGACATGGCCGAACGATAGGGACTGGATTTGCGCCGGTGGCTGGCCTGGGCCGACGCCTTCAGCGAGCGGGCAATCCGCCGCGGGTCCTTCCAGGTAAACACGCCCTTTTTCAGGTCGAGCGCGTCGCTTTCCCGCGTAACCTTCTGCGACCATCGCGCCCCGGCCCTGGACTTCTTCCCGGCCTTCTTCTTTTTCGCCGCCTTCTTCGCCGTCTTTCCGGTGGTCCTGCGTGCCGCCATAAAATCAGAACGATGCCGCACCATGATGGTTTCGGGAACCCGAGGCGCGGACCGCCAGTTTCCACCTCATGATGCTGGAAGACTTCAAGAAGACCGCCGAGGAGATTACCGGGATCGCCCGCCCCTCCGCAGAGCAGGCCCAGGCCCTGGTCTGGCCCCGCACCGCCCATGTCCACCGCTTCGAAGACGATGGCCGCGTCCCCAACCATCCGCGCTGGCCCCTGGTGCATTACCGCGAAGCCGTTACGCTGGACACCAGCTTCGACCCCGCCGCGATTTTCGAAACCCTGTTTGCCGCCCATGGCTGGGGCGCGGGCTGGCGCGACGGCGTCTATGACTTCCTGCACTTCCATTCGAAGGTGCATGAGGTTCTGGGTATCGCCCGCGGCCAGGCCGTGGTGCGTTTCGGCGGCGACAAAGGCAGCCAGCTCACCCTGACCGCGGGCGATGCGATCATCCAGCCTGCCGGAACCGGACACCAGTGCATCACGGCATCGGACGATCTGCTGGTCGTGGGCGCCTATCCGCTGAATACCGATCCCGGCAACACCTATGATGAATGCCGTGCGACGGTGGAGGCGCATGACCGCGCCCTTGAAGCCATTGCAGCGGCCCCGCCGCCACAGGCCGATCCGCTCTATGGCGCGACCGGCCCGCTGATGCGCCTGTGGTGCTGATCAGCGCCTGGCCCCCTGCCAGGGCGATATCTTCGTCCCGGAACGGAATTTAATTCCGCCTGTTTCCGTCAAGGGTTCCAACACGAGGACTGCATGGCCAGGAAATATTCCAAGGGCGCACAGCGCAAGGTCAAGAAGGCAATGCATGAGCGCAAGAAAGGTACCCTGAAAAGCGGCTCAGGCAGGAAAGTGAAAAGCCGCAAGCAGGCGATCGCGATCGGCCTGTCCGAAGCGCGCCGCGAGGGCAAGAAAGTCCCCGCGAAGAAGAAGAAGAAATCCTCCGGCAAGCGCAAGAAGAAGTCTTCCAGGAAGAAATCCGCGCCCAGGAAGCGCAAGAGCTGACGCCCGCGGCCGAAACGGCCCGCCTGCTATGCCGCCAGTTCGGCGGCGAGCGCGCAGAGCTTTTCCAGGTTGAACGGCTTGTGCAGGACCTGGATGCTATGGTCCCTCAGCAGCTGCGGCGGCGGCTCCTGGGCATAGCCGGTCATCAGCAGCACCTTAAGCCCCGGGCGCAGGGCATAACCGGCCTCCACCAGCGCATAGCCGTCCATGCGCGGCATTTTCACGTCCGAGACAAGAAGCCCGATCTGCGGATTGGCCTTCAGCAGTTCCAGCGCCTCGACCCCGTCGGCGGCCTCGAACACCTGAAAGCCCGCCTCCTCCAGCATCTCGACGGCGATGGTGCGCAGCATCGCCTCGTCCTCCGCCAAGAGAATGGGCACCGCCCCGCCCTCGCTGGTCATGCAATCGCTCCCCCGGTTTCACGCGGCACCTCATGGTCGCGTGGCATCAGTATCGTCATGGCCGTGCCCTCGCCCGGCGCGCTCTGGATCACCAGGTGGCCCGCCGACTGACGCACATAGCCGAATGTCATGGACAGCCCAAGCCCCGTCCCCTTGCCCTGCGGCTTGGTTGTGAAGAACGGATCGATGGCCCTGCGGCGAACTTCCTCTGCCATGCCGTGGCCGGTATCGCTGATTATCAGCGCCGCATAGTCGCCGGGCTTGAAATCCTCCACGCCGGGCGGAGCGGCCGGCAGCGTCAGATCAGATGTTTCGATCGTCAGCCGGCCGCCATCGGGCATCGCGTCGCGCGCATTGATCGCCAGATTCAGGATCACATTCTCCATCTGGTTGATGTCGCACAGGGTGAACCATCCGGCATTCAGCCGGGTGACGATCTCCACCTTTTCACCGACCGAATGGCGGATCAGATCCTTCATGCCCTCCACCAGGTGACTCAGCGAGACGCGCTGGGGCGTCAGCGGCTGGCGGCGTGAAAAGGCCAGGATGCGCTGGGTCAGGTGGGCGGCGCGGTCCAGCGCCTCCTCGGCGTTGCCGATATAGGCGTCGCCCTGCTGGCCCAGATCCTCGCCCAGCCGCCGGCGCAGAAGACGCAGGCTTCCCTTCACGATCATGATCAGGTTGTTGAAATCATGGGCGATACCGCCCGACAACTGGCCCACCGCCTCCATCTTCTGGCTCTGGCGCAGCGCTTCCTCGGTCTGCTGGCGCTCCGACATTTCCCTCTGCAGGCGCTCGTTCATTTCCGAAAGCTGGCGTGCGCGCCGTCCCAGCGCCGCCTGCGAGAAACTGAGCACCGCGATCACCAGCGCGCCCATGGTGACGAGCAGCACCAGGCCGGCATAGCGGGCGTAGCGCCGCTGCAGCGGCTCGGATACCGCGCGCAAGAGCACCATTCCCACCTTGGTGCCGTCCTGTCGCACCTCCCCGGCGACGTCGATATAGTCGTTGCCATAGGTGGTGACCGGGCGCGTGACCGAGGAAGGAAGGCGCGTGCCGCCGCGACCGAAGCCCGCCAGAAGCTGTCCATGCCGGTCATAGACGCCGGCGGCCTCCATCTCGGGATTGACCGCCACCGCGTTGACATATTCCTGCGCGGCCCGGCGGTCGTCGAACAGCACCGCCGCGCTGACGCTGGCCGCCAGGATCTGCGCCTGCTCACGCACGCTCTTGAGCTGCTGGTCGGTGTAGAGCTGTTCCTCATAGACGGCCATGGCGATGCCCACGCCCAGCAGGACCGCCGCGGCCACCAGCGCCCCTATCACCGACAGGTCCAGGCCGCGCCGCCTCATGGCTTGCTCCGCGCCGTTACGGCATGGGCCAGCCCCAAAAGCTTGGAACTGATGGCGAGCCCGTCCCGGTCGGCCGCGGCCTCGTCGATATCGAAGCGGACATGGTTGGCATCGATCACGAAGCTGATGATGCCGCGCGGCCCCATCCCCGAATCGGTGACCGTGACCACCGGCTGGCCCTTCAGCTCAGTCAGTGTCCGGGCCGCCAGGTCCGGGTCGTCCGCCGGCAGGAATACCATCTGGCAACCGTCATACGACCCGACCGAATGGCTTACGGCGATGGGATGTTCGCCCACCCGCGCGCTGTGCGCGGCCTGGTCCAGGGCGCCGTCAAACGGATCATGGCCCGCCAGGCAGATGGTCACCGGGCTGTCCGGTTTTTCCAGTCTGCCCGGCGGCCAGGAGATGAAGGGGACGAATTTGGTCAGATAGGCCGCCTTGATCGCATATTCCAGCGAGGCCGCCGCGCGGGCGGGATCGGCAAAAGCCGCCAGCAGGGCCAGGGTGAGCCCCGCCAACTCGGGCAGTTTGCGGGCCGGACGCATCGTCAGAACCTGACCTGCGTCTGCAGCATGACGCTGCGTCGTATCAGGTCCGATCCCGGATATTCCTGGTGCTGGCCGTGCAGGAGATTGAACCCGGCCAGCGCCAGTTCCAGCCGGTCGGTTACCCGCCAGGCCAGGCGCGCATTCATCTCGACATATTCGGGCAGCTTCGGATCGGGCAGCGCGCCGACATAGCGCAGGTCCGCATCCAGGTCGAAGTCTTCGCCCAGCTGCATGGAGGAGCGCAGCGACGCCCAGTGATGGGGGTCATCCCCCGCCTGCGCGATACCCAGAAGACCGCTGGCGCCGGGCTTGAATTCCAGGTCGAGATGCTGGGCGGTGAAACCCGCCGAAAGCCGCCACCAGTCCGCCGCCTGCCAGTTTCCCCAGATCTCCACGCCGTGGACATTGCCCTTCATGCCGTTGCCCCAGAACAGGGGAATAAAGGTCGTGGGCGTGGGCTCCACCGTGCGCAGCTGGTCATAAAGACTCTCGAACAGCGTCAGCGACATGCTGGTGTCGCCGGTGATCCGGCCGCGATAGCCCAGCTCGAAATCGGTCACCGTCTCGGGCAGGAAGTCCGGATTGCCGGTGGCGAAAGTGAGGGTGCCCAGCTTTTCGACCACGTCCGTGTCAAAGGGGGTGGGCGCGCGCACCGCCCGCGCCGCCGAGGCCCAGACCATGTGGTTCTGATTGATGGCCCAGGACAGCCGTCCGCTGGGCATCGGCGCAAACCCGGAATAGGGATCATTCTCCAGCTTCAGGCCGATGGCCAGCTGTACGGAATCGCCCAGCGCGATGTGGTCCTCGGCGAAGAAGTCGGTCAGACTCAGGGTGCGCGCCGGCGGCGCGAAGATCAGCGAGCTGTCGGGCGCGATGCGGCTGGTGATGCGATACTGGTCGAAGCGCTGGCCGATGCCCCACACCACGCTGTTCCAGTCGCCCAGGCTGAAACTGTGCTGCAGTTCCACGTCATAGGTGTTGAGCGTGAAGGCGCCGCCATCCGTCATCGCCCGCCGCGCCTGGTCATAATAGGTCACAAGCTGCAGCGAGGAGCCTTCCGCCAGGGGATGGGTCCAGTTCA
>DASTRG010000064.1:0-2428 GCA_035761325.1 Rhizomicrobium sp. | reverse complement strand
TACATGGGCGGCAAGACCGTGATCGCGAAAGCCTGATGTCCAAGCCCTTGCGTATTCTTGTCACCAATGACGACGGCATCCATTCGCCGGGGCTGGTGGTGGCCGAAAAGATCGCCCGCAGTCTGACCGACGATGTATGGGTGCTGGCGCCCGAGAATGAGCAGTCCGGCGCATCCCATTCGCTGACCCTGGCCGCGCCCTTGCGCCTGCGCCAGATCGATGCGCGCCATCATGCGGTCAGCGGCACGCCGACGGACTGCATAATGATGGGCTGCCTGCACCTTTTGAAGGATCACAGGCCCGACCTGATCCTGTCGGGCGTGAACTGGGGCTCCAACCTGGGCGACGATGTCACTTATTCGGGCACCATTGCGGGTGCGATGGAGGGCTGCGCGCTGGGCATTCCTTCGATCGCTTTATCCCAGGCCTATGACGAGGAAGACCGCAGGACCATCGACTGGTCGGCGGGCGAGGCGCATGGCCCCGACCTGGTAAGGCGGCTGGTGAATGCCGGCTGGCCCCAGGGCCTGCTGCTGAACGTGAACTTCCCCGGCTGCGCGGCGGATGAAGTTCAGGGTGTCGTAGCGGTTCCGCAGGGAACTTATGACCTGCAATCGACCGAGATCATCCAGCGGACCGATGTGCGCCAGCGCGCCTATTACTGGATCGGGCTTCGCCGCCGCAAAGGCGCGCCGGCCGAAAACAGTGATCTGGGCGCTGTCCATGCGCGCAAAATTTCGGTGACGCCCTTGCACCTTAACCTGACCGAACTGGCAGTATTGGAAAAAATCCAGTCCGTGCTGGACGATAGCTGACGGAGCCGGGGAACAGGCGGTTAACCGGGAACTTTCTCCTGCCTTGGTTTGGGCCAATACGGTTAATCCGCTTTTTACCCTTGGCGCAGATGATCCCGTTTCGAGACAGCGTAAGGGCATCGCCGATGGAACCGTTCCACAAGGTTGCTGGTCGCCAGGCCGCGCGCCGCAAGGCTGCTTTTGCCGTGCTGGCGATCCTGGCCTCGCCGCTGGTGGCAGGATGCATGCCGTCCTCGCCCGAAACCGTGTTTGATTGGAATGTGAACGATCGCGCCCCCCGCGTCGCTTATCACCCCAGCGCCGCGCATCAGCCCAAGGTCAGCACCGCAAGCGGCGCGCGGACCTATGTCTACCGTGAGCCCCTGGCGCCGGTCCCCACGCCCCGGCCCAATCCGGTGGTGCGTCAGGCGAGCCTGGCGCCCGTGCCGCGGCCCGCGACATCCAATGTCTATCCGCCGTCCACCGTCACCTTCGCCTGGCCGGTCGCGGGGCCTGTGATTTCCGACTTCGGCTCCACCTCCAACGGCGGCAGGAATGACGGCATCAATATCGCCACGGCGATGGATGCACCGATCCGCGCCTCGGCCAGCGGTACTGTTACCTATGCGGGCGACGAGCTGAAAGGCTATGGCAACCTGGTGCTGATCAAGCACGAGGGCGGCTACACCACCGCCTACGCGCATGCCGACCGGCTTCTGGTTCAGCGCGGCGATTTCGTGGCAAAGGGCCAGGTGATCGGCTATGCCGGGCAGACCGGCGACGTCACCCGGCCCCAGCTGCATTTTGAAATCCGCTCCAACACGACGCCGGTCAATCCGCGCGCGTACCTGATGACGACCCAGGCGCGCAGCTAGCCGAGCGTCTGGCCAAGCTCTCCAGCCAGATCCTGGATGAATTGCCAGGCCACGCGGCCCGACCTGCCGCCGCGGCCCATCGCCCAGGCCAGCGCGCGCTTGCGCAGCTCCTGCGCATCTATGTTCAGCCGGTAGAAGGCAACATAGCCGTCGATCATGGCCAGATATTCGTCCTGGCCGCAGTGATGGAAGCCCAGCCAAAGGCCGAAGCGGTCGGAAAGCGACACCTTCTCTTCCACCGCCTCGCCCGGATTGATGGCGGTGCCGCGCTCATTGTCGACCAGGTCCCGCGGCATCAGGTGGCGACGGTTGGAGGTGGCATAGAACAGCACATTT
Organism: Rhizomicrobium sp.; assembly: GCA_035761325.1. Lineage (GTDB taxonomy): Bacteria > Pseudomonadota > Alphaproteobacteria > Micropepsales > Micropepsaceae > Rhizomicrobium. Next base: position 423 of record DASTRG010000064.1, on the reverse strand, counting down.
TCCGGGCGCCCCTCGATGCCGCCTTCCAGCGCCGCTTTCAGCGACTTGTAGCTGGTGTCGTCCTTGTCGAAGGAAAGATCGTCGCAATAAAGCAGCACCCTGCGCGTTTCACCGCGCAGGATGCGCAGCAGCAGCGGCAATGTGTCGATGTCCTCCCGGTGGATCTCGATCAGCACCAGATGCTGCGCCTCGGTCCGGCCGCGATTGATTTCTTCGTGCACGGCCTTGACCAGGCTGGATTTGCCCATGCCGCGGGCGCCCCACAGAAGCGCGTTATTGGCAGGCAGCCCCTGGGCGAAATGGCGGGTGTTGGCCAGCAGGATTTCGCGCTGCGACTCGATACCTTTCAGCAGGCTGAGATCGACATGGGCGACGTGCGGCACGGCGACGAGGCCCCCCTGCGCCGGCTCCCACACAAAGGCG
>DASTRG010000063.1:0-2325 GCA_035761325.1 Rhizomicrobium sp. | reverse complement strand
GGTCCGCGCACTTCGCCCACGATGATGCGTTCGGGACGCATGCGCAGGCAGTTCTTGACCAGGTCGCGCATGGTGATCTGGCCCTGGCCTTCCAGGTTGGGCGGGCGGGTTTCCAGGCGCACCACATGCGGCTGCTGCAATTGCAGTTCGGCGGCATCCTCGCAGGTGATGACGCGTTCCTCGGCATCGATATAGGCGGTCATGCAGTTGAGCAGCGTGGTCTTGCCCGAGCCGGTACCGCCGGAGATCAGTACATTGCAGCGGCAGCGGCCGATGACCTGAAGAACGCGCGCGGCGTCGGGGCTGATCGAACCGAACTTGACCAGGTCCTCGAGCGTCAGCTTGTCCTTCTTGAACTTTCGGATCGTAAGGGTGGGGCCGTCCAGCGACAGCGGCGGACCGATCACGTTGACGCGCGAACCGTCGAGCAGGCGCGCGTCGCAGATGGGCGAGGATTCGTCGACGCGGCGGCCGACCTGACTGACGATGCGCTGGCAGATGTTCATCAGCTGGGCATTGTCGCGGAAGCGGATATTGGTCAGCTGAACCTTGCCGGCGACTTCGATGAAGACGCGGTTGGCGCCGTTGACCATGATATCGGCGATATCGTCGCGGGCCAGCAGGGGCTCCAGCGGGCCGTAGCCCAGAACGTCGTTGCAGATGTCCTGGAGCAGGTGTTCCTGCTCGGCGATGGACATCACCACCGCCTTGATCGAGATGATCTCGTTGACGATGTCGCGGATTTCCTCGCGCGCCGATTCCGGATCAAGCTGGGCCAGCTGCGCCAGGTCGATGGTGTCGATCAGGGCATTAAAGATGGTCGACTTGATCTGGTAATAGTCTTCCGAGCGGGTGTCGACGATGGCGCGCGCCACCGGCTTGGAAGGCTGCGGCGAGGACTGCAACGAAGGCGGCGGCGGCGGCGTGGCCGCGCCCGGTTGCACCGCCGCGGACGGCGCAGGCGCTGCGCCGGGGACCGGCGGCCTTGCGGCGCCGGGGGGTGTCCTGCCGAAGGCAGGCTCGGATTGGCTACGCTTGCCGAACATAAGAGAACCTATTCCCCCCCTACCTGTTGCCGCGACAGGTTCTCATGCCGATTTCCTGCCCTTGAGGAAGGACAGGATGGAGGTTGCGACCCCGGTGCTGGCGCTTGCGCTGCGGCCGGTCAGCGAGCGGCACAGGCCGCGGACGGAATCCGAAACCGCGGCCTTGGGCGCGACCTCCATCACCATCTGGCCGTTGTTGGCGGCCTGACCGAACAGCGCCGGCTCGAAAGAGATGATGGCGGCGGGCTCCATGCCCATGGTCTCGGCGAAATCCTTGGCGGGAATTTCCGGGCGCTTGGGCATGCCCACCTGGTTGATCACCAGCCGCGGCGGCGTGTCGTTGGGCCGGGCGGCCTTGATCAGCTCGATGATGTTCTTGGCGTTGCGCAGCGACGTCAGGTCTGGAGCGGCCACCACCACGATGTCGTCGGCGGCCAGCAGCGTGTTCTTGATCCAGGGCTGCCAGCCATGCGGCAGGTCCAGGATCACGCAGGGCGTGGTCTGGCGCACCGCGTCGATCACCGATTCATAGGCTTCGGGCACCGCGTCATAGTCGCGCTCCAGCGTGGCCGGGGCGGTGAACAGCGACAGGTGATCGCCGCGCTTGAGCAGAAGGCGGTCCAGCAGCACATCGTCCAGCCGCTCCGGCGCACCGAGCGCGTCGGCCACGCCCTGGCTGGCTTCATCGTTGAAATCCAGGCCGGTCGTGCCGAAAGGCAGATCGAGGTCGACAATGGTGGTGTTGATTTCCAGCTCCTCGGCGATGCACCAGGCGACATTGTGCGCCAGGGTGGAAGATCCCACACCGCCGCGCGCGGCGACAAAGGCCACGACACGGCCGATGGGCGTGGCGCCGGGGTCCAGGTAAAGGCCGGAAATCACCTCTATCAGCTGCAGCGGCGACAGCGGCGCCACCAGATATTCGGATGCACCGCGGCGCATCAATTCGCGGTAAAGCTCCACGTCATTGACGCGGCCCACTACGATCACCTTGGTCGCGGGGTCGCACACCTCGGCCAGGCGGTCCAGTTCCTCGAGCGCGGCCTCACCGTTCAGCTGAGTCTCCACGATCAGCAGGTTCGGTGTGACCTGGCCGTTGTAATGGTCCACCGCCGCGGCGATACCGCCCAGCTGCACTGTCAGATGCGCCTTGGCAAGCCGGCGATCGCCGCCGGCGCGCTGCAGGGCAGCGCCGGTATCGGGAAATTCGCAGAAGGCGTGGATGGAGATGCGGGGCACCGGACGCTCATGCGGCGCGGCACCGAAGCTTTCCACGGGA
>DASTRG010000062.1:0-4262 GCA_035761325.1 Rhizomicrobium sp. | reverse complement strand
CGGCATCACCCTCAAGAAGCTGGAAAAGCTCACTGCCAACACGCCGGAGTTCAAGGCGGCCGCAAAGGTGCTCAAGGAACTCATCGACCATCATGTCGAGGAGGAAGAACGCAACATCTGGTCCTTGGTGCGGCGGAATTTCTCCGCCGAGGACCGCGCGGTCATGAACCGCGATTTCCTGGCGGCCAAGAAGAAGGTCCGCGTCTGAGACCCGACAGGAACAGGAAGGCCATGCCCGGCGTTGCCAGGGTGTAAGCCTGAGGCGGGAAAAGTTGATGGCCAGGATGCTGCAGGCCTCATGCCGGTGTGGCGCGGCCCGCTTCTCTGTGCGCAGCCATGCACCCTATCCCTACCAGCTCTGTTATTGTTCCATCTGCCGCAAGACGGCGGGCGGCGGCGGCTACGCCATCAACCTGATGGGGGATGCGGCCAGCCTCAGGGTTCGCGGCGCCGCCGTGATCGGAATTTATCGCGCCCGGGTCGACGACGGCGCGGGACACTGCCGCCTCAGCAGCGGTCGGCGTCATTTCTGTACGCGCTGCGCCAGCGCACTGTGGCTAGCTGATCCTGAGTGGCCGGAGCTGGTGCATCCTTTCGCCTCGGCAGTCGACACCCCGCTGCCGGTTTCGCCGTCGCGGGTCCACATGATGCTGCGGTTCAAGCCGCACTGGGTGGTGCCGCATTTCGGCCGTGGCGACGCGAGGTTCCCCGAATATCCCGAACTGTCCATCGAGCAATGGCACCGCCGCCGCGGCCTTTGGGAAGATTGAAGGAGACGAACATGCAATCGACACTCGTCAGCAGGGCCGAGGAAAGCCGGATGTGGTTTGTGGTGCTGGATGCCGGCGAGGAGGCGAAACAGGCATTGTCGGATCTGGCCAGGAACGAAAATATCACCGCCGCTTCTTTTGTGGCGCTGGGGGCATTCGAAAAGGCGACCGTGGCCTATTTCGATTGGGCGGCCAGGCAGTACCGCCCCATTCCTATCAACAGCCAGGTGGAGGTGATTAGCCTGACAGGCGACATCGCGCCGGATGAAAACGGCGCGCCATCGCTGCACGTCCACACGGTGCTGGGTCTTGCTGACGGCCATACACGCGGCGGGCATCTGGTGGAAGGGATCGTACGTCCCACCCTGGAAATGACCGTCACCGAGACGCCGGGGCATCTGGTGCGCCGCCGCCGCCCGGAAATGAACCTGTCGCTCATACAGCGCGAACGGTAGGGCAACCGGCTCGGTGGGGAGAGCGGTGCAGTCCGTCCGGCCCGGCCAAGGTCGGGCTTTGAACCCGAGGGTATTGCTGCGGCGCAGCAGCGGTGCGCTCTTTTGAAGCGCCGAGCTTGGTGACATGATCCCATCGAACCGGAGGTCGGGGGCCACATGAATTGGCATCGGTGTGCGCTGCTCGTGGGTGCTGTTCTGTTTCCGGTGTCGGCTGCCGCCCAGTTGCAGCCCGCGCCATCGCCCCATCCCACGCCAGATACGCCGCGCGCGGGTAGCGGCCTGCCGCGAACCCCCACCTATCTGGCAGTCGAAGGCCAGCCGATCGACAATCGCGCGCCGGAAAAGAAGGACGACCAGCCCCTGTTCCCGGAACAGACGCGCGCGCCCTATCACCATGCTGCCGATTTTACGGTCCGCGAAATGACGAGCGCCCTGCATGCGCCGTGGGCGGCGGCAGTGTTGCCTGACGGAGACGTGCTGGTGACGGAACGGTTGCCGGGCGCCATGCGCATCGTGGGCAGGGACGGATCGCTGTCGGCGCCGCTTGCGGGGCTGGACCAGTTGCACGTCGCCACGCCCGAGACCGGCCTGCTGGACGTGGTGCTGGACCGTGATTTCGCCCGCAACAACACCATTTTCTTCACTTACTTTTCGTACGACGAGAAGATCGTGGGCAATACGGCCATCGCCCGTGCCGTGCTGGACCGCAAGGCGGGCGCGTTGCGCGACGTGAAGGTCCTGATGCAGACCCTGCCGCTGTTTCCCAACGACACCAACCTGGCGGCCGGCACCAAGAGCGGCGGGCGCATCGCGGTGGGCGGGGACGGCTATCTCTACGTTACGGTCGGCGACCGCGACAACGCTGGCACCAGGCCCTGGGGCGTGGCGCAGGTGCTGGACACCCATCTGGGCAAGGTCATCCGCATTACCCGGGATGGAAAGCCCGCCCCCGGCAATCCGTTCGCCGGTAATATGATCGCCGAGCCCGGCATCAAGGCGCTGCCGGAGATCTGGGCCTATGGCCTGCGCAGTCCGGAAGGCCTGGCTTTTGCTCCCGACGGCGGCCTCTATGAGGTGGAGCATGGCCCGCGCGGCGGCGACGAACTGAACCTGATTCGGAAGGGCGCCAATTACGGCTGGCCAGTCATCACCCATGGCATCGACTATTCCGGCCGGCCCGTAGGGGACGGTTCCAGCGCCAAGCCGGGCATGGAACAGCCGGTCTATTACTGGTCGCCTTCCACGGCACCTTCGGGTCTAGCCTTCTATACCGGCGATTCGCCGGCCTGGAAGGACAGTGTGTTCGTCGGCATGCTGAACGGACGCATGCTGTCGCGCCTCACCCTGAAGAATGGCAAGGTGGTCAATGAGGAGGCGATGCTTGCTGACCTGAAGAGCCGGATTCGCGATGTGCGGGTGGGGGCCGACGGGGCGGTCTATGTACTGACGGACAGCGGCGGCACCGCCATCAGCGACAATACCCCACCGACCTCGCGGCTGTTGAAGTTGACGCCGCAGTAGGCCATTGAAAAAAAACGCAATTCTGTTTCCAACCAGGGCGCTGTTAATCCTTTAGGGTGCGCCTTTCCACAAAATTAACCATCAGAATCCCAGGATTCAGCAGCCGAATCGCAGGATTGCGGCACGAGGGACTATGAAAAGGCTGTGGGCCGCGCTTCTTGCCGCGCCGCTGCTGAGCGGCTGCCTCACCGCGCCCGAAACGACACCACAGGTTAAGGAAATAGCGCCCGCCGCGCTGGGATTGGGGGCGCAGCCGGCGCCGCGGCCCGCAAGCGATTGGTGGAAGGCGTTTGGCGATCCCCAGGCAGATCGGCTGGCCGCGCGTCTGATGGCCGACAATCCCACGCTGGCTGCCGCGCTGGCGCGCATCCGCGGCGCCCAGGCCGACCTGTCGGCGGCGCGGGCCGACAGTTACCCGCAGGTGTCTCTGGACGGATCGGCACAACGGCGGCTGCTGTCTGACGCTTACGTGATCCCCAAACCCTATGCGGGCAACTGGGTGTGGGACAGCAACATTGCGGCGAACCTGAACTGGTCGCTGGATTTCTGGGGCCGGCAGTCTGCCCTGATCGACAAGGCCCGCGGCACCGCCGAAGCCGCAGCGCTGGACGCCGAGGCGGCGCGCATGGCGTTGGCCGGCGCCTTCGCCCAGGCCTATGTCGGGCTGATGCTGGCCTGGCAGAATATCGACATCGCCCAACAGACGGTAAAGGAACGCCAGGCCATCCTGGACCTCACCCGAAGCCGCGTCGACGCGGGGCTGGAAAACGAAGCCGCGCTGGAACAGGCCCGCTCGCTGTTGGCAATGGCTCGCATCGACGTGATGGCCCTCAGCGCGCAGCGCGACCGGCTGGTACACGCGGTGGCGGCGCTGACCGGGCAGGGCGCTGCGGCCTATGCCGGTATCACACGCCCAACCGCGAAGCTGGACGCGGTGCTGCCCCTTCCCGCGGCGCTGCCCGCCGATCTTCTGGCGCGCCGGCCCGACATCCTGGCAGCGCGAGCCCGCATCACGGCGGCAACGCGCGGTCGTGATGCTGCGTATGCCGACTTCTACCCCAACATCAACCTTGCCGCGACGCTGGGGCTGCAGTCGGTGGGGCTGTCGAGCCTGTTCGGCGGTGACGCGCTGACGTTGGGCGCGGGGCCGGCGATCCATCTGCCGGTCTTCGATGCGGGCAGGATCCGGGCCCAATATGCCGATGCGACCGCCGAGCTGGACCTGGCAGTGGCGGACTATAACCAGGCGGTGCTGGCGGCGATCCGCCAAAGCGCCGATGCCTTGACCGATGTGAGGAGCCTAGAGCACCAGCAGGGCCAGCAGCAGAAGGCACTCGCCAGCGCCGATCATGCTTTCAGGCTGGCCGAGGAACGTTATCGCCTGGGCCTGTCGGGCCAGATTCCCATGCTCACCGCCGAGGCCACGCTGCTGGATGCGCGCCGTCAGACCGCCGCGCTGCGTGCCCGGACCGCGATCGGGCGTGTGACGCTTCTCCTGTCGGTGGGCGGGGGCATG
>DASTRG010000061.1:0-2598 GCA_035761325.1 Rhizomicrobium sp. | reverse complement strand
CAGCGAGGCGACGGAGTGCGTATTCTCGACGCCGCCCTCGGGCTTGGTGCTTTTGGCCTCCGCGGTGTTGCAGGCCGCATTGGGCGCGCCCGCGCCTGCCAGCGGCGCCGACAGGACCTTGCCGTCGCTGGCCACGATGGTATCGGTCATCGAGCCCATCGCGATCACCTGTCCCGGTCTGGCGACGATGTGCTTGTGGCCTTTGATGACGTCCAGATACTTCGGATAAAGCTCGTCCGGCGAGCCGCCCTTCAGGTCCGGCGGCACGACCTCGCCCGGCTTCAGGTGCTCCGCATTGGGGCCGTGGTCGATGAAGGTGCCGATGGGGATGCGCCTGGCCAGGTCCACCATCCCGCCCACATGGTCCATGTGATAATGCGTGATGATCAGGTAATCGATCTTCTTCACGCCCAGCTTCCTTGCCGCGGCCACGATGCGGTCGGCGCTGTTCCTGGCCCCATCCGGCGAAGCCAGCAGGCCGGCGCCGGTTGGCCAGCCGGTATCGATCAGCAGGGACGTGCCTTCGGGCGTGACGAACAGCGTGCCGCCGCCGCCTTCAACATCGATGGAAACGACCTTCAGCGCCGGTTCGGCCGCCAGGCAGGCGCCCGGCGCCATGAAAACACCCGCCAGCAGCGCGGCGGCAAAAGACTTGTGCATCCTGTTTCTCCCCTGGCGCATCCTGTTTCTTTCCCGGGCCCGCACGCTCAGCGGCCCACCTCATACGTCTTGCTGAATCCGTTGCGCTCGTTGGTCACCGTCACCGTGCCGTCGGCCGAGATGTCGGCACGAATGGCATAACCGGCGTCCGGAGGAAGCTGGTAGCGCGCATTTGCCTGGAACGACTCCTGCGCCCCGGCCGGGGTCAGGTTGGCGATATAGTCCTTGTCGCCGCTCAGTTCGGGGTGGGCCAGCGATTCATGGTTGCGCCAGAAGCCCATCAGGCCGGGCGAATGCGCCACCGTGTTGATGGGGTCAAGATCGCCGCCCTTGCGCGCGCCATTGCCCATGATCGCGATGTCGGGATGCATGTCGGCGATCGAGGCCGGATTGCCGCTGATGTCCGAGCCGTGCTGGGTGACGATCATCACATTGACATGGCCGATGCGGGTGACCGGACAGGACAATTGGTGTTCCTGAAGCCAGCTCAGGTCGCCGAAGGCGGCGATGGAGACCTTGCCGAACCGCAGCAGCGAGGCGACGGAATGGGCATTCTCCTCCCCGCCGACATTCTTGGTCACCTGGGTCGCCGGATCGTCGCAGACCGGATTGGGCTGGCCGGCGCCGGCAAGCGGTTTGTCGATATGCCGGGCGTCGCTGGCCACGATGGTGTCGGTCAACGATCCGATATGGATCACATCGCCCGGCTTGACCACCAGATGCTCATGCCCCGGCAGGAGCTGGGCGACATAGCGCTCATACTGCGCCTTCGACGTGCGCCCCACCCGCTCCGGCGGCAGGTTGGGCGGCGGCGTCTCCACCACCGGGCCATGGTCGATGAAGGTGCCGATGGGCATTTTCGCGGCCAGGTCGAACAGGCCGCCGATATGGTCGGCGTGGTAGTGTGTGATGATCAGATAGTCGATCTTCGACACGCCCAGCTTCCGGGCCGCCGCCACGATGCGGTCGGCGCTGTTCTGCGCGCCGTCCGGCCCACCCGGCCGCACCCCGATGCCGCTGGCCCATCCCGTGTCGATCAGCAGCGACTTGCCCTCGGGCGTCACGAACAGCGTGGCCGCGCCGCCTTCCATGTCCAGCGACACCATCTTCAGTGTGCCGCTTTGGGCGCAGGCGGGGTTCGTCAGGGCCGTCAGCGCCAGCAGCGAAACCGAAGCGATGGAAGCCGAAGCAAGGATGTTGCGCAGCAAGAATGCCTCCCCGAATTGTTGGCGCGACACTAGAGGTTTTGATCCGCTGCCGCTAGGCTGGCCGCATGATCCCGATCACCGGAAAAGCGCACGACCTGGGCGATGGATTTTTCGTAACCCGCCTGTTGCCCCAGGCGACGCGGCGCAGCATCGGCCCCTTCGTCTTCTTCGACTATTTCGGGCCGGTGGATTTTCCGTCCGGCCGGGGCATCGATGTGCGTCCCCATCCCCATATCGGTCTTGCCACCGTCACCTACCTGTTCGACGGCTCGCAGATGCACCGCGACACGCTGGGCAGCGTGCAGGAGATCAGGCCCGGCGACGTCAACTGGATGACGGCGGGCCGGGGCATCGCCCACAGCGAGCGCACGGGACCGGATGTACGCGCGCGCGGCCATCGCATGCACGGCATCCAGAGCTGGGTGGGCCTGCCGCTGGCGGACGAGGAAGCGGCGCCCGCCTTCCAGCACTTTGCCGCCGCCGACCTGCCCGGGCATGAAGACAATAATGTCCACCTGCGCATGATCGCGGGAACGGGCTTCGGCCTGACCTCGCCGGTCAAGGTGTTCTCGCCAATCTTCTATGCCGACGCCCGCTTCGACGCCGGTGGCGCCCTCGCCTATGCCACCGACCATCAGGAGCGCGCCTTTCTTGTCATCGAGGGCGAGGTGGAAACCGGCCCCGCCCAGGTACACGGCCCCGGCGCGATGCTGGTGCTGGAGCCGGGCGA
>DASTRG010000060.1:0-3712 GCA_035761325.1 Rhizomicrobium sp. | reverse complement strand
TACCGGCACCAGTACTTCGTCAGGCAGGCTGTTGAAGATGCGCGCGGCATCCTTGGGCTTCATGCTGGAATAGGTCTTCACCAGGGCGGCGATCTGGGCCTTCTGGGCCTCGTCGCGCTGACCCAGAAGTGCGGTGATCTGTGCCTGGAGCTGCTTCAACTGGGCGATCTTGGCGTCCACCCGCTGTTCGGCAGCGGCCAGAATCCTCGCCTGGGTATCGAGCTGGCTCTGGCGCCCATCAAGTTCGCGGCGCCGCTTTGCCATGCTGGACATCACATCCACTTCGGCGGCACTGGCAGAGGCGTCCTCGCCGGCGCCGGCATAATCGGGATTGGACGGTTTGGGCGCGCCGGTGAGGTCGGTGTTGTCCGGCGTTGCGTCGGCCTTGTCGGCTGCCGCATAGGCGGCATGCACGAGGTCGGACGTCTTCAGCGCCATAAGGGTGCCGCCCAGGATCACCACGGTGGGCAACAGCCTGATCCATCGCTTCCCCTTTCGGCGCGCGGGCGCGGCCTGGACAGCTTCGGGATTCATTGCGCGGACCTTTCCAGGCGGCTCAGGATGCTGGTCGACGGCAACGCCATGTCGGCGGATGCGGGACGGACCGGGCGGCTGCCCGTGATGGCGCTTTCCATGCCTCCGCGCTGCGTCGTAGCGCATTCCATACCCCCGCGCTGCGTCGCAGCGCATTCCATACGTTGGGCAATGCGTTCGCCCGACGCAGTCAGCACCGACAATTCATCGATATGCAGGCGGGCGCGCTTCAGCCGCTCATCCAGGGTCGCGGCGGCTTCGCCGGCTGCCGTCTTCAGCGCACGCAGGGATGCGCCGGCCCCGGCGATCGCCATGTTCAGTTCGCCGATCGTGCGCGCCAGGCCTTCCTGGCCCTTGCGCACGGTGGCCAGCCGCCGTTCCAGCACGATGCAATAGACCAGGGTAAAGACCAGCAGAAGATCCAGCGCCAGCTCCAGGAAGAAGACCGGGCCCAGGTTCGAAAGGAAATTGGCGATCACGGATCGACCCCCTTGTTGGTGTTAAGGCGCGCGCTCACAGTGCACGCGACGCGTCAGTGCGCTCGATGGCGTCATCGACCCGCACGGCGACATTTGAGTTGACCCGGCCCATGCGGCCGGTCAGCAGCGGCACGCCGCGGCAGCGCAGCTCGACCCGGGAATCCGGGCCGGCTCCCAGCATCAGGGTCTGGCCGACCTCAAGGTTCATGACCCGGTGCAGCGGCATGGTCTGCTCGTCCAGGATCGCCTCGATGTCGATCTTGGTGGACCATAGTTCGGTGGCCAGGTGGCTTTCCCAGATGGAATCGCGGCCGAACTTCTCACCCATGAACTGCTGCAGCAGGAGCTTGCGGATCGGCTCCAGCGTGGCGTAGGGCAAAAGAAGTTCGGTGCGTCCGCCGCGGTCCTCCATGTCGATGCGCAATTTGACCAGGATGGCGGCGTTGGCCGGGCGGGCGATGGCCGCAAACCGCGGATTGGTCTCCAGGCGGTCCAGGGTGAAATCGACGGGCGCCAATGGCTCGAAGGCCGCGCGCATGTCCTGCATGATCACTTCAATCATGCGCTGGACCAGCGTGCGCTCGATGGTGGTGTAGGGCCGGCCCTCGATGCGCATGGCGGAAGAACCGCGCCTTCCCCCAAGCAGCACGTCGACGATGGAGTAGATCAGGTTGGAATCCACGGTGAACAGGCCGTAATTGTCGAGTTCCTCGGCGTGGAACACCGCCAGGATGGCGGGCAGGGGAATGGAGTTCAGGTAATCGCCGAACCGGATCGAAGTGATGGAATCCAGGCTCACCTCGACATTGTCGCTGGTAAAATTGCGCAGCGATGTCGTCATCAGCCGCACCAGGCGGTCGAAGACGATTTCCAGCATCGGCAGGCGTTCATAGCTGACCAGCGCCGAATTGATGATGGCGCGGACGCCGGACTTGTCCTGCATCTGCTCGTTGCTGACGTCGAAACCCAGAAGGGAATCGATTTCCTCCTGGTTCAGCACGCGCTCGGCACCTGCCGGGTCGGCGGCCGCGGTTTCGGCTTCGGTCTGGGTGGTTTCGTCGGCCATTGTTCTGTCCCGAAAGGTCTGTTGGCCCAAAGGGCTATTGGACGATCATTTCCTTGAGCAGCACGTCGCGCACATGATAGGGCGCGGCCGCCACGTTCACGCGGCGCAGCAGCTCTTCCTTCAGGCGCAGCACGCCGGCCGAACCTTTCAGGTCATCCAGTCTGAGTTCGCGCAGATAGGCCTGAAACTGGTCGGTGATGCGCGGCATAAGGGGCTGGATCGCCGCCTTGTGCTCCTCATCGTCAAGCTCCAGCGACAGCGACAGCTTCAGATAGGCAGGGGTGCCGTCACTTGACTGGATGTTGACCAGGATGTCCTGCATGTCGCTGAAGGCGACCTTGGGCGGGGTGATGGGGGCGTCCTCGGCTTGAGCGCCCTGCTTGGCGTGGTCGCCGCCCGCAAAAAGAAAGAAGTAGGCCCCGGCGCCGCCACCGCCCAGCACAAGAACAAGTGCCGGCACGATGATCATCAACATCTTCTTGGACAGGAATTTCTTCAGGCCCTTTGGGGCTCCGCCCGCACCCTCGGCGCCGGCATCCTCGCCGTCCTTAACCTCGGGGGCTTCCTGTTTACTCGCCATCGCCAGCGTCTCTCGATTTCGACGGCGAGACTTGCGCAAACGTGGTTAAGGAGTGGTTCAAATTGCCGGGCCGGCCGCTTTCACCCGGCAGGAATTTCCGCGCGCGGCAGGCCGCCTCGCGAAAAGCCAGCAAAATCGCGGGCCCGGAACTGGCACGGCGGCTGCACCTGTCCTGGCACGGATCAGAAGGATCTGCACAGGTGCACAATGGATAATTCACTTCTCGTTAGTCTTTCCCATCAGCTCGCTGCCTATCGGGCGATCGATGTGATTGCCAACAATATCGCCAACGCCTCCACGCCGGGGTTCAAGCGCGAAGCGTCCGCCTTCGAAGAATACGTCTCGCGGATGCGGCCCGCCGAGGGCGAGATGGGCACCCAGATGCTGAGCTTCGTCAAGGACGCGGGCACCTTGCGTGATACCGCCCAGGGCCAGATGAACCAGACCGGCGCCCCCTTCGACCTGGCCATCAACGGCAAGGGCTATTTCGCGGTGCAGACGCCCCAGGGCCTGCGCTATACCCGCGACGGCCATTTCTCGCTGGACGCCGCCGGCCAGATTGTCAATTCCAGCGGCTATGTGCTGCAAGGCGACGGCGGCGCAATTACCATCACCCCGGATGACGGCGACATCCGTATCGCGCCCGACGGCACCGTTTCGGGCCGCACCGGCCAGCTCGCCAAGGTGCGCGTTGTCGACTTCGCCGATGAGTACGCGATGGTGAAGCAGGGTACCAACCTCTATTCCACCACCCAGGTAGCCCAGACACCGGCGGTGATCGATATCCGCCAGGGCACGCTGGAAGGCTCCAACGTGCAGCCGGTGCTCGAAATCAGCCACATGATCGAGGTGATGCGCGCCTACGAGGCGACCGCGACCCTTTCCAAGAGTGAACAGGACATGAAACGGCAGGCCGTCGAGAAGCTCGGCGCCATGCCGTCCTAGGAGATCTGAACCATGAGAGCCCTTTCCATCGCCTCGACCGGCATGTTGGCCCAGCAGACCAATGTGGAAGTCATCGCCAACAACCTGGCGAACATGAACACCACGGCC
>DASTRG010000059.1:0-15671 GCA_035761325.1 Rhizomicrobium sp. | reverse complement strand
CCCAGCCGTCTGTACCCGACGGTCGAGGAAATGAACAAGATGCTGGACCTGGCGAACAAGTGGAAGGTCAAGGTCGAACTGGTCGACAGCGTGCTGCTGACGTCCTCGCTGATCGACCGTGAAAAGCATCCAGCCATCATGCTGGCCGACAGCCCCGAACGCGACCGCGACATCGAGGCATTCCAGAATCACATACGCACCTGTGCCAGGACCGGCATCCGCGCGCTGAAGTACAACATGTCCATCCTGGGCGTGCTTCGCAGCGGGGAAGTGCCCGGCCGCGGCGACACGGTCTACAACAAATGGAACGCGAAGGAAGCGCTGGCCAAGAACCCGCCACTGACCAAGGCCGGCCCGGTCAACGCCGACGCATTCTGGGAGCGCATCGATTATTTCCTTTCCCACGTCGTGCCGGTGGCAAACGAATACAAGGTGCAGATCGCCTGCCACCCGCAGGACCCGGGCACACCGCCTGGCGGCTATCGCGGCGTCGATCGCGTGCTTGGTACCTATGAAGGCTTGCAGAAATTCGTTCAGATGCACGAAAGCCCCTATCACGGCCTGAACCTGTGCCAGGGCACCCTATCGGAGAATCTGGAGAATCCGCGCGAGCAGCTGCCCGACTGCATCCGCTGGTTCGGCACCCGCAAGAAGCTGTTCAACATCCATTTCCGCAACATCCGGGGCCATCGCGGCGATTTCGTCGCCGAGATGTTCCCCGACGAAGGCGACATCGATTTCGTCAAGATGCTCAAGGTCTATCGCGAAATCGGCTATCCTTATCTGCTGATGCCCGACCATGCCCCGCGCGTGCCCGGCCAGCCCAATGCCTGGCGCGAGAACTTCCCGTTCGAGTTCGGCTATATCCGCGGACTGATCCAGGCCGAGCAGCATCTGGTCTGAGGGCAGCATTGCATTCAGCAGGGCGTCGCGGGAGACCGCGACGCCCTTTTTTATGACTGCCGCTAAAACTGTATGAAAAGTCGCGCCAGTCCGTGTCGCGCATGGGCAGATGAACAAGCATTTCGCGCGCGCCGTAAACACCTCGTTTGCCGCATCGCGGCGTTTGACTCGCCATCAGCCCGCGCCGGCGGCAGCTTGTTGGTGCGGGCTCGGCATGGGGCCGGGCCCAACCGGAAACACAGAGACGATCCATGTCGGGAATGGTCAAGGTTGCATTGGTGGCCGCCTTGCTGAACTGCGGCGCCATCCAGGCGTCAGCGGAACAATCCGGTCGATGGCTCACCGATCCCATCAGCGGCTGCGCGGTGTTCGACGCGGCGGCGGCGGCCGATGCGAGCGTACGCTGGACCGGCGCCTGCGTGAACGGCTATGCCGATGGCGTGGGGACCGCCACCTTCAGCGGGGACGGCCAGAACCACAGCATCACGTCCGGTTTCGTGCGCGGAATGGTGCCGGACGGCCATGTGGTGATCCGCTGGGACCGCGGCTGGAGCTATGACGGTGAAATCGCAGGTGGCGTCTTCAGCGGGCATGGCCGGCTTATCACCGACACGGGCGATCGTTTCGACGGACAATGGCAGGACGGCAGGCTCAGCGGCTTCGGTGTGCTGACACGCGCCAATGGCGAGCGCTATTTCGGCGACTGGAAGGACGACCGGCCCGACGGTCAAGGCGAATGGCGCCGCGCTGACGGCACGGTGATCCGGGGTCGCTTTGCCGCCGGCAGGCTCGCCGAAGCCGACAACACGGGGATGCAGATCGCCAGCACACGGGGCGGCGCGGCGCCTGGTTCGATCCGGGCCGTCGCCCATGCCGCCAACTGAAGGAAAAACCATGTCCAGGAGTTTTGGGGCCGCTGCGTTGATGCTGGCCTTGCCTGCCCTGAACGCGCCCGCGCTTGCCGCCGGATGCGCCGGACCTGCCGACACGGCCGCGATCAAGACAGCCGTCTTGCAGCAGCAGCTGATGGTCGCTGCCTTTCAATGCCGCGAAGCCGATGCCTATAACCGCTTCGTCAGCGCCAACCGGTCCGAACTCTTGTCCTCCGACGCCAGGCTGAAGACCTATTTCACGCGGCACGGCGGCGAGGGCGGCTATGACGCGTTCAAGACCAGGGCTGCGAATCTGGCAGCACTGGAACAGGCGCGCGATGCCAATGGCTTCTGCGCCAATGCACATGCGCTCTTCGTTGCCGCAGCCGCCCGTCAAGGCGACCTGGCCGGTTTTGTCGCGAGCCGGACCCAGGCGGGCAAGACCGGCGACTATTGCGGGGAGGCCCCTGCCATGGCGGTTGTGGCGGCCGCGCCCGACACCGGTATTGTCGCCGGCGTGCCGCAGCACGGACTTCCCGCAATAGGCACGTTGCGCCAGGACGGTGCGCCTGCAACCGGTGAAGCCCGTGCCGCCGACAATTCCTCGGCGCGCTATGCCCGCCTGACGCGGCAGCGCCGGCTCGGTCCGGAAAATGCACCCCTTGCCTATGGTCCGCCCCGATGGAGGGACCCGCCGCCGGACCAGGTCTGGTATGGCCCCTGGCGCGCGCGCTGAGCCGGTTTCAGGGAAAACGCGACACCGCATCGGCCAATGTCGCGAAGTCCGTGTTGCCGCCCGACAGCACCAGCACGGTCACGCGGTCCTTGCCGCTCAACCTGCCCGAGAGCAGCGCGGCCAGGGCAGCGACGCCGCCCGGCTCTCCCACCAGTTTCAGCCGGCGCAGGGCATAACTGACCGCAGTGAGCAGTTCCTCATCGCTCACCGTCAGGCCGCCTTGAAGGCGCGGCCCGGCCACGGCAAAGGTGATCGCGCCGGGAGCGGCAGACATCAGCGAGTCCGCCACACTGACCGGCATGCCGGGGGCCATGGTAGGCGCGCCCGCGGCCAGGCTGCGGCGCATACCGTCGAAATTCCGCGGTTCGACGCTGTAGACTTTTACCGCATCGCCGAGGGCCAGGGATACGCCCGCCGTCAGCCCGCCGCCGCCGCAAGGCACCAGCACCTGATCGGGCGAAAGGCCCAGCGCGCGCGCATCGGCCAAGATTTCAAGGCCCACCGTGCCCTGCCCCGCCACAATCTGGGCATCGTCGAATGGCTTGATCAGGGTGCCGCCCTGTTCGGCCAGCACGCGCGCGGCGATGGCTTCGCGGTCCTCTGTCAGGCGGTCATATGTGAGGATGCGGGCACCCAGGGCGCGCGTGCCTTCCATCTTGGCGCGCGGCGCGTCCGCCGGCATCACGATCGTCGCGCCCATGCCGAAAAGCTTCGCCGCCGCCGCCACGCCCAGGGCATGGTTTCCGGAGGAAAAGGCCACCACGCCTGCGGCACGCTCGGCCTTTGAAATCAGGGCGATGCGGTTGCACGCGCCGCGAAACTTGAAGGAGCCGGTATATTGCAGGCTCTCGGGCTTGAGGAGCACGGTGCCACCGACCGACGCGCTCAGTTCGGGGCATGGCAGCAGCGGTGTCCTCACCGCGTATGGCCGGATACGTTCCGCCGCCGCCAGCACGTCATCGTATGTCGGCAAAATCACGTCAGTCTTCCACCCGCTCCAGCTTGCCGATCATCAGGATGTAAGCCAGCGCGCCGATAATCGCGATCACGGCGATATAGGTCAGGCCCGGCGCGAAATTTCCGCCCCGTGCCAGATAGCCGATCACCAGCGGCGTGGTGATGCCCGACAGGTTCGAGATGAAATTGAAGGTGCCGCCGGTCAGCCCGATCAGCCGGGTGGGCGCCAGCGAGGAAATAAGCGACCAACCGATCGAGGCCAGCCCATTGCCGAAAAAAGCCAGCGCCATGAAGCCTACCACCAGCGCCGGCTGATCGACGAAATTGGCGCCCATGATCACGCTGGAAAGAAGCAGCCCGCCGATGATTGGGGCCTTGCGCGCCGCGCCGAGGCTGAGGCCGCCGCGCAGCATCCGGTCCGACAGAAAACCCGAGCACAGCACGCCCAGGAAGGCGGCCAGAAAGGGCACCGAGGCGTAGAGGCCCGATTTCACGAAGCTGAGATGGCGAAATTCGATCAGATAGGTGGGAAACCAGGTCAGGAAGAACCATTGGCATGACGTCACCGCGAACTGGCCGATATAGACGCCCCAGAGCTTGCGGTACTTGAAGACAGTGAGGAAGTCGGCAAAGCTCGCATGCGTCTTTGTCTCGCGCGCGATCTTGCTGGAGCCGAGTGCGGTCAGCGCGCCGCCCGCCTCGATATGGGCGATCTCGGCCTCATTGGCACCCGACTCGCGCGGGCTGCGATAAGCCAGGAACCAGAACAGGCCCCATGCCAGGCCGCCCACGCCGGTAGTGTAAAAGACGCTGCGCCAGCCATGGCTTTCTTCCAGGATCAGCAGCACCGGCGTCAGGAAGGCCAGGCCCACAAACTGACCGGAGGTATAGAAGCCGATGGCGCCGGCGCGTTCGCGGTCCGGAAACCAGCTCGTCACCACCTGGTTGTTGATGCTGTAGGACGGCGCTTCCAGGAAACCGATGCACAGGCGGATGGCGATAAGTGCCGCCACGCTGCCCACCAGGCCCATGGTGACGGTGGCGAGCGACCACAAGACCAGGATGGCTGGATAGAAGAAGCGGGGAGCCACCCGGTCGACCAGCCAGCCGCCGGGAATCTGGCAGAAGGCATATGTCCAGCCGAAGGCCGACAGGATCCAGCCCATATGCACCGTGTCGATGGAAAGCTCGGCACGCATGGCGGGCGCGGCGATGGAAAGGTTGGAGCGGTCCAGATAGGTGACGACCACGCTGACGAACAGCATCAGCATGACGCCGTAGCGCCTGTGGGTCGGCTTCATGTCACCACTCCGCAAAGGATCCGTCGGCGTGCCGCCACAGCGGCGGGCGCCAGCGATGACCGGCTTCGGCGCCGCGGCGCACGGCCTCTTCGTCGATGCTGATGCCGAGCCCTGGCGCAGTGGGGATCGCCATATATCCGTCCGTAGCGGCGAAGATGGAAGGCTCAGCCAGATAGGCCGGCACGTCATGATCCCTGTTGTAATGCATGCCTATGCTCTGTTCCTGGATGGCCGCATTGTAGCAGACCGCATCCAGCTGCAGGCAGGCAGCCAGCGCGATGGGCCCCAGCGGACAATGCAGCGCCAGCGCTACATCGTAACTCTCTGCCATGGCGGCGATCTTGCGCGTCTCGGTGATGCCGCCGGCATGGCTGGGATCGGGCTGAATAATGTCCGCCAGCCCGTCGCGGAGGATCGTCTTGAAGTCCCAGCGGGAATAGAGCCGCTCGCCCAGCGCGATCGGCGTGGATGTCAGGGTCTTGATCTCCTTCAGGGCCTCGACATGCTCGCTCAGCACCGGCTCCTCGATGAACATCAGGCGGTAGGGTTCGATTTCCCTGGCCAGCACCTTGGCCATGGGCCGGTGCAGGCGGCCGTGGAAATCCACGGCGATGCCAAAGTCCGGCCCCATCGCTTCGCGCACCGCCGCCACGCGCGCCAGCACCGCGTCCAGCTTTCCGTGGCTGTCAAGGAATGCCGTCTCTTCGGTGGCCAGCATCTTGATGGCGGTGAACCCCTTGTCCGCCGCGGCCTTGGCGCCCGTCACGATATCGGCCGGACGATCGCCGCCCACCCAATGATAGACGCGCATCTTTTGGCGCAGTGGGCCACCAAGCAGCGCATGTACCGGCTGGCCAAGCGCCTTGCCCTTGATGTCCCAGAGCGCTTGGTCGATGCCGGCCAGCGCGCTCATGTGGATGCCGCCGCCGCGATAGAAACCGCCGCGATAGAGCACCGTCCAGTGATCCTCGATGGCAGCGGGGTCCTTGCCGACCAGATGGTCGGCCATCTCCGCCACACAGGCCGCGACGGTATCGGCGCGGCCTTCCAGCACCGGCTCGCCCCAGCCGCTGATGCCGCCATCCGTCTCGATCTTCAGGAACAGCCAGCGCGGCGGGACCTGGTAGGTGGTGAGCTTGGTGATCTTCATCCGGCGGCAGGGTTCTATTTTCCCGGACCGGATGTTTCCGGCCGTGCCGACAGTGGCGCTCAATCGGCGGATTCGCAAGCCGCCGCAGGCCGTCACGCGAGAGGCGATGGCCGCCTAGGGCCCGGCGGACTCGACCGTCCCGCAGGCCCCGCATGGATCGGCGGCCATGCACTTGCAGGCCGCGCGATACTGTTTTTCCTTGGCTGCCAGCAGGTCGGCCAGCGCCTGCTGGAGCAGATGCTGGCGGGTGGTGTCGTCCTTCACCGCGATGATGCCGAGCCGCTCGAAATCATGTGCCGACATGCGGATGGTGCATTTGCGCACCCCGGGCACAAGGGGCGGGGCGCCGCCCGCCATGGCAGGCCGTGGCGCCAGCCTGGGGATGGCCGGCGTCACTATTGGCGGCAGTATTGGCGGCAACCCCGATTTATCGGGGTGAAGAGGCGGCCGGGGCGCAGGGTTCGCCTGCTCCGCAGCCGGCGGCACGATGGTCCAGGGCCGCGCTTCGCCCTTGCGCGCCAGAATGTCCGGGGTGATGGAGGCAAACCGACCGTAGCTCATGGCCGCCTCACTTCGCCCATGCCGCGTCGGTCTGGCGCCGGCCGAAGCTGCGCCGCTCCGGCCCGCGATAGGACGCACCGGACAGAAGGATGCGCCGCTCCGCGCCGCTGCGTCTTTCCGGGCCGTCATAGGCCGCGACCGGTGCCACGACGGGGGGAAGGGCCTCGTCCTGCGGCTCCAGCAGCGAGTTGATGGCAAGATGGTCCGGCCGGAACGCGGGCAGAAGCGCCGGATCGCGCACGATGCGCGACAGCTTGTCCTGCAGATAGACCCAAAGGTCGCTGATCTCGCGGGCCGAGGCCGAGCCGGGCACAACCTCGCCCACGGTGCGCCCGTCGATCATCGAAGCGGCGAAATCCACGCGATGATGGATGGTTACGGGGGCCACCGTGCCGTGCTGCGACAAGGCCACGGCGCTTTCGCCGGTGATGCGCGCGCGCGCGGTCGCCGCGTTGATGACGAAGACCACCTGCTTGCCATGGCGCTCGGCGATGTCGACGGTGGCGCCCACCGCGCGCAGGTCGTGCGGACTGGGGCGGGTGGGCACCAACACCAGGTCGGCATGGGCAACGACGCGGCTGATGGACTGTGTGATGGCGGGCGGTGTGTCGATCACGGCGATCCTGACGCCCGCCTGCTCGAGCTTTGCCAGCGACTCTTCCAGATCCATCAATCCCGCCTTGACGAAATGCGGCTCGGGCGCCTGGCGGGCATTCCACCAGTGCGCCAGACTGCCTTGCGGATCGGTGTCGATCAGGGCGATGGCGCCGGCGCCGGAACGCTGTGCCTCCACCGCAAGATGGCCCGACAAGGTCGTCTTGCCCGAGCCGCCTTTCTGTGATGCCGCAACGATGGTGTACATGCCGCAAACCCCGATCCTCGCAGCAGTTTATGCGCCCCGGCCCGTTGCGACAGGCTGAAGCGGGATGGGACAATTTGCGTCGAATTAGGCGGCAATTTTCGCCAGTTCAGGGCCGGCCAAGGATCATGCGGGCCTTGCGCCGCCACTGGCTGGCCAGCCCTTCCATGTCGGCCATCCGTTCCAGCTCCGCGCGGGTGGGCCGACCGAAACTGACGATCTGGACCAGGCGGGTGAAGGGAAAATCCGGGTTGGGCCGATCCGCCAGGGTGATGGCATCACCGGCGCTGAGGCTGCCCTGCTGCAATACGCGATAGTACCAGCCGCTGTGCCCGGTCCGTACCATCGCCTTGACCACCTGACTGCTGCCCATATGCAGCGCGAATTTGAAACAGGGCCGGCGCGGCTGGCACACCTGCAGCAGCGCGCTGCCGATGGCGTGGACATCGCCCGGGCAGATGCCGGATTCCTGGAGTCCGGCGACTGTCAGATTCTCGCCCATCGCGCCGCTGACGAACTGGCCCGCAAGATCGGGAAACGCACGCGACCAGGCGGTGAAATGGGCGGCGGCATAGGCGTAGACGGCTTTTTCTTCGCCGCCATGCACACTGAGATCGCCCTGCTGGTCGCCGTCCAGCCCCAGCGGCCCCACTTTCACCGCGCCGTCCCGCGCATGTTTGGCGATCGCGCTGGGCACACGGTCGGTCCCTAGTGGGACGATGCGCCCTGTCCGGACGGCAAGAATGCGAGCCTCAGGCATGCCGTGACATTATCGCGGCGGCGGCGGCGCTCCAACCGGCGCGGACGCCGCATCCCTCATTCGGTCATTGTCTCGCCCGAGCCGCCGAGTTCGGAGGGAAAATCCTTCAACTTGGGCAACCCGTCGCGCATCGGCAGCACCGTTTCGGCATAGTTGACATGCACGCCGGGCGCAAAGACGAAGTCCTTGAGGATTGCCGGATAGACATCGGTCAGGCCGAAGCCGGGATGGACCGTCATCAGGTGACCACCACAGCGCGTGCAGTAGTGCCGCTCGCTGGCAGGACTCCTGGCGAAGACCGCCATATGCGCGGCGCCCGATTCGACCCACACATTCTCCGGCTTCCACAGGCTGAACGCGGTGGCCGGCGCGGCGGACCAGGCGCGGCAGGAACTGCAATGGCAATAGCCCATCGCTGCCGGCGCCCCATCGGCCCGGACGGTCACGCTGCCGCAGAAGCAGGTACCCCTATACGTCGTCATCGCCGTCCTACCTGTCCTTGATGATCACGGCCTCCAGATAGGCCGATGGCACCACCATCGTCCCGTCGTCGGCGCGGTTGAAGCGACCGATCAGCGCCGTGATCTCGTCATTCAGTTCCTGCTGGCCCGCTGGCGGCAGCACATCGAAGGCCTTGAGCACCGGACCGTAATAGGAACGGAAGAACTCTATCCAGTGGGCGGCGGAGCGATAGCGGAAGACAAAGTCCTTCTGCCGTGCCGTGACGCGCGCACGGCCGCCGAACAGCGTCTCCAGATGGTCCATCGTGCCCCATAGCGCCGGCGAAACCAGGCCGGGCGGCGGCGGCACATGACGGCCTATGGTCTTGAAGAGATGGCCGATAAAGCCATCGGGCGTCCAGTTGGCCAGCCCAATCTTGCCGCCCGCACGGCAGACCCGCAGCATTTCGCGTGCCGGCTTTTCATGGTCGGGCGTGAACATGGCACCAAAGGTGGAGGTTACCGCATCGAAGCTGCCATCTTCAAAGGGCAGGGCTTCGGCATCGGCCACGCGGCAGGCGATAGTCAGGCCATCGGCACGCGCCCTGGCTGCGGCATGGGCCAAAAGCGCCGGGACATAGTCGCAGGCTGTGACACGGCAGAAGCGGCGTGCCGCCGCAAGGGCGGCATTTCCGCTGCCCGCGGCCACGTCCAGCACTTGCTGGCCGGCGCGCAGGTCCAGCGCCTCGCACAAATCTTCGCCGACGATCTGCACGGTGGTGCCGATGACAGCGTAATTGCCGGAAGACCAGGTGGCCTGCTGGCGCGTCTTGACCGGGCTCAGCGAAGCCAGCCCATCGGCCATCAGCGCCGCCGTTCCAGGTTCCGGTTCGGGCATTTTGTTCAACATCTCTGGCCTCCCGTTTGGTTCTGTGGTCTATGTGCGACAGCGTTGTATCCGGAGGCGACCTGGCCCGGTATGGCCACGCTGCTGTCAGTCTTGACCGAAAGTCCG
This sequence comes from Rhizomicrobium sp., assembly GCA_035761325.1. Lineage (GTDB taxonomy): Bacteria > Pseudomonadota > Alphaproteobacteria > Micropepsales > Micropepsaceae > Rhizomicrobium. The sequence continues at coordinate 6,117 of DASTRG010000059.1, read as the reverse complement.
GATCGCGCCCTGGCCTTTGCCGGCTCGCCGGAGCATTTGTCCGAAAATCCAAACCGTGGCTGGTCATGATGGGCGCCGATACCCTGTCCGATGTGCTGGAGGCGGTGCGGCTGAAATGCGCCGTGTTCTTCGACGTCGACACCACAGACCCCTGGGCCGCCGAAACGCCGTCCGGCAAGATCATTGGTCCGGCGGTGATGCCCGAAGCCGGGCACATCATCGATTATCATGTGCTGGCCAGCGGCACTTGCTGGGCGACGCTGGTCGAGCACGAGGCTGCGCCGATTCAGATGATGGCGGGCGATGTGGTGGCCTTTCCCCACGGCGATGCCCATGTCCTGGCCAGCGCGCCGGGCCTTCGCGGCGAAGCAGACCTGACGCGCTTTCGCCGGCCGCGGGATATCGGCAAGTTGCCGCTGCTGATAAACGTGGACGGCGGCGGGCGGGAGCGGGCGCACCTGGTGTGCGGTTTTCTGGGTTGTGATGCGCGCCCGTTCAATCCGCTGCTGGATTCGCTTCCGCGCATCCTGCATCTGCGCAGTGCCGGCGATGCGGCATCCCGCGCGGTGGCCGACTTCGCGCGCCTGGCGCTACAGGAAGCGAAGGAAAAACGCGCGGGCGGCAACAGCGTGCTGGCGCGGCTGGGCGAGCTCATGTTCATGGAGCTGGTACGCCGTCATGTCCAGACATTGCCTATGGACCGCACCGGATGGCTGGCAGGCCTGCGCGACCGCCAGGTGGGACGGGCACTGAACCTGCTGCATGGCGAACCGCGCCGCGCATGGACATTGGAGCTTCTGGCGCGCGAGACAGCGATGTCCCGCTCCTCGCTTGTGGAACGTTTTTCGGCCTATACCGGCCTTCCCCCCATGCAGTATTTGCAGAAATGGCGGCTGCAATTGGCGGCGCGCCAACTGGCTGAGGGATCTGACAGCATCGCTACGGTGGCGGCGGGCGCCGGCTATGAATCCGAAGCCGCCTTCAGCCGGGCGTTCAAGAAAATGGCAGGCATGCCGCCGGCGGCCTGGCGCAACGCTGCCGGTGCGCCGCTGCCGGTCAAGACCGCGCCGGTCGGCCCGGCCCGAAGCCGGGCGCGCCCGGCATGAGATGCCGCCGCTCAAAACAGCGACGTCACCCCGATCTGGAATTGATTGCGTGTATAGCGATAAAGCGCGATATTGCTGTGCTGTTCGGTGAAGATGTACGAAAGGCGCGGTGTGAAGCCGTGATAATCGAACCGCCGGTTGAGCAGACTGAAGGCGAGCGTGGCGGCATCATCGGCGCGCGTTCTACCGAACGCGGCCAGCGGCGCATCGTAGCGCGCGGTATAGTAGCTGGGCTGGAAGGCCGCGGAGAAGCCGAAGGGCAAATCCCGCTGATAGCTCGCCCCGAACCAGATCCCTGAATAGGCATAGGCAGATATTCTGGCATCCTGCCGGCTGAATCCGAACTGAAGCTGCATAAGGGAGGACGGCGAGAGCACATAGGTTGCCTGCAGCTGCGTGGAATAGAGCGGGCCACTTTGTTCGGGGATGAGTTCATTGGTGACGGCCTGCCCTCCGAGCGATGCGCCGACAATCAGGTTCGAAGTAATGCCGTAATCCGCGGACAGTTTTCCACCGATCCCGCTGACATAGGTCTGGTTGCCATACCAGCGCCGAAACCCGGTAAACAGCGCGCTGACATCCCAGTCCGTGAACAGAAGTTGCGGACCGGCATAGCCGGACAGAATCATATCGTCGAACTGGCCACCGCCATATTCGACGCGATAGGCGTCACCCCCGATGCGCGCCTTGATATTGTCAAACAGCAAGGGTGACCATTCGCCGCCAATGTCGGCCGCCACCCCGACGCCGCTTTGCCGCCGCGCATTAGGGCTTAGGGCAAAAGGGAGTCCGAAAATACTAATCTGGCTGGCAGCGGTGGCGGCGTTCTGGTTGGTGTCGGGTGCCAGGGCAAGGGAGAAGTTCACCGTCCACTGCCGAAGCCGGCTGATCGCCGCCAGATAGCGATCGATATTGACCTTGACGGTATCGTCGATGTCGCCGGCCCGCGCGAAGCGGAACTGGCGGTCGGCGTTGTCGTAATCGCCCTTCAGGAAAAATGCGCGGGCCAGTTCGAGCCGCACCCGCTCGACATCGGGCTCGCGCACCAGAATGCGGCGCAGGAGAGCGATGGCATGGTCGTAATTGGCCTGCGCCACTTCCAGCATCGCCATCAGGAACTGGGCCTGGCTATCCTCCGGCCGCGCCGTCAGGATGAACTCCAGCAACTTCCTCGCGTCGTCCAGACGGTTGTTGGCGATCAGTAATCGGGCCGCCTCGGTGTCGGAAATGGTGACAGGCCGGGATCTGGTTGCCTTATCCTGTGCCAGCGTGCCGGACGCCAGCATCAGGGCGCCCAGCAGCAATAACCAAAACCTCATGTCATTGCGCGATTATTGGTGGGCGCCAAACGTGCCGAAGGCCGCCTTGCCGCCATCCGGGGTCGATTCCGACAAAATCCAGGCACCCGCCGCTTCCTGTGCCGTGGGGCCGTAGAGCGCGCCGAGAAAGCTGCCGCGGGCGGCGGCGGAAAAACCGGCGGGGCTGGCGTTGGTGGTCGTGCTTGTCGGACCGCTCATCTGCGCCGAGGTTCCCCTGGTCAAGGTCCCGCCAAGGGCAACGTCGTTCCATGGCGTCACTGTACCGCTTCCGGCAGCCTGAGCCTTCATGTTGGTGAAATTGCCGTTTGCCGTGTTGCCGGCAAAATTGACGGTGAGGCTGACATCGCCCGTCAGGGTACCCATCTCGATGGCATTGGCGCCCGCGGGCACCGCATAGGTGCCGTTGACGGTTCCGGTTCCCGTGTATGTGGCGCTGCCCGAGGTCGGAACGCTGGCCACCGGCGTGCCATAACCCGCCACGATCGGACCGGTATAGGAGGTGTTTCCGCCGGCAGGTGCGTACTTCCAGCTGCCCAGGAGCGCATAGTTCATAGTGGCGATATTGGCGCTGACCTGTCCGCCATCCGCCTGTGCGGCAACCGTGCCGTCGCCACGGATATTGGTGGCGGCCAACGGTAGGTTCGGTATGACAAGATCGAAGACGGGATAGCTTACGCCGCCATTGGTGACCGTGCCGCGATAGATTCCGGACACTTGGCCGGGAGTGAAGTTGGCGACCGAGGTAGGCGTAATGGCCGCACCGCCACCGCCGAGCGATATCGTGGTGCCGGTGGGCGGTGGATCACTTATGAAGCTGGTGCCCACGCCAGCGCCGCCGAAGGTTGCAAGGCCAATGCCTGGAGGGGCTATCGACACGCCCGGCGGGGGCGTTCCACTGCCGCCATTGCCGCCGCCGCTGTTGGAACAGCCGTTGCAGCCGGTGCTGCTTGCGCCAAAGGCGCCGAAGGCGGTCTTGCCGCCACCGGCCGCGCCCGGATCGGTCAATGCCCAGGTACCGCCGATTTCGTCGGCATTGGGACCGAAGAACGCGCCGCCCAACCCGCCCGTGGCGGCGCTGGAAAAGCCGGCTTTGCCGGAGCCGGCGGGCGCGCCGCCCGTGCTGGTGGTGCCGATGAAGGACGCGTTGTTAGTCAGGCGCTTGACGTCGGCCGAAAGGGCGACATCGTTCCACGCCGTGGATGCGCCGCCATCGGCAGGCTTGGTCGCCATTCCGCTCAACGTGCCGCTAACCGCGCCGGTCCCGAAATTGACGGTCACGACGATGTCGCCGCTAAGCGCGCCCGTGGAAATCGTGCCGGTGCCGGAGGGAACGAAATAGATGCCGACCGTGGTGCCCGAATAGCTGGCGGAACCGGCGGTCGGCACATTGGCGATCGGCGTGCCCGAGCCCGTTGCGGCCATGCCCGCATAGGAAATGCCGCCGCCCGGCGAATAACCCCAAACGCCCGCCGCCGTATATTTCAGGGTCGCGATACCCAGCAAAGCGGTGCCGCCGCCCGATGCCGGTGCGAGGGTGCCATCCGCCCGGACGTTGGTGGCATTGAGATTGATGGCCGGGATACTGATGTCGAAGGTCGGAACGCCGTCCGACGCCAGGCCGCGATAGGTCAACCTGCCGTCGGTGCCCTTGTTCGCCGCCTCGACCGTGGTCCCGGTGACTTTCACCGCCGGGCCGAAGAGGCCGAATGGTGTTCCCGCCGGCGGCGGATTGCTGACGAAATCGAAGGTCGCTGATGCGATCGCCACATCGGGCTTGTCGGGCGCGCCAATGGAGACGACCGGCGGCGTGTTGTTGCCGGTATTGCCCGTATTGCCGGTGCTACCCGTATCACCCGTGCTATTGGCGGGGGTGTTTGTCGATGCACCGCCGCCACCGCCCCCCGCACAGGCCGCAAGCATGAGAAGGCCAAACGCAGAGGTGAGGCGCAGCGCCACTTTTTTTGAGGATTCCATGAATTCCCTGTCTATCTTGCAAGGTCATGGAAACTCCCCAGCCCCCGATGCCTTATTGGATCTTACCGCCGCGTCATGTGGGCCGCCCGCCGACAACCACGCCCGAAGTCAGTTAAAACCAATTTGGCAGTGTTGGCCTTAGTAACATCAATATTGCTTAACCGTTACACGAGGAGACATGTAATCGAAAGAAGTACGGGCAGGTTGACCTCACCAAGCCCAATGACATTCAACCGTCGTGCTAGATGTTTTGTCCACGCGCGGCGGAATGAAGCCGCTTCCATGAACCATCACCTGCCAGGATGGTACATGGTGCCGCCTGCGTGACTCGAACACGCGACCCCATCATTACGAATGATGTGCTCTACCGGCTGAGCTAAGGCGGCACTCGTCGAAGAGCCGGGAAACTAATGACCCCGCCTCCATCCTGCAACCGTCAAAACCGGCGGTGAGCTGCCTAATGGGCGCTTTCACCATAGGAAATCCGCCAGATCCGGCCCTTGTTCGAGTCCGCGACATAAAGGTCGCCCTCCGGCCCGACCGCCACGCCCACCGGCCTATAGGCGGCGGCCTTGACGTTCCGGTCGGCCGGATCGGTCCCCGCAAAGCCGGTAATGAAGTCCACCGGCTTGCCGGCTTTGTTCCCGGCAAAGGGCACGAAGACCACCGAGTAGCCGGCATGGCCTTGCGGCAGAACAGTGCCATCGGCCCCGCCGCCATGCATGGCCAGGAACGCACCGTGCCGGTACTTCGGCGGAAAGCGGGTGCCTTCATAGAAGGCAAGGTCCAGGACCGCCGGCCGCATCGGCTGGAAGGCCACCACCGGCGTTGCATACTTTCCCCGAAGCGCCACTTTCTTGCCATCGCCGCCATAGTCCGGCGCTACCAGCCGCTCGCGGCGCGCGCCATCCCAATAGGTATAGGGCCAACCCATGTCGGTGCCCTGGACAATGCGGTGCATCTCGTCGGCGATGTGGTCGTCATCGGCCTGCGTCAGGAGGTCGGGCCAGGTCTTGTGGGTCGCGTCGCGCCCGTGCCAGGCGCCATAAAGAGTATCGCCGGACTTCCAGTCCATCGCGCTCATGTTGCGATAGCCCGTCGCGAAACGGGTGCCGTCGGCCAGCTTCTGGTCGGTCTTGGCCGCGTCAAAGCGCCAGACGCCACCGCGCGTTTCCAGCAGGGGACAGGGATCCAGGCCCCTGGGCTTTTCCCCCTTGGGTGTATTGGGATCGGGGCAGTTGCTGGCGCCGCCGCCGCCATCGATGCCGACATAGAGGTTACCCTTGCCGTCGAAAGCGATGGGATGGTTGGTGGCGGTCAGCCCGGTCACGATCTCTTCCGGTTCACCGGTGGGCACCAGCATGTCGTCCAGCCTGAAACGCCAAATACCCGTGCCCGACGCGGCATAGAGCACACCGTCATGGATGCGGATGCCCGTGCCCTGGTCGACCTTGCTGAAGTGGGCGGTCTGCAGCGGCTTGTGGTCGGGGCCCAGGCGAATGGCGACAATGCCGACCGAGGGCTGATCGCGGCCATGCCGGGTGGAGACATAGATGTCGTTTCCACGCAGGGCCATATGGCGAATGGGGCCCAGGCCGTCGGCCACGACTTCGGCATGAAAGCCGGGCGGCAGCACCAGGCCATCGGGTTCGGCGGCCTGTCCGGCCGCGACGGAAGGCATTACCGCGACGGCCGCAATCGCGGCCAGCATAGGCATC